>CAYVZE010000005.1:0-4074 GCA_964455685.1 uncultured Steroidobacteraceae bacterium
CCACGGGCTGGTTCTCGTAACGCACGCCCACGCCCGGCTGCCCGGTGTTCACCAGCACGAAGCCGTCACCGACCCGGTTGGCGGGCAGCAATGCGCCATCCATCATCACCAGCGAACCGCTGGCATCGCCCCACCAGCTTTCCATCCCGCCGCCGCCCTGCACACCGGCGCGCAACTCCGCGACCCTGGAACGCCACACGGCTTCGGCCTGCCCGGACCGCGGCTGCGACACGCCATCGTGGACACTGGCGGAAAAGCCCAGCCCGCCCTGCGTGGGCACGGTGCGCTGCCAGCTCGCACGCCAGGCCAGGTCCCGTGCGCTGCCCTGCTCGACGCCGGCGCTGGCCGTGCCCCGTCGCGCGCCGATGCTGGCCATCACCGTGAGGCCGGCCGTCCAGCCGCCCCGCCCCAGTTCGCGGTTGCCCGAGGCATGCAGGCTGGCCTGGCGGCCCAGCGGCACTCCCCAGGAAAGATTGAGCAGGCGCGTGCGCTGCCTGTCCCGGCCGGTGATGTCGAAGTAGCCGGCGCCCAAGCTGCTGCCGGCAAGCTGCCAGGCGGCGGTGAGGGTGGTCGTCCGGCTTGCGGCGCCCTCCCTGCCAAGCGTCGCGAGCTCGTTGAAGTCCGCGCTGTGCCGGCTGTGCTGCACGGCCAGGCTGGCACCGGGACGGCTGTAGCGATAGCCAGCCGACAGCTGCCAGCCCTTCTCGCCGGCCAACCCGCTGCCGTTGGCGGCCAAATTCAGCACGCCCAGGTTGCCCACCTGAAGCAGGGTGCCGACTCCGGCAAGCCGCAGCGATGAAGCGGCTTCGGCGCGTGTCTCCAACGTCAGCACCTCGTTCAGTCCATGGCGCCAGTGCGCGCTCGCCGCCACCTGCCCGTAGTCGAAGCTGCGCAGGCCATGGCTCCTGCGCAGCGCGCCGGCGGCCAGCGAGAAGTCCGACAGTCCCGGCCGCAGCAGCTCGCCGGCCACATAGAACGGCAGCATGGTGCTGAACTGCCGGCCCAGCGCATCGGTCACGGTCACCACGGCCTCGCCGGCGCCATTGATGAAGGGCACGCCGGTGAACTGGAACGGTCCGGGCTGGACCTGCGCGGCATCGGCGCGGTAGCCATTGATGAACAGCTCGGCCGTCCCCGGCAGCGCCGCCTCCCCGGCGAACTCCGGCAGCGGGTAGGTGACCAGGTCCGGCCGCACGGAGAAGTCGCGCGAGACCTGCACGCCACCCAGCCGCACTGCACTGCTCCACGCCGTGCCGCGCGTGACCAGGTCGCCGGCCTCGAAGGTCAGTGCGCGCTGCTGGTCCACGCGCGTGAAGCGCGTGTCGTGGCGAACCACGCCACCGCCGCCCGTGCGTCCCGCAGCCGTGGTGGACAGCACGCCCCAGGTGCCGAACAGCCGCAGTTCGGTCCAGGCCGACAGGCTGTCTGCCTGCGGCGAATGCTGGCCATGGATCCCGTAGTTCAGCAGCGCGCCGCTGCTGGCCTGCGCCGGCGCAAAGGCGCGCGCGGCACGCGAGCCGACGTGCTGCATGGGCAGCCATTCAGGTGGCACCGCAAGGTGGAGCATGAGCTGCGCGGTATCCAGGCGCACGGACAGCTGCGGCACGGAATCCAGCCACACCCGCCCGGACCCGGCAGCGCCTGGCAACGGCAACCCCGCCTGGCGCAGGTCGGCAGCATCGATGGCCAGCAGGCCGCCCTTCACATGGACCGGTGCAACGAAGTTGCTGCGCGCACCATTCACCACCAGTTCCAGGTACTGGATGTCCTCGACAAGGGACGGCGCTGGCTCCGGCGGTGGAATGGCGACGACGCCGGCGACTGCCGGCCGTGGTGGCGGCACGAGTCCCGCGGGATCGATCGACCCGCGGGCTGCCAACTCATCCGCGACGGGACGGCTCGAGGGCGGGACTGGATGGGCAAGCACCAACGACCCTGGCGCGGGCACCTCCATACCTGCCGCAACGCCTGCCGCCACGACTGCCGGCACCGGCGGCTCGCCGGCGGCGACCGTCGCGCGGCCACCGGACTTCATCCGCTCCAGGCGCGAATCAGGGCAGGCACAGGGAACAAGCAGCAACAGCAGCAGGGACATCCGGCGCGTGCGCCGCAGGTCGCGACGCCTCGGCGCGTGGTCCGCGCGCTGCGCCTGCCCGTGGTTGCCTGTGTGCATGGCCGGTGCCCTTCAGGACCACTTCCCTGCTCAGCGCGCCATCGGCAGGGACCGCGGTTCCGCGGCCCCGTTCACCGCCGCGAGGAAGCCCGTGGGTTGCGCACCTTCAGGCAACGGCCAGCGCATGGTCGAACCAGCCAGCACATAACCCAGCAGGCCCTCGGCCAGGTTCACCCGCACACCGCCCTGCTCCAGCAGTGCGCCGGTGATCCGGGCGTGTACACGGCCCTGGTTGCTCACTTCCAGGTAGTCGCGTCCGTCCGCGCGGGCCACGCGCCAGGCCAGCTGCGGCGCGGCTGCCGCCTCCGCGCCGGGTCGCGGCGGCGCGAGACCCTCGCCATACACGAACAGCGGGATCGAATAACGCAACCGGAAACGCACCGTGCCACCATCCGGCGCCTCGGAGGCCGCCGGGCGCGGGACCTCGTCGATGATCACGCGGAAGGCGTGCTCCTGGCCGGCCGCCACCGGCACCGTCCGCGTCAGCCGCACCAGCTGGCGGGCGCCCGGCGCCACCTCGACCATCGGCGGCGTGCCCACGACATCGGTCTGCTGGTCGTGGGCTTCCACGCCCTGCCGCTGCGACCAAGCGAAGATGCGGATCTGCAGCAGCACCGGCTCCTCGCCACGGTTCTCCAGCCACAGCGCGCTGGCGCGCTGGCCGGGCCCGATGACCGGATCCACGGGCCACAGCAGCACCGAGGCGGCGGCATGGCCCATCGCGGGCAACAGGGTCAGTATCACGCCAAGGACGATCGCGCGGATTCCTTGAAGGTTGCTCATGTTGATCTCCATGTTTGTCACCACTGCAGGGTGACAACCAGCGTGTCGGTGTAGGTTCCCGGGCTGCGCGCGCCTGGAAGCACCAGGTGGCCATGCACGGGCAGGTGCACGTCGTTCATGTTGTCGCCCGTGATGCTGATGCCCTGCGGCACATCGATGCCGATCTCCTGCGTGAAAGCCGCATCGCGGTACAGCCGGTAAGGCAGCTTGTCGGTGCCGGTGCCGACTCGCAGGTGGCGAAGCCCGCCCTCGGCGTTGAGCCCCGGCCCGATGCTCATGGTCAGCGACGTGCCGGGCGTGCAGCGCAGGACCAGGGTCTGGCTGGCCGCGAGGCTGGCGCTGTGCCCGGTGGTGGCCAGCGCCATGCCCTCGCCGAAGTCGAGCACGCCAAAGCTGCCGGCATCACCCTCCATGCCCACCCCGTCCACCGCGCAGCCGGCCACCAGCGTCGCCGACACCTGGAAACCGGCCGAGGTCTCGCTGGAGGCAGGACCGGAGAGCGCCGCCAGCAGCACCGCGGGCAGAAGCAAGTGGAGTGCCCCGGCCCTGCCCCGCGCGGTGAACACCCGGGGCAGGCGGGTCATGGGGTGACCGGACATGCCGGCTTCGGCACTGGCGGCTACAGCTCGAGCACCACCGTGATGATGTCGTCGTAGGTGCCAGGCACCAGGCCGGCCGCGCCCCAGGCGCGGGCATAGACCGCCACGGCCTGCAAGCTGCCGTCGTCCGCCAGCGTGATGGCATCACCGATGTCCAGTGGCGTGGACATGCCTGCATCGCTGTACAACTGGTAGTTCACGTAGCTGCCGCTGCCGTCATGCATGGCGCGATCGCCGGGACCCGCACCCTGGCCATCGTTCTGCCCTGCGCCGAACACCAGCCGCGGCGCCACGCCGGCCGTGCACTGCACCTGGATGCTGCCGGCACTGCCGACGACCTGCGCATCGGCCGAAGTGAACAACGTGGTCTGCTGGTCGAAGTCCAGCTGGCCGAAGTCCGCACCCGAGGCCTCGTCGGCATGGTTGTCGCCGTTCACCACGCAGCCGCTCACCAGGGTGATGGTGGCGTCAATCGTTCCGGTGATGTCGGCCGACGCGGGAAGCGCGCCGGCGAGCAGC
>CAYVZE010000005.1:4174-56126 GCA_964455685.1 uncultured Steroidobacteraceae bacterium
GGCGTCAATCGTTCCGGTGATGTCGGCCGACGCGGGAAGCGCGCCGGCGAGCAGCGTGGCCGCGCGCTTCCCGTGCGCGCAGCAGTCTCTCGAGCTCGCCCCAGTCCCCGGGTTCGTCGATCTCGGTGGCGGTCTCCGGCGCCATCTCGTGGATGGCGATCCTGCCGCCCAGCCGGCAACCAGTCTTCTCCAGCACCTCGCGGCGCGTGAAGTAGAAGGCGCCATTCTCCATCAGCGTGCCGGCGAACTCCTGACGGCGCGGCCGGCGCGAGGGATCGTAGTTGAGGGGCCGGGCGTCATCGCTCCAGAAAAAGCGCTTCACGCGCGTGGCCGTCAGCAGCGAATCGGCACCGCGCCGCTCGAACTCGGCGCGTGCCTGGCGGAAGTCCGCGGCGCTTGTCAGCGGCGAGGTGGCCTGGATGGTGCAAAGTACCGTGAACGGAACGGCGGCGGCGAACTCCAGCTGCGCGCTCTCGGTGGACGCCTCATCCGTGCAGGTGCTGGCGTCGCGGCGGAACACCTGCACGCGCGGACCGAAGGTGGACTGGACAACGGCAGCAATCTCATCCGAATCCGTTCCTGCCCACAGCGCGTCGAAGACGCCACTGTCCAGCGCCGCGCCCAGCGACCAGGCGAACAGCGGCCGGCCGGCCAGCGCGCGGATGTTCTTGCCGGGGATGGACTTGGACCCCCCCCGCAGCGGCATGTATGCGACCCAACGCATCAGGCCGCGGCTCGCGCCGCCAGCTTCTGCTGCAGGTCGGCGAGGAAAGCCAGCGCGTCGTCGTGCCACTTGTCGTCGACGGCGAGGTCGGACATCACGCCGGCCTCGTAGGCCTCGCGCCAGTGCACCGGGCTGGGCAGCAGGCACAGCGTGGCGGTCAGGCGCGGGCCGCGCGTGGGCGTCACGCCCCGGTGCAGCACGCGCGAGGGTTCGAACAGCACCGCCTCGCCGGCGTCGCGCTCCTCCAGCCGCGTGGCCAGCGGGCGGCCCGCCAGGCGGGACAGGTCCTCCACCTCGCTGGTGCGCAGCTTCGACCAGCCGAACAGGTAACCCTCGCGCGCCACCGCCAGGGTGTCGTCGCGGTCCATGAACTCGGTGTTGCCACCGTGGTCGGCCGTGGGGTTCAGGTACACGATGATCTTCAGGTGCTGGCTCGGGCCCTTGTCGCAATGCCAGCGGAAGGACACCGACTCGCCGCCCACCACCGGGCGGGTCAGCGCCAGTGCCACCCAGTGCACCAGGTACTCGCTGCCGAAGTAGCCGGCAATGGCGCGATCCACGTCGCCCTGCAGGATGCGCTCCAGCAGGTCCCGGGTCCATTGCCGGTCCTCGACGCGGAAACCCTCCAGGTGGCGGCTGTCCTTCTTCAGCAGCTGGGGCCGGCGGTGCTCCAGGTCCGAGGCCAGGGACAGCGCGGTAGGCGCATCCAGCGCGCGCAGGTAAGTGAAGCCGCGGCGCGTCAGCTCGCCATCGGCCGGCGGCGGCGGCTCGCGCCGGAAGGCGGCGCGGCAGCGCGCCGCGTACTCGGCGTAGCCCACCTTCTCGTCGAAGTGCCGCCACAGCTCGAAGGCGCGGTGCGGATCGCGCTCGCGCTTGTAAAAGCGGCTGACAAGCTTCAGAAGAGGTGCTGGCAGGCTCATGCAGTTCCCGTCCCGTGAACGTCGAAGAGGTGTTCTCCGCGCATGCGCACGCGCACGTCGCCGAAGCGGCCCAGCGCCTTCCCCAGCCGCTGCACGCGCTGCTGCACCTCGTCGGCGCTGATGCGCGGGAAGCGGTGGTCGTGGTAGTCGGCGCGATTGCGGCCGGGCCGGTGCATGTTGGCCTTGGTCAATGCGGCCTTCAAGTTCACCAGCAATGTGGCGCGGGTCCGGCGCAACGCCGGCACGCGCGTGGCCAACCAGGCCGGGCCGAAGTCGGCGTCGAGCACGTCGAGGATTCTTTCGCTGGCCAGGGCGCCGCCGCGCGCCGACACGTAGTGGTCCATCAGCGCCTGCTGTTCGGCGGTCACGTCGCCGCCGGCCTCGCCGCGCACGGCGGCACCCACCGCCGACAGCAGTTCCGGCAGGTCGCGGCACTGGCGGCTGAGGCGGTTGGGCAGGCCCTGGAAATCCAGGTCATACAGGGGATTGAAGGTCTTCAGGTAGGCGATCGATGGCACGCCCAGCGCGAAGGCCTCCACCGCCGTGGTGCAGCCATTGTGGATGAGCCCGCGCGAGGCCAGCAGCCACGGCAGCACATTGCCCCGGTGTGCGACGCGCACGCGGCGGCAGCGGCGTGCGATCTCGTGGTACACGCCGTGGTGTTCGCTGGGATGCGGCCGCACCACCAAAGTGACGCCGGGCAGGGCCTGCTCGATGGCGGGGATCATCTCCAGGAAGTCGTCGAGGATGGACTGCTTGTGCCGCTCCAGTCCCTCGGCGAAATCGCGCGGCATGCCCTTGCCGGCCTGCCCCATGCGCCGCGGGCGCGAGCCCTTCGACGGCACGAACAGGCCGAGGTTGGGCAGGTAGGGATTCACGTCGGTGAAGTTGGTGTTCACCAGCACGAAATCGCCGAACTCGCGCCGCAGCGCCTGCACCTCCTCGTCGAAAAAGCTGCGCAGCTCGGGCCGCAGCATGTCGCCGCGAGGGTTGCCGGTCACCGGCATCTTCAGGCCCGGTGGCAGGTGCGGGTAGGCCGCCATCAGCTCGCGGTTCTCCTCGCCCCAGGCGAACAGGTGCGAGGCATGGCGGATGGTGTCGGGCGACAGCCGCAGCGGATAGAACACCTCCGCCGGCGGATGCACCAGCGCCTCCTCCTCCCAGGCCACGATGCCATGGCCCAGCTCGCTGATCAGGCGGAACATCAGTGCGCTCATGCCGCGCATGCTCTTGGCCACGTAGATGCCGCGCGGCACGCTGGCCATGGCGAAGTGCACGTAGGCGCGCGACCCGATGACCACGTGGTAGCCGCGCTCCACGGCGCAGCAGGCCAGCAGCAGCTTGGCGTCCAGCTCGCGCACCTGACTCTCGACGGGGATGATCAGCGCCGGCCGGTCCTGCGCGCGCTGGACCGGCTTGCGACCGGGATGTGGCGTTGCCGCGACATCAGGGGCGGCAGCAGACCCCGGAGCCGGGAAGGAGGGTTGGGCGTTCACAGGTGCATTGTCGGACGTCGCCGCGAACGCGTCCACAGCGGGAAATCCGCAGGGTGTCGGCAAGAGGCGACGGTACTCACAGATCGCGCGCCTGCCCGACACTGGAGCCGACGTGACTGTAGTATACAACCCACAACTTCGCAGACCCCTGCCCCCAAGGTCCTACTTGAGCACGCCCTCCCCCAGAGTCTCGGTCTGCATTCCGGTCTACAACCGGTCTGCATACATCCGGGACGCCATCGACAGCGTCCTGCAGCAGGACTTCCACGACTTCGAGCTGGTGCTGATCGACGACGGTTCCACCGACGACAGCGTGGAGGTCATCCAGCGCTACACCGACCCGCGCATCCGGCTCATCCGCAATGATGCCAACCGTGGCATCCCCTACTCGCGCAACATGGCGCTGGAGCTGGCGCGCGGGGAGTACCTGGCCTGGCTGGACAGCGACGACCGCATGGCCCAGGGTCGCCTGCGCCGCCAGGTGGACTTCCTCGACCGCCACCGGGACGTGGCCATGGTCGGCGGCTGGCTGCGCCGCTTCGACGACACCGGCCGCTTCTTCGGCATCCAGACCAAGCCGCTGGTGCACGAGCAGCTGCGCGCCACGCTGCTGTTCCGCACCAGCCACGCCAACACCACGGTGATGGCGCGCACCGCCACGCTGCGCCGCTTCGGCCACCAGCTCGACTTCAAGCTGGCCTCGGACCACGACCTGCTCGAGCGCCTCTCCGGCAGCTGCCGGCTGGCCAACCTGCCGCGCATCCTGGGCTACCAGCGCGAGCACAAGGGCCGTTCCACCAAGGCCTCGCGCGAGCGCCTGCTGAACGCCAAGTACCGGCTCATTGACCGCCAGCTGCGCGTGCTGGGCATCACCGCCAGCCCCCAGGACCTGGCGCGCCACTACCTGCTCACCCGCATCAAGCACGAGGACTGGGAAGCCAATCCGGACTACCTGCAGTGGGCCGCTGGCTGGCTCCAGGGCCTGCTCGAGGCCAACCGCACGGCGCGGGTGTATTCGCAGCGCGCGCTTACCGGCATCGTGGCGCAGACCTGGCTCGAGACCTGCGTGCGCGGCGTGCGCCCGCTGGGACTTCGCCGCATGCTCGCCAGCCTCGGCCGCATGCGCTGGTTCGCGCCGGCCGGCACCTGCGTGGCCGACAACCTGATCTACGCCGCCGGGCTGAAGAGCTGATGCGGGCGGGAGGGATGAGCAGTGACGTCGAACATCCACCGCAACTTCAGCGCGCCCTTCCCCCTGCTGCACAAATTGCTGCGGTCCTTCTTCCGCCGCCATGGCCCGCACGAGGCCATGGAGCTGGTGTACCGCGAGCTGTTCGTGCGCGAGCTGGCGCGGCTGGGCATCGAGGACCGCTTCTTTCCCACCGGCTCCGCCGCCAACCACAGCCTGCTGTACCTGGTGCTGCGCTGTTACGTGGAACTGCCGCTGGCGCGCATCCTGGACGTGGGCGCCGGCCAGACCAGCCTGCTGCTGGACGCCCTGCAGCGGCGCCTGGGCAAGTCCGAGGTCATCACGCTGGAGCATGACCCGGCCTGGGCCGCGCGCATTGCCGCGCAGGTGGCGCACCCGGTGCTGTGCCGCGAGCTGGTCGACATGCGCATCGGCGGGCGGCGCACGCGCATGCACGACCTCGCCGGCCTTTCCGGCCCCTTCCAGCTCATCATCATGGACGCGCCGGGGGGCACGCGCCGCTACTCGCGGCTGGGACTGGTGCGGCTGATGGAAACGGTGATGGACCGCCGCGACTTCGTGGCGATCCTCGACGACGCCGACCGCAGCGGCGAAATGCAGACCATCGCGGCCTGCCGCCAGTGGCTGCGCGAGGAAGGACTCGCCTTCCGCGAGAAGAGGATCATGGCCGCCAAGTGGCAGTGGCTGTGCGCGGCGGGCGCCCTGGAACACGCGGCGTACTTCTGACCGCGGCGGCATCCCGCCGCCACTCGCACACGGCTTGCCCCCATGGAAAACCCCGCCCGATGGGCGGACAATGCAGGCGCTTGTCCAGACTGACACCCGTCCGGGCCCCTGCCATGCTGACAGACCGCAACCTGCACCCGTACACCGCCCGCGACACGGCCTCGATCGAGGATGTGGCGCGCATGATCGCCAACACCCGCGGCGGGCGCATCGCCTTCGTGGTCGACCACAACGGCGTGCTCCTGGGCACCATCACCAATGGCGACCTGATCCGCTGGCTGGGCGCCGGCAGCCCCGGCGGCCCGGGCGCGACGGCGCTGTCCATCGCCAACCGCGTATTCAAGTACGCCGGCCCCGACGATTCGCACGAGCGCATCGAGGCGCTGCTGGACGAAGTGCTGTACGTGCCCATCCTCGACGCGCGCGGCCGCCTGCAGGCAGTGGCGCGACGACGCGCGCCGGGCGAAGGCGTGGTCATCGGCGAGCGCCGCATCGCCGACGACTCGCCGACTTTCGTGATCGCCGAGATCGGCAACAACCACAACGGCAGCCTGGAGCTGGCGCTGCGCCTGATCGACGCCGCCGCCGACGCGGGCGCGGACTGCGCCAAGTTCCAGATGCGCGACATGGACACGCTGTACGGTGGCGTGCGCGACGGCAGCGCCGCGGGCGAGAACCTCGGCACGCAGTACGTGCTCGACCTGCTGGCGCGCTACCAGCTGTCCGCCGACGACCTGTTCCGCTGCTTCGACCACGCGGCGCGCCGCGGCCTGGTGCCGCTGTGCACGCCCTGGGACGAAGCCAGCCTCGAGCGCCTCGACCGCTACGGCCTGCCGGCGTTCAAGATCGCCTCGGCCGACTTCACCAACCACGGGCTGCTGCAGGCGGCGGCGGCCACCGGCAAGCCGCTGATCTGCTCCACCGGCATGACCACCGAGGTGGAGCTGCGCCAGAGCGTGGACCTGCTGCGGCGCAACGGCGCGCCCTACGTGCTGCTCCACTGCAATTCCACCTACCCGGCGCCGTTCCGCGACGTGAACCTTGCCTACCTGGCGCGCCTGAAGCAGCTGGGGCACTGCGCCGTAGGCTACTCCGGCCACGAGCGCGACATCTTCGTGCCGGTGGCCGCGGTAGCCATGGGCGCGCGCCTGGTGGAGAAGCACTTCACCTTCGACCGCTCCATGGAAGGCAGCGACCATCGCGTGAGTCTGCTGCCGCAGGAGTTCGCCCGCATGGTGGAAGGCATCCGCCAGGTGGAGGAAGCCGTGGGCGCGGCAGGGCCGCGCCGGCTCACGCAGGGCGAGATGATGAACCGCGTGACGCTGGCCAAGTCCGTGTTCGCCAGCGTCGACATCCCGGCTGGCACCGTGATCGAGGCCGGCATGCTCGAGGTCCGCAGCCCGGGGCGCGGCCTGCAGCCCAACCGCAAGCTGGAACTGGTCGGCCGCCGCCTCACGCGCGACGTGCCGGCGGGCACGCCGTTCTTCGCCTCGGACCTGGACGAGCGCCCGCAGGCGCAGACCGCCGGCGGCCGCCGCAGCTACCGCTTCACGCGCCCCTGGGGCATCCCGGTGCGCCACCATGACCACGCGCGCCTGCTCACGCTGTGCGCGCCGGACTTCCTCGAGTTCCACCTCAGCTACCGCGACCTGGAACTGCACGACGAGGACTTCTTCCCCAGTGGCCGGCTGCCCATCGGCCTGGTGGTGCATGCGCCGGAACTGTTCGCCGGCGACCACCTGCTCGACCTGACCTCGCCGGACGAGGCCTACCGCCAGCGCTCGCTGCATGAGATGCGGCGCGTGATCGACAAGGCGCGCTCGCTGCGCCGCTTCTTCACCTGCGACGGTCCTACCGGCATCGTTACCAACGTGGGCGGCTTCTCCGAGGACCGCGCGCTGACGCCGGCTGAGCGCGAGCAGCGCCGCCGCCTGCTGGCGAAGAGCCTGTCGGAACTGGACACCACCGACGTGGCCATCTGGCCGCAGACCATGCCGCCCTACCCCTGGCACTTCGGCGGCCAGCGCTTCCACAATCTGTTCGTGGAGGCGGACGAGATCGACGAGCTGTGCACCAGCCTCGGCATCGGCCTGTGCCTGGACGTGTCCCACTCCAAGCTGGCCTGCACCTTCCTCCGCCATTCCTTCGACGGCTTCGTGCGCGCCATCGGCCGGCATGTGCGCCACCTGCACGTGGCAGATGCCGCCGGCGTGGATGGCGAGGGCCTGCAGGTGGGCGAAGGCGAGGTGGATTTCCGCTCGCTGTTCGAAATCCTCGACGAGGTGTCGCCGCGGGCCACCTTCCTGCCCGAGATCTGGCAGGGCCACGAGAACGACGGCGAGGGCTTCTGGGTGGCGCTCGACCGGCTGCAGAAGATGGTGCGCGGCGCGGGTGAGCCTGACACCGCCGCCGACGCTGGTCGCCATACTGCGCTGCGCCGCTGATGCCCTGCGGCGCATGACGCCACCCCTGGTCAGGGTTCCTTCACGATGGGCGAATCCTCCTGGGATGGGTGACCGGCCGGAATGCCGGCGCGCGGACCAGGAAATCCCCTAGAGCCAGCCGGCGCGGCGATACCACGCCACCGCGCCCGCGAAACCATCGACGAGGTCGTGGCGCGGCGCCCATCCGGCCGGACGCGCCAGTTCGCTGGCGGGCACCGACCAGTCGGCATGGCGCAGTTCACGCAACTTCTGCGTGGTGAGCATGCTGGCCACGCCGAACAGCCTCGCCACGTCGCCGCCCAGCGCCAGCGCGCGCAGCAGCAGCGCCGGCGCATGCACCAGCCGTGCGCCGGGATTGCCCACCGCGTGAGCCGCGGTGGTGAACACCTCGCGCCAGGTGTAGCCCTCCGGCCGTGCATCGGCCGCGGTGAGCACCTGCCCGTGCGAGGGTTCGCGCAGCAGCGCCACCGCCAGCGAGCACAGGTCATCGACATGGATCATTGCCGCGCGCGCGACAGGCGTGCCGGCCAGCGGCACGATGGCCTTCTGCGCCATCTGGAAGAACACCAGCGTCTCGCGGTCGCCGGGCCCGTAAACGGCCGGCGGACGCAGCACGGTGACGCGCTCGCCCAGCACCTCGCGCACGGCATCCTCGCCGGCGCGCTTGCTGGCCGCGTAGCCGGACAGCTTCGGCTCGCGCGCGGCCATGGTGGAGAAATGCAGCAGCCGTGCCGCCGGGGCATGCGCACGCATGGTCTCTGCCAGCATGCGGCTGGCGGCGTGGTTCACGGCGTCGTACTGCGCCTGGCGCGCGGCCTTGATCAGGCCGGCCACGTGCACCACGGCATCGGCGCCCTCCACCAGCTGGCGCAGCGCAGCCGGGTCGAGCAGGTCGCCGGCAACGACCTGCAGTTGCAGGCCGCGCCACTCCTTCACCACCGGGTCACGGCGCAGCAGCAGGCGCACGCGCCAGCCATCCGCAGCCAGCATCGGCGCGAGGCGCCGGCCGATGAATCCGGTGGCGCCGGTGAGCGCGACCACGGGCTTCGTCATCTGGTCGCCACCGGGTATTTCTTCCAGCGCCGGTGGTGCCAGCTCCACAGCTCCGGATGCGCCAGGATCTGCGCCTCCATGTGCCGCAGTACCTCGGCGGTGTCATCGGCAATGCTGCCGCCGGGCAGCAGTGCCAGCGGGGGCTCGATGGCGAAGTACCACACGGGATCGGCCGCCAGCGACACCACCGGCAGGATGGGCGCGCGGCCCTGGCGGGCCAGCTGCACCACGCCGCCGGGCATGGGCATGTCCTTGCCGAGGAAACGCATGGGCACGCCGGTCTCGGCGTCACGCACGCCCTGGTCCATCATCGCGAACACCACGCGGTTCTTGCGCAGCGCGTCCACCATGCGCGCATAGGCCTTGAAGCCCTCGTTGGCGAGGATGCCGTCGATGCCATAGCGCGGCAGGCCGGAAGCGAAGAACTCCGGCGACATCATGCGCGCCTTGCGGTAGACCACGGTCACCGGCACGCCCGAGTCGGCGAGCTGCGCGGCCAGCAGCAGGCTGTTGCCCGAATGCGTGGCCAGCAGGATGGCGCCACGGCCCTGGCGGGCGGCGTGCAGGTGCTCCAGGCCGTCGACGCGGCAGCAGCTGTAGAGCCGCTCCTGGTCGAGCTTGCGGTCCACCATGCTCATCACCTCGAGCACGGCGATGGTGTTGACGCGATAGGCCTCGCGCAGGATGTCCGCCACCTGCCGGTCCCCGGGCTCCTTCCCCAGCAGCGCCGCGATGCCCTCGAGGCAGGCGCGGCGCGTGCGCCCTCCCAGCGCATAATGCAGGCGCCCCAGGCGTGCACCCAGGGTGCGGATGCCGTCGAAGCCGCTGCCGCGGACCAGCCCGCGGGCAAGGAGGAACAGCACCCGCCGCCGCAGGCGGTTGAATCGCACGCCGAGGTCAGCCACCGAGCGCGGCCCTTCCTTCCACCAGCGACAGCGGCTCCAGCCGGCCGTCGGCGAGGCGCCAGACCTGGTCGGCAGCATCCACCAGGCCGGCGGTGTGCGCCACGGCCAGCACCGCCATGTGCGTCTTCAGCCGCGCCACGGTGCCGACGATGGCCTGCTGCGCCTCGGGGTCGAGGTTGCTGGTGGCCTCGTCGAGGATCAGCAGCTTCGGGTCATGGATCAGCGCCCGCGCAATGGCCAGCCGCTGGCGCTGGCCGCCGGACAGGCGCGATCCGCCCGGGCCAACGCGCGTGGCCAGGCCCTCGGGCATGGCGTCGACGAACTGCAGCGCGTCGGCATCGCGCAGCGCGGCACGGATCTTCTCCTCCGGCACGTCCTCTCCCAGCGTGAGGTTGTGTGCCACGGATTCATCCACCATCACCGATTCCTGCGGCACGTAGCCGATCTGCCGCCGCCAGCCGCGCAGGTCGAGTTCGGGCAGCGGCACGCCGTCGACCAGCACGCGGCCGGATTCCGGTTCGCGCAGGCCGACGACCAGGTCGAGCAATGTGGTCTTGCCCGAGCCGGAGGGACCGACGATCAGCGTCAGCCCGCGCGCCGGGATGGACAGGGATACATGGTCGAACAGCCGGCGCGCGCCGTCGTGGGAGTACACCACGTCCTGCAGGGTGATCTCGCGCGTGAAGCTGGCCGGGCGACCGCCGCCGTCCGGCTCGACCGCGGCGTGCGCCGCGTCGATGGTGCTCATCGCCGACCAGTAGGCGCTCTCCTGGATCACCAGCTGCTGGTAGGCCTTCTGGCCCTTGGCGAGGTAGTTCACCACCCGAGCCAGCATGAACAGCATCACCACCAGCTCGGCCAGCGGGATGTCCAGCAGCGTGGTGCCGAGGAAGAAGCCCGTGCCCACCAGGATGGCCAGCATGGGCTCCTGCAGGGCCGTCAGCGCGCCCTTGCTGATCACCTGCCTGCGCAGCGCGTGCTCGAGCTGCCGCGTCTCGTCAGTGAGCAGCGCGTCCACGTGCTCCTCGCGCGCCATGGCCTTCAGCGGCTTGGCGGCGGCGAACTGCGAGGCGATCAGTGTCAGCAGCGATTTCTGCAACTGGGTCTGTTTCTGGCCCGCGCGGCGCGACTTCCTGATCAGCACCCGCAACGCCAGCAGCAGCACCGCGCCGCCGAGCGCCGCGCCGATGCCGGCCTGGGGCGAGATCGCGAACGCCACGGCCAGGTAGACGATGGAGGTCAGCGCCATGGCGGCCATCTCAGCGCCGAGCTGGAAGCCCTCGGACGCGCGCTGTGCCTCGGTGGCGATGGCGTTGGAAAGGCCGCCCACCGACTGGTCCAGGTAGTGCTTCCAGCGCGCGCGCATGGTGGCGCGGATCAGCGTCAGGCGCATGTCGGTGGCGATGTGCGCCACGGTGTAGCCCACCTGCCTGGCGGCCACCAGTGACATGTAGCCGCGCAGCGAGATCAGCACCACCGCAGCCAGCAGCAGCGCACCCGGTCGCGGCTCGATGCCGATCTGCGACAGCGCGCCCATGGCCATGCGCTGCGGGCCGGTGGGCGCGCCGCTCTCGTCGGTGGCAATCGACAGCATCGACAGCAGCATCGACATGCCCAGTCCCTCGAACAGGCTGGCCACGAAGGTGGCCACCAGGGCCGCGGCGCTGCGCCCCGGGTAGCGCCTCACGAAGGAAGCCAGCATGCGCAGCGCGCCGCGCTTGCGCGGCGGGACCAGGTCGGTGGTGGCCGGCGACGTCACGGCCTGAGCACCGTCAGCACGAGGCCGGAACCGATGTGCACCGGCAGGGACGGGTCGGCGCGGAAATGCTCGCCGTCGAGGGAATAGTCGGAAAGGCCGCGCAGCGTCAGTTCCCTGCAGCGGCCGGAAAGCGCACCGTTGGCCGGGGTCAGCTCCGCCGCGAAGCGCCCGCGCAGCATCCCCGGCAGGTGACGCCAGAAATGCGGCGCGTTGGCGGAAATCGCCGTTGCTCTCACTGCTCCCTCCCCGGCTGCGGCGAAGGGATTGTAAAGCGCATCCTCCATGCCGAGGGTGGTGGCCATCAGGATGCGGATGGGCGATTCCGGCAGCTCGCGGCCATCGTCCATCCGGACCGACATGCTCGTGTACGGTGGCAGCGGGTTCCTGCCGGTGAGCACCTGCAGCAACAGCTTCAGCAGCGCATAGAAATCGGCCGCGAAGCTGCGGTGCAGCCAGCCGGTGCCGCGGGCGCGGTGCTCGCTGCACACGCGCACGCCCTCGTGGATCATGCCGCCGGCCAGCAGGAAGCCCAGCCGCTCAGGCTGGCCCCGCTGCGTGATCTTCAGCGTCGGCACGGCGATGCGCCGCATCGGCCGGCAGGCCCGCCGCGCTTGGATGGCCCGGCGCAGCGCCCGCATCGGCGGATAGCCTCCCCCCTCGCGCGGCACCACGTTGGCGCGGCCGCCGCCCAGCAGCAGCAGTTCCGGCATCCAGCCATCCCCGGGCCCGTGCAGGTATTCAGCCAGCCAGTGGATGGTGCCGTCGCCGGAGAAGATCCATACCTCGCGCTGGCGGCGCGCGCGCATGGCGTCGAAGGCGGCGCGGAATCCCGCGGGATCGCTGGCCTCGACCACCTCGAGGCCGGCCGCGCGCGCCAGGCGCGCGGCACGCCGCGCCCTGCCCCAGCGGGAGGCGCGGAAGCTCTTCGGGTTGACCAGCAGGACCGGGGCCCCGGCAGGCGCGGCAATGCTGGCGTTCACGAGCGGGCCGCGCTCAGGCGCTGGCCGACCGCGACCGCCACAGGCTGATAGCCGACTCCGTGCGGGGCGTGTTGCGCGCGTTGCGCCACAGGCGTGCCACCGCCTTGAAGTAACTGTCGCAATTGACCTGCCGGTACGGGGAATCAGCGGGCAGCCGTTCCATCAGCCGCTTATGCGCCTTGCCCAGGTTGTGGTAAGGCAGGAACGGGAACAGGTGGTGCAGCGCGTGGTAGCGCAGGCCCACGGGGAACATCAGCACCGTCAGCCAGGTCTGGCCGGTGATGTTGATGGAATCGGCGACCTGCTCGGGCAGCGACATGCGCTGGCCACGGTTGGCGTAGCCGTGGGCGGCGAGGTTGCGTACCCAGTTCAGGCCCAGCGCCACGCCCAGCAGCACGTAGGCCTTCACGATCACCATCCCGCTGAACACGCCCTTGGCGACCATCACCGCCACGGCCAGGAGCCACAGGAAACACAGCACCTCGACGATGGTCAGGTGGCGCTCGTCCTCCCTGGGGAAGCGGCGGCGGTAGTACGGGTTGCTCACGGCAGCCGAGTAGATGCCGGTCAGCGTCCACTCGCGCAGGCGGCGGTTGAACCAGGACAGCGGGCCCAGCACGCCAAAGCGCAGGATCACGCCCAGCGGCAGCACGGTGACCTGGGCCACGTACTTGATCGTCTCCACCGGCGGCGCGGCCGCCAGCGGCAGGTACTCACCGTCGTCCGGCGTGCCGAAGTAGCGCACGCTGTGGTGGTCGACGTGGTTGCGGTAGAAGATCCACGGCATCAGCAGCGGGATGCCCATGAACAGGTTCCACGTGCGCGCGAACCACTTCAGCTCGCCGTCGCGGAAATGCACGATCTCATGGATGAAGGTGCCCGCCCGGTAGAACAGGAAGGCCGAGCCCAGCATCTCCAGCAGGGCCACCGGCCCCCAGCCGGGCGCGCGGAAATACAACACCGCCAGCAGCCACGCGGCGCCGACGCTCAGCAGGAAGTCCGTCCAGTAGATGGGGGCGGAACGGCGGTGCAGATCATCGACGATCTCGCGCGCCTGGCGCGTCCAGTTCGTATGGGGATCTGCGGTTGCGGTCCGCACCTCCGCCTGCGGGCGGACGGGAATGGAGTGAGCCGTAGACACAGAGCAACAGATTAATGCCCGTACCCTTGCCTGCCAAGTCAGTACAACCCCTAACCCATGTGGTTTATTTGCAACTTGAGAGGCTTTTCGCTGTCTGCGCGGCGACACCGTGAAGCCTGCCCGCCGGAGCGGAGCCGCCAGTTTGGTGCGACGCAACATCAAGGACAGCGGCCGCCCCGGCATCGGGGGAAGGCCATCCTCCCGGCCGCCGTCCGCGAAGCGGGCGATCGGGGAAGCAGCCGGCAAGGGATTCAAGGAAAAAGTGGCGGAGAGGGTGGGATTCGAACCCACGGTAGGCTTGCACCTACGCCTGATTTCGAGTCAGGTACATTCGACCACTCTGCCACCTCTCCGCGGTGCCCTCGGGGCCGAAGGGCGCGTATTCTAGCCAAATGGAACGCCCGCGTATCGAGTTTCCTTCCGACTATCCCATCAAGGTCGTGGCCCGCACCCGCGAGGCCCTGCGGATGGAGGTGGATGCGGTGTTCGAACGGCATTTCGGGCCCCTGCCCGCTGACGGCGTCAGTGAACGGCTGTCCGCCCGGGGCCAGTTCACCTCGCTGACCTACGTGCCGCGGGTGGAGCGCGAGGAGCAGCTGCGCGCGCTGCACGCCGAGCTGGTCACCCTCGACGGCGTGATGATGGTGCTCTAGGAAGCCGTGGCGCCCGGCACGGCGTCCGTGCCCTGCCCCGCCACGGCCAGACGCGCGAGCAGTTGCTGCGCCAGCCTCCGGCCCGCCTCTTCCACCGGCCAGCCGATGCCCAGCTCCTTGAGGCTGGTCACCGGCAGCCCGCGCATGCCGCAGGGATTGATGCGCGCGAAGGGCGAGAGATCGAGGTCCACGTTCAGCGCCAGGCCGTGGTAGCTGGCGCCGCGGCGCACGCGAAGGCCCAGCGAGGCCAGCTTGCGCCCCTGCACGTACACGCCGGGCGCATCCCGCCGTGACTCCGCTTGCACGCCCTGCGCGCCGACCAGGTCGATCACCACCTGCTCGAGCAGCGTGACCAGGCCGCGCACGGTCAGGCCATGGCGCCTCAGGTCCAGCAGCAGGTAGGCCACCAGCTGGCCCGGGCCGTGGTAGGTCACCTGCCCGCCGCGGTCGGTCTGCACCAGCGGGATCTCGCCGGCATCCAGCACATGACCCGGGTCGGCCGCCATGCCGAGGGTGAACACCGGCGGGTGCTCCAGCAGCCACAGCTCATCGGGGGTTCCCGGGCCGCGCTCGTCGGTGAAGCGCCGCATCGCTTCCCAGGTTGCGGCGTAATCGGCGCGGCCCAGCCAGCGCACCTGCATGGCTACGGGGTGGCCAGGCCCACGTTGTTGCCGGCCAGCGCCTGCTCGGCGCGGTAGCTGGAACGCACCATGGGGCCGGAAACGCATTCACGGAAGCCGCGCGCCAGGGCCTGCTCGCGGTAGCGCGCGAACTGCTCGGGCGTGACGAAGCGCTCGACCGGCAGGTGGTTGGGCGTGGGCCGGAGGTACTGTCCCAGGGTGAGGATGTCGACGTTGGCGGCGCGCAGGTCGTCCATGGCCTCGAGGATCTCCTCGTCGGTCTCGCCCAGGCCGAGCATCAGGCTGCTTTTCGTGAGCACGTCGGGACGGTGGTGCTTGGCATGCGCCAGCACCGCCAGCGTCTGCTCGTAGCCGGCGCGCGGGTCGCGAACCGGGTGGGTGAGGCGGCGCACCGTCTCCACGTTCTGCGCGAACACGGCAAGGCCCGAGTCCACCACCGTCTCCACGTCGCGCAGCACCCCCTGGAAGTCCGGCGTCAGCGCCTCGATGGCGGTGGAAGGCGAGCGTTCGCGGATGGCACGCACGCAGGCGGCGATGTGTGCCGCACCGCCATCGGGCAGGTCGTCGCGGTTGACGCTGGTGAGCACCACATAGGACAGGCCCATCAGCGCCACGCTCTCGGCCACGTTGGCCGGCTCCTCGGGATCCAGCCAGCCGCGCGGGTTGCCCGTGTCCACGGAACAAAAGCGGCAGGCGCGTGTGCACACCGCGCCCATCAGCATGATGGTGGCGGTGCCGGCGTTCCAGCACTCGCCGATGTTGGGGCACTTGGCTTCCTCGCACACGGTGGCGAGGCGGTGCTCGTGCACGATGCGGCGGGTGTCGCGGTAGCGCTCGCCGGTCGCCGGCAGCGCCTTCAGCCAGCGCGGCTTGCCGGTCAGCGGCGCGGACGGCGTGCCCTCGCGCGCCTTCTGGCCATCGCGGATGGCGGTGAAGCCCTGCGCAGTGAGGTATTTCTCGCCGCTGCGCGCGCTGGTGGCGAAGGGCGCGGCGGGCTCGGTGACGACCTTGATGCCCTTGAGCGTGCTCATCAGGCGCTCATGCTCGCATGGCCGCGAGTTCAGCGTCGAGCGCGGCCAGGCGCTCGGGGGTGCCGACGTCGATCCAGCGGCCCTGGTGGTGCTGCCCGCCCAGCCGGCCGGCCTCCAGGGCCCGCACCAGCAGCGGCGCCAGCGGGAAGCGGCCCGGCGCCATGCCTTCGAACAGGGCCGGGTGCAGAACGGAAATGCCTGCATAGGTCAGCCTCCGCGCACCCCCGCCCTCTCCAGCGCCGATGCGCCCGTCGCGCAGCCAGAAATCCCCGCGCGGATGATGCGGCGGGTTGTCGACCAGCAGCAGCTGGCCGAGGTCGCCGGGTGCCAGGCGCAGCGAGGCGAAATCCACGTCGGTGAACACGTCGCCGTTGACCAGCAGGAAAGGCTCCTCGCCCAGCAGCGGCAGCGCATTGAAGATGCCACCGCCCGTCTCCAGCGCCGGCCAGGGCTCGCGGCTGAACTGGATGCGGACGCCGAAGCGCGAGCCATCGCCCAGCGCCGCGGCGATCTGCTCGCCCAGCCACGACAGGTTGACCACGATGTCGGTGAAACCCGCGGCGGCCAGGCGCTCCAGGTGCCAGGCCACCAGCGGCCTGCCGGCCACTGGCAGCAGCGGCTTGGGACAGGTGTCGGTCAGCGGACGCATGCGCTCGCCCCGTCCCGCCGCCAGCAGCATCACCTTCATGCCGGCGTCGCCGCGGTGGTGGCCAGCGCCCGCGCATTGGCGGCCGCCAGCCCGGGCGCGAGCTGCCCGTCCACGAAGGCCGAGAAGGCCGCCAGCTCCGGATACAGGCGCGCCGCGGACTGCACGTAGCCCAGCGTGCGCGGCAGGTCGCCCAGGTAGCCGCTCTTGCCATCCCGCCAGAACAGCCGCGCGAAGATGCCCAGCACCTTCAGGTGGCGCTGCAGGCCGATCATGTCGAACCAGCGCACGAACTGCGCCTCGGAATCACCAGCCAGCGCGGCGCCGCCGCCGGCCAGCAGCCGCGCGCGCAAGCCGGACAGCCACGCCAGCACGCGCTCGCGCGGCCATTCCACGTAGCAGTCCTTGAGGATGGACACCGCGTCGTAGCCCACCGGGCCGCGCAGCGCGTCCTGGAAGTCGATCACGCCCGGTGAGCGCCGTGGCAGCACCATCAGGTTGCGCGAGTGGTAGTCGCGATGCACGAACACCTGCGGCTGGGCCAGCGCCTCGGCGATCAGGAAGTCGAAGGTCTCCTCCAGCAGCGCCTTTTCGGCCGGCGCGAGCTCCAGGCCCAGGTGGCGGGCGCAGTACCACTCGGGCAGCAGCTGCATTTCCCGCAGCAGCGTGGCGCGATCATAGGGAGGCAGCTGCCGGGAGGCGGCATCGCCCCTGAGCTGCAGCAGGGCCAGTGCCTCCAGCGCCTCTCCGTACAGCCGCTCCGGGTCCTCGCCGCGCGACAGCGCGGTGAGCATGTGCGTTTCGCCCAGGTCCTCCAGCAAGGCGAAGCCCAGGGTGGTGTCGCTGGCGAGCACGCACGGCACGTGCACCCCGCAGGCTTCCAGCAGCGCCGAAACCTTCAGGTAGGTGGCCAGGTCCTCCTTGTCCGGAGGCGCGTCCATGGCGATCCAGCTCGTGCCGTCGTCGCGCCGCAGCCGGAAGTAGCGCCGGAAGCTCGCGTCGGCAGAAGCGCTGCGGATGCTGTCGGGATCGAAGCCGCCCAGTGATCGGATCCACCGGGACAGTTCGGCAAGTCGGGGGTCGGAGGGCATTCGCGGACATTATAATCGGCCCACTCATGCCCAGCCCGCGCATCCCCTTCCTCGTCGCCTCCCTCGTGCTGGGCATCATGCGCACGGGCCCTTCCGTGGCTGAGGAGGCGCAATTGCTGGTGCTGCCCCGCTGCCCCGACGACGAGGCCGCATGGCGCCTCGCCCGCGAAGCCCCGCGGCGCGATCCGGCCACCGGCCCGGAGGAATGGAGCTTCGACTGGGGCACCATCGAGATGCAGCGCGACGGCCCGGTGACCATGGGCGGCGGCGTCACGGTGCGCCGTGGCGAGCAGGAGGTCTCCACGGACAAGCTGGTGGTGCACGAGCAGGAGCGCCGCATCGACGTCGAGGGCGGCCTGAGCTACCGCGAC
Organism: uncultured Steroidobacteraceae bacterium; assembly: GCA_964455685.1. Lineage (GTDB taxonomy): Bacteria > Pseudomonadota > Gammaproteobacteria > Steroidobacterales > Steroidobacteraceae > ZC4RG30. The sequence goes on from CAYVZE010000005.1 coordinate 21,966, forward strand.
CCCGAGCTGGAAATCAGCGGCTCGGCCGGATCGCTGGGCGATGATACGGCCACCTTCCAGGACACCCGCTTCAGGCTGCCGCGCAAGCCGGCCCGCGGCGGCGCCGCCTCGCTGCAGGTGGACGACCGCGGCGTGATCCGGCTCGCCGATGTCGAGTACACCACCTGCCCCGACGGCAGCAACGACTGGATCATCCGCGCCGACCAGGTGACGCTGGACACCGCGCGCGGCTCGGGCAAGGCGCGCAATGCGCGCGTGGAGTTCTTCGGCGTGCCCCTGCTGCGCCTGCCGGTCATCTCCTTCCCGGTGGGCAATGCGCGCAAGAGCGGCCTGCTGTTCCCCAGCATCGGCAGTTCCACCAGCGGCGGCGTGGAACTGACCGTGCCGTACTACTTCAACCTCGCCCCGCAGCAGGACTTCACCTTCACGCCCACGTGGTATTCCAACCGCGGCGTGGACTTCGGCGGGGAGTACCGCTTCCTGACGCGCCGCGGCCGCGGCACGGTGGAGGGCAACATCCTGCCCGGCGACAAGCGCGCCGACAGCACGCGCAGCCGGCTGAAGGTGCAGGGCATCACCGAGCTGTCGGGCAACTGGCGCGTCACGCTGGATGCCGCCAATGTCAGCGACACACGCTACCTGGAGGACTTCGCGCGCGGCACCGACGACGCCAGCACGCCCTTCCTGTCGCGCATGGCGCTGGTCGAGTACCGCGACGACCGGCTGGACCTCGGCATCATGTGGCGCAATTTCCAGACGCTGGACGCCGCCCTGCCACAGGAGGAGCGGCCGCACACCGAGCTGCCGCGCATCTTCGCGCGCAGCGACGGCCGCCTGCCCGGCGCGCTGCCGCTGTACTACGACGCCTACGTCGAGGCCGCCAACTTCCACCACGACGAGGTGGTCGATGGCTGGCGCCTGCACGCCGCACCACGGCTGGAACTGGACTACGGCGGCGCCGGCTGGTTCGTGCGCCCGGCCGCGGGACTGGACGCCACCCGTTACAGCCTGCACGGCACGGCCCCCGGCCAGGACCGCACCCCCTCGCGGGTGCTGCCGATGCTGAGCCTGGACACCGGCCTGCTGTTCGAGACCATCAACGGCTCGCGCCAGCAGCGCCGCATCACCCTCGAACCCCGGCTCATGTACCTGTACGTGCCGTACGAGGACCAGTCGGACCTGCCGGTGTTCGACACCGGCGAGCCGGACCTGAACTGGGTGGAGCTGTTCCGCGACAACCGCTACGTGGGCCTCGACCGCCGCAGCGATGCCAACCAGGTCAGCGCCGGAGTCACCACGCAGCTCTACAGCAGCCGCACGGGCCAGCGCTACCTGTCCGCCACGGTGGGCCAGATCTACTACCTGCGCACGCCGCGGGTGCTGCTGCCGGACGAACCGCCGGACACCGGCGACACCTCCGACCTGATCGCCGAAGTGGAGCTGGCCGCCCTGCGCCACTGGAACGTGAACACCGGCTGGCAGTGGGATCCGCAGCGGGGCAACACCGAGCGCGCCGAGGTGCGGCTGCAGTACCGCCCCGAGTCGCGCAGCGTGGTGAACTTCGGCTACCGCTTCCAGCGCGGCCGCATGGAACAGACCGAGTTCTCCTTCGCGTGGCCGCTGTCGGACACCTGGCGGCTGTACGGCCGCTCGCAGTACTCGCTGCGCGAGAAGAAGGTGATCGAGAACTTCGCCGGTTTCGAATACAGCAGCTGCTGCTGGGCGGTGCGGGCCGTGGCCCGCGACTACGTGGGCCGCCGCACCGGCGAGCGCGACCGCAGCATCTACCTGCAGCTGGAGCTCAAGGGCCTCTCCAACGTGGGCCTGGCCGCCGATGCTTTCCTCGAAAGGTCCATTCGCGGATACTCCACGCGGCGGCGCCGCTGACCCGCATTACGGCCCGTTAACCATTGATCATGCAAGGAAAACCCATGTCGCGACTCGCCCTGGCCACCCTCGCCCTGCTGCTGGCAGCAGGACCTGCGATCGCGGCCCAGCCGGCCACCGGCGCGCCTGCCGATGAAGCCCCGGGCGTGCTGCTCGACCGCATCGTGGCAGTGGTCAACGACGGCGCCGTGACCCAGACCGAGCTGGACGAGCGCATGGCGCAGGTGGCGGCCGACCTGGCGCGCAATAACACGCCCGTGCCCTCCCCCGAGGTGCTGCGGCGCGCGGTGCTCGAGCGCCTGATCATGGACGAGATCCAGTGGCAGCGCGCGCAGCGCATCGGCATCGACGTCTCGGACGAGATGGTCAACCGCCAGCTCGCGCAGCTGGCCCAGTCCAACGGCCTGACGCTGGCGCAGCTGCCCGAGGCCCTGGCCAGCCAGGGCATCAACTACGCCTCGTTCCGCGAGAACATGCGCCGCGACATCGCGCGGCAGATCCTGCGCCGCCGCGAGGTGCTCACCCGCGTGAGCATCACCCCGCGCGAGCTGGACCAGTTCTTCGAGCGCCTGAAGAAGCTGCCGGACGAGCAGGCCGAGTACAACTTCTCGCACATCCTGATCGCCGTGCCCACCGAGCCCACCCAGGAAGACTTCGAGAAGGCCGAAAGGCGCGCGCAGGAGGTGTACGAGAAGGCCGCCACCGAGGACTTCGCGCGCCTCGCGGTGGAGTACTCCGACAGCCAGACCGCGCTGGAAGGCGGCCAGATGGGCTGGCGCCGCGGCCCCGACCTGCCCACGCTGCTGGCCGAGACCATCGCCGCGCTGAAGCCCGGCGAGGTGTCGCGCCCGATCCGCGCGGCCAACGGCTACCACATCGTGCGCCTCAACGACATGCGCAGCGGCCTCTCCGGCTCGCAGATGCAGGAGCAGATCCACGCACGCCACATCCTGCTGATCCCGAACGCGCTGCAGGACGATGCCACCGTGCGCCAGCGCCTGATCGACATTCGCCAGCGCGTGTTGAACGGCGAGGACTTCGCCGCCTTCGCCAAGAGCCTGTCGGAGGATCCGGGTTCGGCCGTGGAAGGCGGCGACCTCGACTGGCAGGCGCCGGACGCCATGGTGCCGGAGTTCGCCGAGGTGATGCGCAGCCTGCCGGAGGGTGAGATCAGCGAGCCCTTCCAGACCCAGTACGGCTGGCACATCATGCAGGTGCTTGGACGGCGCCAGGTCGACGCCACCGAGGAGAACCTGCGCCAGCGCGCCTACATGCAGCTGCAGGAGATGAAGGCCGACCAGGACCTCGAGCTGTGGCTGCGCCGCCTGCGCGACGAGTCCTACGTCGAGACCTTCGACGACTGAGCCGGTGGGTGGCATGCGGCCGCGCCTGGCCCTGACCTGCGGCGAGCCGGCCGGCATCGGACCGGACATCTGCCTGGCGATCGCTGCCAGCCTGGAAGCGGGCGACGCCCCGTTCGACGTTACCTGCCTCGCCGACCGAGAGCTGCTGGCGCAGCGCGCCCGGCTGCTCGGCCTGCCCATGCCGCGCGAGGACGGTGCCTTCACCATCGAGCACCTGCCGCTGGCCGCGCCGGTGACGCCGGGGCGCCTGGACGTGCGCAATGCGCGCTGGGTGCTGTCGCTGCTGGACCGGGCGCTCGAGGGCTGCCGCGGCGGCCGCTTCGCCGCCATGGTCACCGCGCCGGTGCAGAAGAGCGTCATCAACGACGCCGGCATCGCCTTCACCGGCCACACCGAATACCTGGCTGATGCCTGCGGCGTGCCGCGTCCGGTGATGCTGCTGGCCGCCGGCACGCTGCGCGTGGCGCTGGCCACCACCCACCTGCCGCTGGCGCGCGTGCCCGAAGCGATCACCGGCGCGCTGCTCGACGAGGTGCTCGACATCCTGCAGCGCGACCTCACCGCACGCTGGAAGCTGCCGCGCCCGCGCATCGGCGTGTGCGGACTCAACCCCCACGCCGGCGAATCCGGGCACATGGGCCGCGAGGAGATCGAGGTGATCGCGCCGGCCATCGAGCGCGCGCGCAGCCGCGGCATCGACGCCAGCGGCCCCTGGCCGGCCGACACCGTGTTCACGCCGCGCCAGCTGGCCGGCCTCGACGTGGTGCTGGCCATGTTCCATGACCAGGGCCTGCCGGTGCTCAAGCACGCCGGCTTCGGCAATGCGGTGAACGTGACCCTGGGCCTGCCGGTGATCCGCACCTCGGTGGACCATGGCACGGCGCTGGAACTGGCCGGCACCGGCCGCGCCGAGCATGGCAGCCTGCTCGCGGCGCTGGAGCTGGCTGCGCAACTGGCCCTGCCCGCCACCCGGCCGTGATCCGCACCCGCAAGCGCTTCGGCCAGCACTTCCTGCACGACGCCGGCGTGCTGCGGCGGATCCTCGACGCGGTGGACCCGCGTCCCGGCGACCGCGTGGTGGAAATCGGCCCCGGCCCGGGCGTGCTGACCGAACTGCTGATCGAACGCATCGGCCCCGTCGACGCCATCGAGATCGACCGCGACCTGGCCGCCGCGCTGCGCCAGCGCTGGCCGCAGGAGCTGCGCCTGCACGAGGGCGACGCGCTGGAGTTCGACTTCGGCGCGCTGGCCGGCGAGCGCGGCGGCCCGCTGCGCGTCGTGGGCAACCTGCCCTACAACATCTCCACGCCATTGCTGTTCCACCTGCTGGCCCACCGCGCGCACATCACCGACCTGACGGTGATGCTGCAGAAGGAAGTCATCGACCGCATCGTGGCCAGGCCCGGCAGCGAGCACTACGGCCGCCTCGGCGTGATGCTGTTCCCCTGGTTCGAGATGAAGAAGCTGTTCGACGTGGGGCCGGGCGCGTTTCGCCCGCCGCCGAAGGTTTGGTCGTCGGTGGCCAGGCTCAACGTGCTGCCCGGTCCGCGCTTCGCAGTGCCGCCGGCCTATGCGCAGGTGGTGGCGCAGGCCTTCTCGCAACGGCGCAAGACCCTGCGCAATGCCCTGCGTGGACTGCTCGGGCCCGCGGCCTTCGACGCCGCCGGCATCGACCCGGGTGCGCGACCTGAAACACTGTCACCGCAGCAGTTCGCCGCACTGGCGGAGCTTGCCGGAAACCCGCCTGCCTGATTAGGCTCGGTTCATGGGCATCTATCGCAACATCCTGGCGGTGATCGACGTCTCCCCAGATGGCATCCAGGTGGCCGAGCGTGCCGTCGCGCTCGCCTCCCTGTCCGCGGGCACCACGCTGAAAATGCTGCACGTGGTCGAGTACGTGCCGGTGGAGCCGCTCAGCGACTCGCTGCTGCCGGCGGTGCAGATCGAAGGCGAGCTGGTGGAGCGCGCGCGCAGCCAGATGGCCAGGCTCGCCGCACGCTTCGACCCTGCCCCCCAGTGGGAAGTGGCGGTCGGTTCGATCAAGGGAGAAATCGTGCGCGCCGCGCGCACCGGCGGCCACGACTTGATCGTGATCGGCAGCCATGAGCGCCATGGCCTGTCCATCCTCATCAACCTGATCGAGGACGCGGTGCTGCACGCCGCCCCCTGCGACGTGCTCGCCGTGCGCCTGCCCGCAGCCGAACGCACGGCATGACCTCACGCATCAGCGTCAGCGTCGAGACCAGCTACATCGCCGACCAGTCCGACCCGGACGGTCGCCGCTACGTGTTCGCCTACACCATCACCATCCGCAACGAGGGTAACGAACCGGCGCGGCTGCTGCGTCGCCACTGGATCATCACCGACGCCAACGGCAAGGTGCAGGAAGTGCGCGGCGACGGCGTGGTGGGCGAGCAACCCTACCTCGCGCCGGGCGAGGGTTTCCGCTACACCAGCGGCGCGGTGCTGGAGACCCCGGTGGGCACCATGCAGGGCAGCTACCAGATGGTGGACGACGATGGCGAGAGCTTCGACGCCCCCATAGCCCCCTTCCGCCTGGCGGTGCCGGGCCTTTTGCACTAGACGCACCGGCAACGCACCTTGGCACGCTACGCCATCGGGGACGTGCAGGGCTGCCACGAACCGCTGCTGGCCCTGCTGGAGAAATTGCGGTTCTCGCCCGACCGCGACCAGCTCTGCTTCGTGGGCGACCTCGTCAACCGCGGCCCGGGCTCGCTGGAGGTGCTGCGCCTGGTGCGCAGCCTCGGCGCTGCGGCTTGCACCGTGCTGGGCAACCACGACCTGCACCTGCTGGCCGTGCACCATGGCACCAGGCGCGGCCTTCGTCCCGGCGACACGCTCGATGAAGTGCTGGCAGCCGCGGATCGTGACGCGCTGATGGAATGGCTGATCCAGCAGCCGCTGGCCATCGACGACCCGCTGCACGGCGACCTGTTCGTGCACGCCGGCGTGGTGCCCGAATGGACGCTGGCCGACGTGCTCGACAATGCGCGCGCCGCCGAGCGCGCGCTGCGCGCGGATCCGCCTGGCTTCCTGTCGCAGATGTACGGCAACAGGCCGGATCGCTGGTGCGATGCCGCCACGGCGATGGAGAAGCACCGCTTCACCATCAACGTGCTCACGCGCATCCGCTTCTGCCACGCCGACGGGCGCATCGACCTGAAGCTGAAGGGCCCGCCCGATGCCAGCCTGGCGCCCTGGCTGCCCTGGTTCGAGCATCCCCACCGGCGAGTCACGGAGCGGCGGCTGGTGTTCGGCCACTGGTCCACGCTGGGCCTCGTTCGCCGTCCCGGGCTGCTGGCGCTGGACACCGGCTGCGTGTGGGGCGGCGCGCTCACGGCGGTCGACCTCGACGATCCGGAAGCACCGCCTGTATCGTTGGCCTGCAAGGCCTGCCAGACGCCCGGCAGCGACTGAATCCTCCTGAGGAGTACGGGAAGCCATGCGTGCACTGCCCCTTCTCGCCCTGCTGCTGTCCACGGCCTGCGCCACCGCGCCGCAGGAGGCCGGATCCGGCCTCACCGAAAGCGACCGCCTCAACAACTGGCTGGACGCCCGGTACGAGGAGGAACTGCGCTTCTCGCCCATGGAACTCACCTTCCTCGGCCGCAAGGACCTGAACGACCAGCTCGATGACTTCTCGCTGGCCGGGGTTGAACGGCGCCTGGAGTGGCAGCGCCGTTCGGTGCGCGAGATGCAGCGGCGCTTCGACTACTCGAAGCTCGACGCCGAGGCGAAGCTGTCCTGGGAGCTGTGGAAGTACCGCTACGAGATGAACGCGGCCATGTGGCCGTGGCGGTTGCACGGCTACGTGTTCGAGCAGATGAACGGCGCGCAGTCGCAGCTGCCCACCTTCCTGATCAACTTCCACGCCGTCGACTCCGAGGCGGATCTCGAGGCCTACCTGGCGCGCCTCGCGCAGGTTCCGCGGGCCCTGCGCCAGCTCCTGGACATCGCCGCCGCCTCGGCGAAGCAGGGCATCCGTCCGCCGCGTTTCGCATACGAGGGAGTGCTCGACCAGGCGCGCAAGGTCATCACCGGCGCGCCCTTCGACGAGGGGCCGGATTCGGCGCTGTGGGCCGACCTCAAGTCCGAGATCGAGGGCCTGATCACCAAGGGCGCGATCACGCCCAGCCGCGTGCCCGGGCTGCAGCAGGCCGCGCAGGCGACGCTGCTCGCGCACGTGAAGCCGGCCTACGAGGAACTGATCGCCTGGGTGGAGAAGGACATGGCGCAGGCGCCGGTGAACCCTTCCGGCGTGGGCAGCCGGCATCCGGACGGGCTGGCCTTCTACGCCGCCGCCCTCAGGAACATGACCACGCTGCCGCTCTCCCCCGAGGACGTCCACCGCACCGGCCTGGCCGAGGTGGCGCGCATCCGCGCGGAGATGGAGCAGCTCAAGGAGAAGACCGGCTTCACCAGCAGCCTGGCGGAATTCTTCCGGCACCTGGATACCGACCCGCGCTTGCGCTTTTCCGACACCGAGGAGGGCCGGCAGGCCTACCTCGATGCAGCCACGGCCGCCATCGACAACATCCGGCGCCAGCTGCCGCGATTCTTCGGGTTGCTGCCCCGGGCCGACCTGGTGGTGCGCAGGGTGGAACCCTTCCGCGAGCAGGCCGGTGCCGCACAGCATTACTACCCGCCCGCGCCCGACGGCTCGCGGCCCGGCATCTACTACGCGCACCTGGCCGACATGAAGGCCATGCCCATCCCGGAGCTGGAGGTGATCGCCTACCACGAAGGCATCCCCGGCCATCACATGCAGATCGCCATCGCCCAGGAGATGACCGGCCTGCCGCAGTTCCGCCGCCACGACAATTACAACGCCTACACCGAGGGCTGGGCGCTTTACGCCGAGGCGCTGGCCCGCGAGATCCCCGGCACCTACCAGGACCCGTACTCGGACTTCGGCCGCCTCACCACCGAGATGTTCCGCGCCGTGCGGCTGGTGGTGGACACCGGCCTGCATGCGATGGGATGGACCGAGGAGCAGGCGGTGGCCTACATGCTGGAGAACACACCCAGGCCCGAGGCGGCCGTTCGCTCGGAGATCCAGCGCTACCTGATCTGGCCCGGCCAGGCCACCAGCTACAAGATCGGCATGCTGAAGATCCAGGAGCTGCGCCGGCGGGCCGAGGAACAGCTGGGCGGGCGCTTCGACCTGCGAGCCTTCCACGACGTGGTGCTGGGCGGCGGCGCCCTGCCCCTGCCGCTGCTGGAGCGGCGCGTGGAGGACTGGATCGCCGCGCGTCGGCGCTGACGCCGCCGGGCCGGCGCGCCCGCCGTATCATTGGCGGGCCGTTCCGGCACCAGTCAAAGAACCAGGGGATCACTTGATGAACATCTCGATGCACCGTGCATCCGTGGGCGTGTACACGCGCCTGCTCACCAACCTCGGCAACATCCTCGAGAAGGCGGAAAAGTGGGTGGCCGAGCGCAACATCGACCCCGCCGCCATCCTGCAGGCACGGCTGGCCCCCGACATGTACCCCTTCACCCGCCAGGTGCAGATTGCCACCGACATGGCCAAGGGCACCTGCGCCCGCCTGGCCGGCCACGACGTGCCGCGCTTCGAGGACAACGAGACCAGCTTCGCGGAGCTGAAGGCCCGCGTGGCGAAGACCATCGAGTTCCTGAACTCGCTTCCCGCCGCCGCCTTCGAGGGCGCGGAGGACCGCGCCATCTCGCTGAAGCTCGGCCCGCCGGGCCGGCAGCGCGAGCTGAACTTCGTGGGCCTGGACTACCTGCTGAACTTCGGCACGCCCAACGTGTACTTCCACTACACCATGGTCTATGCCCTGCTGCGCCACAACGGGCTGGACCTGGGCAAGGGCGACTACGTCGGCCCGTGAGCCGGCAGCTCACGCACCGCAGGCGCGGCCCGAAGGAAGTCGCGACCAAAAAAAGGGGCCCTTGCGGGCCCCTTTCTCCATCCGGGGATGGAAAGGATCAGAACAGGCCTTCGATCTGGCCCTGGGCGTTGAGCTTGATCGAGTTGGCCGCCGGAACCTTCGGCAGGCCCGGCATGGTCATGATCTCGCCGCAGATCACCACGACGAACTCCGCGCCGGCCGACAGGCGCACGTCGCGGATGTTCAGGGTGTGGCCCGTGGGGGCACCCTTGGCGTTCGGGTCGGTCGAGAAGCTGTACTGCGTCTTGGCGATGCAGACCGGGAACTTGCCGAAGCCGCCCTCTTCGAACTCCTTGAACAGGTCGGCGACCTTCTTGTCGAAGCTGATGTCGCTGGCGCGGTAGATCTCCTTCGCGATCGTGCGCACCTTCTCCACCAGCGGCATGTCGTCCGGGTACAGCGGCTTGTAATTGGCCTGGCCGCTCTCGGCCAGGCGCACCACCTCGTGGGCCAGCTCGATCGTGCCCTTGGAGCCGTTGGCCCAGTGCGTGCACAGGATGGCCTTGGAGCCCACGCCCTCGCACAGCTTCTTGATCAGCTCGTGCTCGGCCGGCGTGTCGGTGATGAAGGCATTGATCGCGACCACGGTCGGGATGCCGAACTTGGCCACGTTCTGCAGGTGGCGCTCCAGGTTGGCGAAGCCCTTCTGCAGCGCTTCCAGGTTCTCCTTGCCGAGGTCTTCCTTGGCCACGCCACCGTGCATCTTCAGCGCGCGCACGGTGGCCACGATCACGGCCGCGTCGGGCTTCAGGCCCGCCTTGCGGCACTTGATGTCGAGGAACTTCTCCGCGCCCAGGTCGGCGCCGAAGCCGGCCTCGGTCACGGTGTACTCGCCCAGGCGCAGCGCGGTCTGGGTGGCCATCACCGAGTTGCAGCCGTGCGCGATGTTGGCGAACGGGCCGCCGTGCACGAAGGCCGGGTTGCCCTCCAGCGTCTGCACCAGGTTGGGCATCAGCGCATCGCGCAGCAGCACGGTCATCGAGCCGTCGGCGCACAGGTCGCGGGCATAGATGGGCTTCTTGTCGCGGGTGCGGGCCACGATGATGTTGCCCAGGCGGCGGGCCAGGTCATCCAGGTCCGTGGCCAGGCAGAAGATGGCCATCACCTCGGAGGCCACCACGATGTCGAAGCCGTCCTCGCGCGGGTAGCCGTTGCCCGGGCCACCCAGCGAGTTGGTGATCTGGCGCAGGGCGCGGTCGTTCATGTCGACCACGCGCTTCCAGGTCACGCGGCGCACATCGATGCCGAGCTCATTGCCCCAGTAGACGTGGTTGTCGACCAGCGCGGCCAGCAGGTTGTTGGCGGCGGCGATGGCGTGGAAGTCGCCGGTGAAGTGCAGGTTGATGTCTTCCATCGGCACGATCTGGGCGTAACCGCCGCCGGCCGCACCGCCTTTCACGCCGAAGCAGGGACCGAGCGAGGGCTCGCGCAGGCAGATCACGGCCTTCTTGCCGATGGCGTTCAGACCGTCACCCAGGCCCACGGTGGTGGTGGTCTTGCCCTCACCCGCCGGGGTGGGGTTGATCGCCGTCACCAGCACCAGCTTGCCGGGCTTGCGCTTGCCGATCTCATTGACCGCCTCGAGCGAAAGCTTGGCCTTGTAGGGGCCGTACTGAAGCAGCTGGTCCTTGCTGATCCCGATCTTGGCAGCCACGTTCTCGATCGGCTGCATCTTTGCCTGGCGTGCAATCTCGATATCACTCAGGGGCATTGGTGATTTCCTGTTATGTCGGCGGAATGAGGGTGGCCGCCCCGGGAGGGGGCCGGCGCGCAATGATGTCCGAATCGCCCCGTCGATGCCAGCAATAGGGCAAACTTGCAATTTCGGGGTTAAATGCCGGGGGCAGAGCATGCCCCCGGCAGTTTTTCAGCCATTTCAGACGGGGTTTTTCGAAGTCTATGGGTCGCATATTCGAGACGCGGAAGCACACGATGTTCGCGCGGTGGAACCGCATGGCGAAGCAGTTCACCAAGATCGGCAAGGACATCACCATTGCCGTGAGGAACGGCGGCCCCGACCCTGCCAACAACCCCGCGCTGCGCCGCGTCATCCAGAACGCCCGGTCCGTCAACATGCCCAAGGACAAGGTGGAGGCCGCCATCAAGCGCGCCACCGGCCGCGACGCGACCAACTACTCCGAGATCATCTACGAGGGCTACGCCCCCCATGGCGTGGCGGTGCTGGTGGAAGCCGCCACCGACAACCCCACCCGCACGGTGGCCAACGTCCGCAGCATCTTCGGCAAGCACGGCGGCAACCTGGGCAGCAGCGGCAGCGTAGCCTTCATGTTCCGCAAGATGGGCGTGTTCCGCCTCGACCCCGCCGGCATCGACCAGGACGACCTGGAGCTGTACCTGATCGACCACGGCCTGGAGGAAATGGGTGAAGGCACCGGCGAGAAGGGCGAGCCGCAGCTGATCGTGCGCTGCGAGTTCGAGAACTTCGGCCAGGTGCAGAAGGCGCTGGAGGAACGCGGCCTCTCGCCGCTGTCGGCCACGCACGAGTACATCCCCGGCACCGCCGTCACGCTGGGCGAGGCCGAGGCCAATGAGGTGATGACCCTGCTGGACAAGCTCGAGCAGGACGAAGACGTGCAGAACGTCTATCACACCCTCGCGTGAAGCCCTGCTGCGCACCGGGTTTCGCTTTTCGCCGGAACCCGGCTGCAGCGGGCCAAAGCCCGCCCATCCGGGGGCCTGCACAGGCCGGGCTCCGGCTAAACTGCCCGCCCGCACAATCCACTGGACGTTCCGAGCAAACCAGAATGAAGCGAGCCAGCATTTGTCTTTTCGCCGCAGGCGCCAGCCTTGCGGTACCGCCCGCACTGGCAGCCCGGGAACCCGGCGCTGCGCCGGAAATCCTCGACCCCGTCGTGGTCAGCGCCACGCGCCTGCGCAGCGTGCCCGACCTGGACGTGCCGGCCTCGGTCAGCACCATCCTGGCCGACGCCGGCAGCAACGGCCGGCAGGTGGAGGTCAGCGAGCTGCTCTCCGGCGTGCCGGGCGTGACCGCGCTCGACCGCCGCAACTACGCCCAGGACACGCAGCTGTCGATCCGCGGCTTCGGCTCCCGCGCCACCTTCGGCGTGCGCGGCCTGAGGCTGTATGCCGACGGCATCCCTGCCTCCATGCCCGACGGCCAGGGCCAGCTCTCGCACTACTCGGTGATGGGCGCGGACCGGCTGCAGGTGATGCGCGGCCCGTTCTCGGCGCTGTACGGCAATTCCTCCGGCGGCGTGGTGCAGATCTGGAGCTCCCCCGGTACCGAGGAAACCTCGGCGCGGGTGCGCGCCACCTACGGCAGCTACGACACCCTGACGCTGGGCGCGCAGGCCCTCGGCAGCGCCGGCCCGATGGACTACAACATCGCCGTCTCGCGCTTCCAGACCGACGGCTACCGTGAGCACTCCTCGGCGCGCCGCGACTCGGTGAACCTGCGCCTGGGCGTGGACTTCGGCGACGGCCAGAACCTGGTGCTGGTGGGCAACTACATGAACCTGCCCGAGGCCGATGACCCGCTGGGCGTGCACCCGGATGACTGGCGCGGCAACCCGCGCATGACCACGCCGCAGGCCACCCAGTTCAACACCCGCAAGTCGGTGGAGCAGATCCAGGGCGGCGCCCTGTACCAGCACCGCCTCGGCGCGCACAACCTGCGCGCCCAGGTCTACACCGGCAACCGCCAGGTGGTGCAGTACCTGGCCATCCCGTCCTCCGCCCAGGCCGCCGCCACGCACTCGGGCGGCGTGATCGACCTCGACGGCGACTACGAAGGCGCCGACCTGCGCTGGTCGTGGGCCGGCAGCCTCGGCGGCCGCCTGCTGGAAGTGACCGCAGGCGCCAACTTCGACCGCCAGAACCAGCTGCGGCGCGGCTATGAGAACTACGTCGGCACCACGGTGGGCGTGCGCGGCAACCTGCGTCGCGACGAGACCAACCGCATCCGCAACTTCGACCAGTTCGCCCAGGGCTACCTGCAGCTCTCCGGCCGCTGGTCGGTGCTGGCCGGGGTTCGCCACAGCGAGGTGCGCTTCCGCTCCACCGATCGCTACATCAACGGTGCCAACGGCGACGACAGCGGCACGCGCGAGTACTCCGATACCACGCTGGTGGGCGGCGTGATGTTCCGCCCGGTGGACTCGCTGCGCCTGTACGCCTCGGTGGGCGACGGCTTCGAGACACCCACCTTCAACGAGATCTCCTACCGCGCCGACGGCGGCGCCGGCCTGGCCTTCGACCTGGCCGCCGCGCGCAGCAAGAACTACGAGCTGGGACTGAAATGGCGCCCGGCCGGCGGCATCGAGCTCGATGCCGCGCTGTTCCGCGCCGACACGGACGACGAGCTGGTGGTGGCACGCAACACCGGCGGCCGCAGCAGCTTCGCCAACGTGGACCGCACCCGCCGCCAGGGCCTGGAGGCCGCGCTGGCCCTGCCGCTGGCCGCGGACTGGGACCTGGCCGCCTCCTATACCCTGCTGAAGGCAGAGTTCCGCAGCGATTACCTGACCTGCGTGGGCACCTGCCAGACGCCCGGCGTCACCGTGCCGGCCGGCTCTCGCATCCCCGGCATTCCCCGCCACCAGGGCACCCTGGCACTGCGCTGGTCGCCCGGCCCCTGGCAGGCGGCGCTGGAATTGCAGGCCCGCAGCAAGGTGGTGGTCAACGACGTCGGCACCTTCAGCGCGCCGGGCTTCGGCGTGTGGCACGCCGAGGTCGGCCGCAACTGGACGCTCTCCGGCAGCACGCTGCGCGCCTTTGCGCGCATCGAGAACCTGCTGGACAAGACCTACGTGGGTTCGGTGATCGTCAACGAAGGCAACCAGCGCTTCTTCGAGGCCGCGCCGGAGCGCAATGCCCTGTTCGGCGTGCAGTGGAGCTGGCGCTGAGCTGATCTGCTTACAATAGGCTGGAGGTGACCACCATGCTCCAGCCTTTCAATTTCAAGCAGTGGATCGAGGCCAACCGGCACCTGCTCAAGCCGCCGGTGGGCAACAAGCTGCTGTTCCCCGTCCATGACTTCATCCTGATGGTCGTGGGCGGGCCCAACCAGCGCAGCGACTTCCACGTCGATCCCGGGGAGGAATTCTTCTACCAGATCGAGGGTGACATGGTGCTGCGCACCGTGCAGGACGGGCGCATCGTCGACATCCCGATCCGCGAGGGCGAGGTGTTCCTGCTGCCGCCGCTCGTGCCGCACTCCCCGCAGCGCTTCCCGGATACCGTGGGCATGGTGGTCGAACGCCGCCGCCGCGCCGGCGAGCAGGACGGGCTGCAGTGGTACTGCGAGAAGTGCAACCACAAGCTCTACGAAGAGTTCTTCGAGCTCACCGACATCGAGAAGCAGTTCCCGCCGGTGTTCCAGCGCTTCTACGACAACATCGGGCATCGCACCTGCGGCAACTGCGGCGAGGTTGCGCCGGTACCGGCGTCGCGGCGCAAGGACCCCTGACATGGCGGCCGCCGCCGCAGGCCCGGCGCCGGCCGTGGACTTCGGCGCCGCGGTATCGCTGGCGCTGGAGCTGGACTTCGACGCGCCGCATCCGCGCCACTTCGGCGCGCCGGCCGCGCGCAGCGAGGCCTTCCGGGTGGAAGGCTTCGAAGGCGAAGTGGCGCGCGGCGCCAGCTGCAATTGCCGGCAGCTGGTGCTCATCCCCCATTGCAACGGCACGCACACCGAGAGCGCCTCGCACCTGACGATCGCGCAGCGGCCCCTGCACGAGTTCCTGCCCGTCTCGCCGCTGCCGGCGCTGCTGCTGACCGTACCGCCCGTGCCAGCGGCCTCCACCCGCGAGGATTCGCTGCCCGCACCGCAGCCCGGCGATCGCCTGGTCACGCGCGCAGCGCTGCTGGCTGCGTGGCAGCCCTTCGCCGATGCCCGGCCGCGCGCGCTGCTGCTGCGCACGGCCACCGGCTGGGAGGACACCGCCCCGCCCTTCCTCTCCCGCCAGATCATGCAGGAGCTGGTGGACCGCGGCGTGGAGCACCTGGTGACCGACCTGCCCTCGGTGGACCGCCTGGCCGACGAGGGCCGGCTCACCGCACACCGCATCTTCTTCGGCCTGCCACCGGGCAGCACCGAGCTGGCCGCCGCGCACCGCGGCGAGGCCACCATCACGGAACTTGCCAGCTTCCCGGCCTCTCTACCGGATGGACCCTGCGCGGTGCAGATCCAGGTACCGGCATGGAGCGGCGATGCCGTGCCGAGCCGGCCGCTGTACCTGCCGCTCGCACCCCGGAGCTGAAATGTCCCGCCCCTGCATGACCCCACTGCAAGAACACACCGGAGCGCGCGCCCGATGAGGTACCCGGGATTCGAACAACGCGCGCGACAGATGGATGCCGCCGATCCGCTGGCGCCGCTGCGCGAGCGCTTCGCGTTGCCGCGCATGCCGGATGGCACGCCGCAGGTGTACTTCTGCGGCCATTCGCTGGGTCTGGCGCCGCGCGATGCGCGCCGGCTGGTGTCCGAGGAACTGGACGACTGGGAGTCGCTGGGCGTGGTCGGCCACCATGCCTCGCGCCGGCCCTGGATCGACTACGCCGAGGCACTGCGCCCCGGCCTCGCCCGCCTCGCCGGCGCGCAGGTCGAGGAAGTGGCCGCGATGAACTCGCTGACCGTGAACCTGCACCTGCTGATGGCGAGCTTCTACCGGCCGCAGGGCCGGCGGCGCTGCATCGTGATCGAGCGTGGCGCCTTCCCCTCCGACCGCCATGCGGTGGCCAGCCAGCTCGGCCTGCATGGCCACGACGAGTCGGCGCTGATCGAGTTCGGGCCCGACCCGGCCACCGGCATCGTCGAGGAAGCCGCGCTGGAGCAGCTGCTGCGGGAGCGCGGCGAGGAAATCGCCCTGGTGCTGTGGCCGGGGGTGCAATACCTCTCCGGCCAGGCCTTCGACCTGGCGCGCATCGCCGCCGCGGCGCATGCCGCCGGCGCCCTGTGCGGCTTCGACCTCGCGCATGCCATCGGCAACATCCCGCTGGCGCTGCATGACGCCGGCGCCGACTTCGCCGCCTGGTGCAGCTACAAGTACCTCAACGCCGGCCCCGGGGCGACCGGCGGCATCTTCGTGCACCAGCGCCATGCGCGCGCGGAGCTGCCCGGACTGGCCGGCTGGTGGGGGCATGACCCGGCCACGCGCTTCAACATGGCGCCGCAGTTCGTGCCCGCCGCGGGCGCCGCGGCCTGGCAGGTCAGCAATCCGCCCATCCTCTCCACTGCGCCGCTGCTGGCCTCGCTGGCGCTGTTCGACGAGGCCGGCATCCAGCGCCTGCACGCCAAGTCACAGGCGCTCACCGCGCTGCTGTTCGAGGCCGTGGACGCGCTGGATACGCGGCTGGCCTGCCTGACGCCGCGTGATGCGCGCCGCCACGGCTGCCAGCTGTCGCTGCGCGTGCGCGCCGGCCGCGAGGCCGGACGGCAGCTGTTCGACACGCTCACCGCCGCCGGCGTGGTCGCCGACTGGCGCGAACCAGACATCGTGCGGCTCGCGCCGGTGCCGTTGTACAACACCTTCTCCGAGGTAGCGCAGGTCGGCGAGCTGCTGCACGAGGCCCTGGGGCGCAAGGCGTGAAATTCACCGTCGTCGGCGGCGGGCCGGTCGGCTGCCTCATCTCCATCCTGCTCGCACGCCGCGGGCACCAGGTCGAGGTGTACGACCGGCGCGCCGATCCGCGCAACCATCCCCCCGAGGCCGGCCGCTCGATCAACCTGGCGCTGGCCGCGCGCGGCATGTGCGCGCTGTCCGAAGCCGGCGTGCTCGACGCGCTCACCCCGCACATGGTGCCCATGCCCGGGCGGCAGCTGCACCTCCCCGATGGCAGCGAGGCCTTCAGCCCCTATGGCCAGTTCGAGGGCGAGGTGAACCAGTCCATCTCGCGCTCCGAGCTGACGCGGCAGCTGGTGTTCGCCGCGGGGCGCCAGCCGGGCATCACCCTGCACTTTCGCCAGCGCTGCCTGGGACTGGCCGCCTCGGGCGCGCTGCAGATGCGCGACGAGGACGACGGCCGCACCTGGGAGCTCGCAGCCGAACGCGTGGTCGGCGCCGATGGCGCGGGCTCCGCGCTGCGCAAGGCGCTGGCCGCCGCAGGCCACGTCGAGGCCAGCAACGAGCTGCTGGACCACGACTACAAGGAACTGACCATCCCGCCCGTGGACGGGAGCAGCGCACTGGCGGTGCGCGAGGCGCTGCACATCTGGCCGCGGCACAACTTCATGCTGATCGCGCTGCCGAACGCGGACCACAGCTTCACCGCCACGCTGTTCATGCCGCGCACCGGCGCGGTCGGCTTCGAGGCACTGGCCGCGCCGGGCGCCGCGCGCGCCTTCTTCGAACGCGAGTTCCCGGACGCGCTGGCGCTGATGCCGGAGTTCGACCAGGAATTCGCCGCCCATCCCCAGGGCGTGCTGGGCACGGTGCGCTGCCGGCCGTGGAACCTGGGCGAACGCATCGTGCTCATCGGCGATGCCGCACATGCCATCGTGCCCTTCCACGGCCAGGGACTGAACTGCGGGCTGGAGGACTGCCGTATCCTCGATGCGCTGCTGGCCGACGGCCGGCCGGAACCCTTCCGCCGCTTCTCCGAAGCGCGCCGTGCCGACGCCGATGCCATCGCCGAGATGTCGCTGGAGAACTATGCCGAGATGCGCGATGCGGTGGCCGATCCCCGCCACCAGGTGCAGCGCCAGCTGGAGCTGATGCTGGAGCGCCGCCATCCCGGCCGTTTCATCCCGCGCTACGCGATGGTGATGTTCCACCACCGCATCCCCTACGCCACCGCGCTGTCGCGGGGCCGCACGCAGCAGCAGGTGCTGGACCAGCTGGTGCCCGAGGGCACTCGCGAAGCGGCTTTCCTCGACGGCCTGGACTGGCAGCATGCCGACGCGCTGGTGCGCGAACGCCTCCAACCCATCGGCGGCTGAGTGCCCGCCGCAGCTGGCGACCCGGCGTCCGGATCCGGCATCCGGTCCTTGCGCACAGGGGATGCAGGGCGCGGGCTTGCATGAACCGGCAGCCCTGATTGCCTGATCCGGGGCCGGACGCAGCAGTCCACGCACGCTGCCGTACCATCAAGGCAACCAACGATCGCCTTGGGGGAGAAGGATGGAAGGATTCATGGACCGGGCCCGCTCCGGCGGGCAGGGACTTCTGGGGACGTGGGCCAAGATCCCCTCGCTCGAGACCCTCGAGATGCTGGGCCACGCGGGCTTCGACTTCGTCGTGATCGACCTCGAGCACGCGCCGCTCGCACCCGATCGCGTCTACGACATGATCTTCGCCAGCCAGCGCCTGGGCATGGCCGCGCTGGTGCGCCTGCCCGACCACCTGGGCTCTCCCATCCAGCCGCTGCTCGACGCCGGCGCGGACGGCCTGCTGGTGCCGCGCATCACCAGCACCGATGTGGCTGACGCCATCACCCGCCGCATGGTGTTCGCGCCCGAGGGCGAGCGCGGCCTGGGCCTCACCTCGCGCGCCGGCCGCTGGGGGATGATCCCCATGCAGGACTACATCCGCCGCGGCAACGAGCAATGCCTGCGCATGGTACAGCTGGAGGACCGGGCCTCGCTGGAGGCCGCCGCGGACTTCGCCGCGCTCAGGCATGTGAACGGCCTGTTCGTGGGGCTGGGCGACCTGTTCCTCTCCAGCGGCAAGCCCGCCTCCTCGCCCGAGGTGCAGGCTCTGGTGCGCAAGGTGCTGGAGGTGACGCGCGAGGCCGGGGTGCTCTCCGGCATCGCCGCCGGCACGCCGGCCGAGGCACGGCAATACCTCGACCTGGGCTACCGGCTGGTAATGGTCAGCAATGACGCCACGCTGTTCGGCAAGGCCGCCGCCGAGGCGGTGCGCGCCACGCGGCAGCCCGGGGGAAACGGCTAGATGGCCTCCGCGCCCATGCGAAGCCCGATGGCGAACGCGGCCACTGGCTGAAGCTCCCGGCAAGGCTGCGCAAGCAGGCCAGCGCCGCGGGCCGCGCCGGAACGCAGCTGATTCAAGGCCTCACGCGTTCGAGCGTGAGGAAGGTCATCGCGCAGGGATTGCGCTCGTCCGCCGGGCGTTCCTCGCGCGCCACCTCGCGCCACTGCTCCGCCGGCAGCGGCGGCAGGAAGGTGTCGCCCTCGAAGTGGCCGTGCACGCGCGTCAGGTAGAAGCGGTCGGTGCGGTCCAGCGCCAGCCGCAGCACCTCGGCGCCGCCGATGTTGACCAGCTCCGGCTCGCCCTCGACCAGCTTCAGCGCCTCGTCGATGGAATGCACCACGTCGACCCCGGGGGCGGAGAACCCGCCCCGGGTGATGACGATGTTGCGCCGTCCGGGCAGCACCCGGCCGATGGACTGGAAGGTCTTGCGGCCCATCAGGATGGGCTTGCCCATCGTGATGCGCTTGAAGTGCGCCAGGTCCGCCGGCAGGTGCCAGGGCAGCGCGTTGTCGCGCCCGATCACGTCGTTCTCGGACGCGGCAAACGCCGCCGACAGCAGGGTGGTCACCTTCAGCGCCGCGCGGACTTGCCGCGCCGGGCCTTGCCCGCCGTCTTCTTCGCGTTCGCGCGCGAGCCGGCCTTCGTGCGCCGGGCCGGTGCGGCCTTCTTGCCCTTCTTCGCCGTGGCCTTCTTGCCCTTCGCGGCCGAAGTCTTCTTGCCGGCCTTGCCCTTCCGGCCGGCCCTGGACTTCGCGGCCGAACCGGAACGCGCGGCAGTCTTCTTCTTCGCCTTCTTTTTCTTCTTCATGGGCGGCCACAGCATGCTGCCGCGGCACTTGGGCGAGCCGCAGCGGCAGGCATAGATCTCGTCCACGTTCGGCGGGTCATCCTTGTCACGCGGGATCTGGTAGTCGTAGTTCAGCTCCTCGCCCTTCTGGATGTCCTTGATGGCATCGATGAACACCCGGCCCTTCTCGGTCTCGGAGGTGCAGTTGCCGTCGCAGCTGTGGTTGATGAAGCGCGATTCGTTGC
Source organism: uncultured Steroidobacteraceae bacterium (assembly GCA_964455685.1). Lineage (GTDB taxonomy): Bacteria > Pseudomonadota > Gammaproteobacteria > Steroidobacterales > Steroidobacteraceae > ZC4RG30. The sequence continues at coordinate 42,095 of CAYVZE010000005.1, forward strand.
CGCCGTAGGTGGCGTCGATCACCGTCTTGCGGTCGGCAATGAACAGGAAGGTGTGGTTGTCGTTCGGATCGGCGTCCTCGTAGCGCTTGTCCGCCTCCTTGTGGGAGAGGCGCTCGCCCAGGTACTCGATGATGCGCGTGCCCTTGGGGATGAACTTGCGGGCGAAGCAGCCGTAGCCGTGGACCGGCGACTTGCGCACGACGATCCACTCGTTGTCCGGCAGGCCGGTGTCGTTGATCTTGATGCGTGCCGCCATGTCACACCGCCACGGGCGCCTTGATCGGCGCATGATGCTGGTAGTTCACGATCCGGATGTCCTCTGCTGTGTAGTCGAAAAGGCTGGCCGGCCGGCGCAGCAGTTCCAGCCGCGGCGCCGGGAACGGCTTGCGGGAGAGCTGCAGGTCGGCCTGTTCCAGGTGGTTGAGGTACAGGTGGCAGTCGCCGCCCGTCCACACGAACTCGCCCACCCCGAGGTCGCACTGGGCGGCCACCAGGTGGGTGAGTAGCGCATAGGAGGCAATATTGAACGGCACGCCGAGGAACATGTCGGCGCTGCGCTGGTAGAGCTGGCAGGAAAGCCTGCCGTCGGCCACGTAGAACTGGAACAGCGCATGGCAGGGCGCGAGCGCCATCTTCGGCAGCTCGCCCACGTTCCAGGCGCTGACCACCAGCCGGCGGGAGTGCGGGTCGCGCTTGAGCGTGGCCAGCACTTCGGCGAGCTGGTCCACGTGGCCGCCGTCGGCCGTGCCCCAGGCGCGCCACTGGCGGCCGTAGACGGGGCCGAGCTCGCCGTTCTCGTCGGCCCACTCGTCCCAGATCGTGACCTTGTTCGCCCGCAGGTAGGCGACGTTGGTCTCGCCGCGCAGGAACCACAGCAGTTCGTGCACCACCGAGGGGATGTGGATGCGCTTGGTGGTCACCAGCGGGAAGCCGGCGTCGAGGTCGAAGCGCATCTGCAGCCCGAACAGCGACAGCGTGCCGGTGCCGGTGCGGTCATCCTTGCGCGCCCCGCGCTCGCGCACCGCCCGCAGCTGGTCGAGGTAGGTCTTCACGCCGTCGCGAAATTGCCCGAGGGACGGGGAGCGGCCGCCGCGCGCAGCAGCAGCCACGCGCCGGCCAGCATCATCGGCAGGGACAGCAGCTGCCCCATGGTGAACCAGTCGCCGGCCAGGTAGCCGATCTGCGAATCCGGCAGGCGCACGAACTCGACCATGAAGCGTACGAAGCCGTACCACAGCAAGCCCAGGCCCACCACGGCGCCGGCCGGCCGCGGCCGGCGCGCGAACCACCACAGCAGCACCGCAAGCACCAGGCCCTCGAGCGCGGCCTCGTAGAGCTGCGAGGCATGGCGCCCCACCCGCTCGCCGGTCACCGGGTCAGGCACCAGGAAGCCGTAGCGGAAATCGGTTGGCGCGCCCCACAGTTCACTGTTGATGAAGTTGCCGATGCGCACGGCGAAGATGCCCACCCCCGGCAGCGGCGCGACGAAATCGAACACGTCGAGCACCCGCCGCCCGTGGCGCCGCGCATACGCCGCCAGCGCCACCAGCACGCCCAGCAGGCCGCCGTGGAAGGACATGCCACCCTCCCAGATCTTGACCGGGTACAGCCAGTCGCGGGTCACCAGCTCGGGCTGGTAGGGCAGCACGTAGATCAGCACGTAGCCGATGCGGCCACCGAGGATCACGCCCAGCATCGCCCAGAAGATCAGGTCGTCGATCTCCTGCGCCTTCCAGGTGGAACCCGGCCTTGCGGCCTGGCGACGTCCCAGCCACCACGCCACGGCGAAGCCGACCACGTACATGATGCCGTACCAGTGGATGCGCAGTGGCCCGATGGCCAGGGCCACCGGGTCGATGTCGGGATATTCGAGCATTGCGCGCGATTCTAACGGCAAACGCGCGCGAACAATGCCTTCAGATACCGGGTCTCGGGCATGGCCGGATGCACGGGATGGTCCGGCGACTGTCCGCCGCGGCCGATGATGGCCAGTTCCACGCCGGCCGACCGCGCCGCGGACTGCAGCAGCTCGGGCAGTCTTTCCTCGGGCAGGTGCCAGGAACAGGAGCAGCTCACCAGCAGCGCCTCTTCCGCCGCCAGCTTCAGCGCCAGCTGGTTCAGCTTGCGATAGGCCGCCTCGCCCCTGGGCAGGTCCTTGCGACGCTTCACGAAGGCCGGCGGATCGACGATGAGCACGTCGAAGCGCCTGCCCTCCTCGTGCAGCGCGGCCAGCACATCGAAGGCATCGCCGCGCCGGGTCTCCAGCCCGAAGCCGTTGCGGCGCGCATTGGCCTCAGCCGTCTGCAATGCCAGCGCCGAGGAATCCACGCACAGCGCCTCCGCAGCGCCGCCGGCCAGCGCCGACACGGCCCAGCCGCCCGCGTAACTGCACACGTCGAGCACACGGCCGGACTTCGCAAGAAACTGCCGCAGCAGCCGGCGGTTCATGGTCTGGTCGTAGAACCAGCCGGTCTTCTGTCCTTCCGCCAGCGGCGCGGTGAGCGTCAGCCCGGCCTCCAGCACCTCCACCTCGGCCGGCGGCGGGCCGTCATGGCAGATGATCTCGTGCGGCAGTGACTCCAGGTCGCGCGCACCGCCGTCGTTCTTCCACACCAGCGCACGGGGCGAGAGCAGCCCGCGCAGCGCTGCCTCGATCTCGTCGCGGCGGCGATCCATCGCCAGCGTGGCGATCTGCCCCACCAGCACATCGCCGAAGCGATCCACCACCAGCCCGGGCAGGCCGTCGGACTCGCCGTACACCAGCCGGTAGTGCTGCCCGCCCACGTAGCGCTCGCGCAGCGCCAGCGCCTGCCCCAGGCGCGCGGCAAACAGCGCCGGGCCCACGGGCTCGGATTCCACGCGGCTGACCAGTCGCGCGCAGATCAGGGCATGGGGATTGAACAGGGCGTGGCCGATGAAGCGGCGGGCATGGTCGAGCACCCGCACCGCGGCGCCGGGCTCGATGGCCGACAGCGGCGTGGCGGCGGTGTCGACCTCGTTGGCGAACACCCAGGCGTGGCCGCCACGAAGACGACGGTCCTCGTGGCGGCGCAGGACGAGATCCGGCACCTGCGGGCTCAGTCGGCCCTCACGGCCTCGATCGACACCAGCACCTTGGTCTCCATCTTGAAACCGAAGTCCTTGCCGTAGTCGACGTTGAAGTCATCGCGGTTGAAGGTGCCCACGGCATCCGCGCCGCAGGTTTCCTTGCGAGTCATCGGGTTGGGCTTGCACAGGAAGCTGTTGATGGTGAGCTTGACCGGCTTCGTCACGCCCTTGAGCGTCAGCTGGCCGTCGATCTCGGCCGGCGCATCGCCGTTCCACTTGCTGACCTTGCCCTTGTAGGTGGCGGTCGGGTAGTTGGCCACATCGAAGATGTCCGGGTTCTTCGCGTGATCGTTCATGGCGTCCAGGCCGAAGTCCACCGAGGCCATGTCGACGGTGATCTCCACCTCGCCGGTCTTCGCCTCGCGGTCCAGCACCACCTTGCCGGAGCTGCTGTTGAACTTGCCGCGCCACAGCGACAGGCCGCCCATGTGGTCGGCCTCGAAGGCCGGATAGGTGTGCGTCGGGTCGACGTTGTAGGTCACCGGCGCCGCCACGGCGGCGCCCGTTGCCGCCAGCATTGCGATCGTTGCGATCTTGCGAATCATGCTTCCTCTACCTCCGATGTCCGGCGGCGGCCCTCAGCGGCCGCCCACCAGGTTGAACTTGATGACGACCTGGTCCTCCACCACGCTGTCCCATACCGGGTCGCCGATGCCGAAGGCCTTGCGCGAGATGTTGAAGCTGCCGCTGAAGGTCACGGCGCCGCCGCTGCTGCCCACGGTCACCGGCACGGTGATCTCCTGCGACTTGCCCTTCAGTGTCAGCGTGCCGGTGGCGTCGAAGCGCGTGGCCGACACCGGCTTGATCGAGCTGGAGCGGAAGGTGCCGCGCGGATGGCTGGCGGTGTCGAACCAGGCCTTCTTGGCCAGCTCGCGCGCATAGGCGGGGTCGCCGATGTCGTAGCTGTCCATCTCCACGTCGATCTCGGCCTTCGAGGCGGCCACGTTGGCCGCGTCGTACTCGATCTTCCCCGACCAGCGAAGGAAGGGGTTCTCCACCGCCACGCCCTGCTGCTTGAAGGTGGCGGTCAGGGTGCTCTTCGTGGCCGGCCCCACCGTCAGCGGCGCGGCCCACAGCAGGCCCGACGCGCCCAGCAGGACGGCGGCCAACAGGTGTCGCGGGGTATTCATGCAGTTCTCCTCATCTGGAAGGCGCACGCCAGGTGAGCATGCGCGTCAGGGTGCCATCGCGGGCGATGAACTGGTGGTAGAGGGCCGCGAGCACGTGCCCGGCCACCACCACCGCCAGGATGATGCCCAGTGTGGCATGGATCTGCACCCACACGGCGGCCAGTTCCCGGTCGCGCTCCACGAGGTTCGGCAGCGGGATCCTGCCCAGGTAGACCACCGGGTAGCCGGAGTAGTTGCTGTAGATCCAGCCCGTGACCGGCATCACCAGCATCAGCAGGTACAGCAGGCCATGTCCCGCGTGCGCCGCCACGCGCTGCCAGGCCGGCACGGCATCCGGCAGCGGGGGCGGACGGTGCGTGAGGCGCCACACGAGGCGCAGCACGGCCAGCACCAGCACGGTCACGCCCACCCACTTGTGCCAGTTGTAGACCTTCAGCCGCTGCGGGCTGACCTCCATGTCCGTCATGGTCCAGCCCATGAACAGCGCCGTCAGGATCAGCCCCGCGACCGCCCAGTGCAGACCCACCGCGGTGCGGGTGTAGTGCGATGCGCTCAAGATCGTTCCGTATCCGGGAAGGGACCGCAGTTTAGCCTGCAGCGCCACCCCTGAACATGAACCACGCGGCCGCCACCATGCACAACGCGGCCCACAGGTAGTCCAGCTTGATCGGCGTGCGCATGTAAAAGAAGGCGAAGGGAACGAACACCGCCAGCGTGATGATCTCCTGGGTGATCTTCAGCTGCGGCAGCGACAGCGTGGTGTAGCCGATGCGGTTGGCCGGCACCTGCAGCAGGTACTCCAGCAGCGCGATGCCCCAGCTGGCCAGCGCGGCGATGAACCAGGGCCGCCCCGACAGGTTCTTCAGGTGGGCGTACCAGGCGAAGGTCATGAACACATTCGAAAGTGTGAGCAGCGCGATCGCGACCAGCGCCGGCGGCAGGTTCAATGGCATGCGTGCAGAGGAAGCAGGTTCGTTTAACGAAAGGGGTACGGGAAAATGCCTATTCCGCAGGCTGACCAGGGAACCCTTTGAGGCCTGCGTTGATCTTATACTTCACTGGTTATCGACGCAGCGCGCCGCCTTCCGGCGCGTGACCGCTTTTTCGGGGGAGATCGCTACGTGAGATTGAACGGCACCCGGCAAATCCTGACCCTCATTGCCGGTCTTGGAACCTGCTTTGCTGCCTCGGCAGCTTCTGCGCCCAAGGGCGCCGACCCCCATTCCCAGTGGAAGCTGATCGAAACCTACTGTTTCGACTGCCACAACACCGAGGACTGGGCCGGCTCGGTGGCCTTCGACACCATGTCGGTGGACACCATCCCCGAGGAAGCCAAGGTCTGGGAGACCACGGTCAAGAAGCTCAAGGGCGGCCTGATGCCCCCGGCGGGCAGCGCCCAGCCCTCGCGCGAGGAAGCCCTGCAGCTGGCCTCCTTCCTCGAGACCACGCTGGACACCTCGCTGGAGAAGCCCTACGTCGGCCACATCCCGCTGCGCCGCCTGAACCGCCGCGAGTACGCCAACGCCATCCGTGACCTGATCGGCCTGGAGATCAACCCGGCCACCTACCTGCCGGACGACGAGGTCAAGGACGGCTTCGACACCGACGCGGCCGGCCTGCGCGTCACCCCGACCTTCCTGGACCAGGCCGTGTCCTCGGCGCGCGAGATCGCGCTGCTGGCCACCGGCGACATCGACACCGTGCCGCTCGACCAGACCTACGGCGGCGTGCCCAACATGATCCTGTCGCTGGCCGCCGCCCCGGCCGAAGGCTCGGGCAACCAGCAGAAGTACCTGGACGGCATGCCGTTCGGCACCCGCGGCGGCATGAAGGTGACCCACAACTTCCTGGCCGACGGCGAGTACCTGCTGTCCATCGGCGACATCGCGCTGGCGCGCACCGTGCCGAACATGGAGTTCGAGAACACGCTGGTGGCGCTGCTCGACGGCAAGGAGTTCTACCGCACCACCATCGGCGGCGAAGAGGACCACAAGTCCATCGACCAGAAGCTCGATGACGCGGTATCCAAGATCAACTCCCGCCTGAAGGACATCCGTTTCTACGCCACTGCCGGCCAGCATGAGGTCGCCGTGACCTTCCTGCGTCGCAGCTACGCCGAGCACGACGACCGCAGCTTCAACCCCGGCCATTCCGACGACCGCCGCGGTTACAACCCGCTGGAGGGCGGCCAGCAGCGCGTGCCGGCCATCCACGCGATCTACGTGAAGGGCCCGGTGAAGACCACCGGCCTGAGCGACTCGGAGAGCCGCAGGAAGATCTTCATTTGCAAGCCCGCCTCGGCTGCCGAGGAGCCGGCCTGCGCCCGCACCATCGTCGAGAACCTCGCCACCCGCGCCTTCCGCCGCCCGGTGACCGAGGAGGACATGCGGCCGCTGATGAGCTTCTACGAGCGCTCGCGCAAGGAAGGCAAGAGCTTCGACGTGGGCATCCGCGAGTCGCTGTCGGCCATCCTGGCCAGCCCGCACTTCCTGTACCGCGCCGAGGCCGCCGTCGATGCCGACTCGCGCGAGCTGGACGACTACGAGCTGGCCTCGCGCCTGTCCTTCTTCGTGTGGAGCAGCCTGCCGGACGATGAGCTGCTGCGCCTGGCCTCCAAGGGCGAGCTGTCCAAGCCCGAGGTGCTGCGCCAGCAGGTGCGGCGCATGATCCGCGACGAGAAGGGCCGCTCGCTGACCCGCGACTTCGCCTTCCAGTGGCTGAACGTGGCGCGCCTGGATGCGATCGTGCCGGCGCGCAACATCTTCCCGCACGCCTCCGGCGTCTATGACATGCGCCAGGAGTTCAGGAAGGAGCTGGAGCTGTTCCTCGACAGCATCCTGCGCGAGGACCGCAGCGTGGTGGACCTGCTGACCGCCGACCACACCTTCATCAACGAGCGTGTGGCGCAGGTCTACGGCCTGACCAACGTGCGCGGCAACGGCTTCCGCCGCGTGACGCTGACCGACCCGAACCGCTTCGGCCTGCTGGGCAAGGGCGCGATCCTGACGATCACGGCAAACCCGAACCGCACCGCCCCGGTGCTGCGCGGCGCCTACATCATGGAGCGCATCCTGGGCACGCCGCCGGCCACCCCGCCGCCGAACGTGGAGCAGCTGCCGGCCAACGTGCAGGGCCGCCCGGCGACCGTGCGCGAGCGTACCGAGATCCACCGCCAGAACCCGGCCTGCGCCAGCTGCCATGCCGTGATGGACCCGCTGGGCTTCGCGCTGGAGAACTTCGACACCGTGGGCCAGTACCACGAGGTCGACCCGCAGTCGCGCCAGCCGATCGACTCGCGCGCCACGCTGCCCGATGGCACCGAGGTGAACGGGCCGGCCGAGCTGAACCGTGCGCTGGCCAGGTTCAGCGACCAGTTCGCGCAGACGGTGACCGAGAAGCTGATGACCTACGCCCTCGGCCGCCACCTCGACCCGCGCGACATGCCGGCCATCCGCCGCATCGTGCGCGAGGCTGCGAAAAGCAACTACCGCTTCGAGGACATCGTCTTCGGCGTGGTGAACAGTGATGCATTCCGTCGCCGTGCCCCGGCGACGGACCTGCCCTCGTCGACCACGGCGCGGGCGGCGAATATGATCAACAACAACGTTACCGCTCCCTGAAGGTCTGGAGGCACAAAGAGCCATGTTCCTTTCCAAGAAGCACCTGTCCCGCCGTACGGTCCTGAAGGGCGCCGGCGCCGCCGTCGCGCTGCCGCTGCTGGATGCGATGATCCCGGCCGGAACCGCCCTGGCGAACACCGCGGCCACCCAGAAGCCGCGCCTGGCCTTCGTGTACTTCCCGCACGGCGCGGTCGAGAAGTACTGGACCCCCGAGGGCACCGGTCGCGACTTCAAGTTCTCGCCCATCCTCAAGCCGCTGGAGCCGCTGCGCGAGTACGTCACCGTGGTGACCGGCCTGCGCAACAAGCCCGGCGAGAGCTCCAACCCGCACGGCATCATCGAGCAGACCTGGCTGACCTGCCTCAACCCGGACGACCGCACCAGCGCCGGCCCGAACGTGGGCCTGTCCATCGACCAGGTGGCTGCCCGCGAGATCGGCACCGACACCCCGCTGCCCTCGCTGGAGCTGTGCGGCGAGCCCGGCGGCTCGGTGAGCTTCCGCGGCCGCAACCAGGGCCTGCCCCTGGAGGGCAACCCGCGCAAGGTGTTCTTCACCATGTTCGGCGCCGGTGACTCCAACGCCGACCGCATCGCCCGCCTGCAGTTCACCGGCAGCATCCTCGACTACGTGCAGGATGCGTCGAAGAGCCTGTCCCGCAAGCTCGGTCCCTCCGACCGTGCGCTGATCGACGACTACCTGCAGTCGGTGCGCGAGGTGGAGCTGCGCGTGCAGAAGCTGATGGCCAAGGCCGACAGCCTGGGCAACCTGCCGGATGCGCCGCTGGGTGCGCCGGATGACTTCACCGAGCTGCTGGACATCCAGTTCGAGATGATTGCGCTGGCCTTCCAGACCGGCCAGACGCGCATCGCCTCCATGCGCATGATCAAGGAAGCCTCCATGCGCACCTTCCCGTCGGTGGACGTGGACGAGGCCTTCCACCCGCTGTCGCACCACGGCGAGGACCCGGCCAAGCACGAGAAGCTGATCAAGGTGCAGGCCTACCAGACCGAGCGCTTCGCGCGCTTCGCCAAGCGCCTCACCGAGATCAAGGAAGGCGAAGGCAACCTGCTCGACAACTCGATCATCCTGTTCGGCTCGAACATGGCCAACAGCGACCTGCACAACAACAACCCGCTGCCGCAGCTGATCGCCGGCAAGGGTGGCGGCATCAAGGGCGGCCAGCACCTGGCCATGCCCAAGGACACGCCGCACGCCAACATCCTGCTGACGATCGCGCAGCGCGCGGGCGTCAACATCGAGACGTTCGGCGACTCCACCGGTGCGTTCAGCGAAGTCTGAGATGTCGAACAAGGGCAAGAAGCAACTCATCGCGGCCGCAGTAGCGGCCGCGATGTTCATGGGGGCCTCGCCGGCATTCGCCGACGCGGCCGGGGACGTCAACGCGCGCCGTCCTGACGGCAGCACGCCGCTGCAGTGGGCCGCGTTCCAGGGCAACCTGGAGGAGGCCAGGCGCCTGATCGCGCGCGGCGCCGACGTCAATGCCGAGAACAACTACGGCGTGAACGCGATGCTGCTGGCGGCGGACATCGCCCACACCGACCTGATCAAGCTGCTGCTCAAGCACGGCGCCGACGCCAACACCGCCAACGCGGACGGCGAGACGCCCATGCACCTGGTGGCCCGTGCCGGCAACATCGAGGCGGCCAAGGCGCTGCTGAAGGCGGGCGCCAGGGTGGACCCGGTGGAGAGCTTCGGCGGCCAGACGCCGCTGATGTGGGCGGTGGCCCGTCGCCACCCCGCCATGGTGGCCTTCCTGCTGGAGAACGGCGCCGACCCCAACGCGCGCAGCGCCGTGCGCGACTACCAGCGCGTGGCCACGGCCGAGAGCCGCGCCAAGTCGCTGGACCGCGGCGGCTTCACGCCGCTGCTGTACGCCGCCCGCGAGAACTGCCGCGAGTGCGTCGACATCCTGCTCAAGCACAAGGCCGACGTGAACCTGCCCGATCCCTCCGGGGTCTCGGCGCTGGTGATCGCGATGTCCAACGGCAACTGGGACATCGCCAGGAAGCTCATCGAGGCCGGCGCTGACGTCAACCAGTGGGACATCTTCGGCCAGGCCCCGCTGCACGTGGCCATTGCCAACATGAACGGCGGCGGTCGCGGCAATCCGCTCGACTCCGGCCGGCCGAACCAGGCCACCGGCGCCGAAGTGGTGCAGATGCTGATCGACCGCGGCGCCAACCCGAACCAGCAGACCTACTTCCGCCCCGCCGTGCGCGGCGGCGGCACCCGCGGCACCACCCCCTTCCTGGTGGCGGTGGGCACGGGCAACATCGAGCTGGTCAGGAAGCTGATCGCCGCAGGCGCCAACGTGCGCCTGGCGACCTCCGAGGGCACCGGCGCCATCCACGCGGCCGTGCAGGCCCGCAGCGGCGGCTTCGGCGCGCTGGGCTTCGGTGCCGGCGGCCCGCCGCTGCAGCAGGCCTCCAGCCCTGCCCCGGGCGAGGGCGGAGAGGAAGGCGAGGAGCGTGCAGCGCGCGGCAACCGTCCCAACCCCATCGTCGACCTGATCAAGCTGCTGGCCGCCGAGGGCGCCGACGTCAACCTGATGGCCAAGCGCCACTTCCTGCAGCGCACCCGCGGCGGCTCACCGCTGCACTACGCGGTGCGCGCGGGCGGCAACCGGCAGGTGATCCAGACGCTGGTGGAGCTGGGCGCCGACCTGAACGCGAAGGACGAGGACGGCCTGACCGCGCTCGACTACGCCATGGGTCGCGGCTACGTGCCCTTCCTGCAGATGCCCCAGCCACCCAACCACCAGCTGGCCAACTTCCTGCGCGGCCTTGGCGCCACGGTCGAGCTCGACCACATCCCCGACTGGCCGCCGCAGGGCCCCCCCATTGCCACGGCCGTGTACGACTCCGTCATCTGGCCCGTTGACCCGGTAGGACCGTAATGCCCATTTCCCGTCGACACTTCCTGCGCGGCGGCGTTGAAACCGTCGCCGCCACTTCGCTGCTGGGCACTGCTGCCCTTTCCGGATGCGCCAGCCAGGGCGCCAGTTCCGCTGCTGCCGCCGGCACCGAGGCCGGCAAGGTCGCCGTGGCCCGCGGCATCGCCGCCAGTGACCTTGCCTTCCGCGAGGTGGCCGGCCTGACCGTCATCGAGGGCGCCGGCTGCAACGTGGTCGCGCTGGCGGGCCCGCAGGGCGCGCTGATGATCGACGGCGGCCTGGCCGCCAACTCGAAGGTCCTGCTCGAGGCGCTGCACGACACGCTGAAGACCAGCCGTGTGGCCACCCTGGTCAACACCCACTGGCATCCGGAGCAGACCGGCTCGAACGAAGCCGTGGGCCGGGATGGCGGCACCATCATCGCGCACGAGGTGACCAGGCTCGCCCTGGGCGCGAAGGTGGGCAACCGCTCGGCGCTGTACGAGGGCCTCTACGGGCCGCTGGCGCCCGAGGGCATCCCCACGGTCACCACCTACAACACCGGTTCCTTCGAGTTCGCCGGCGAGCCGGTGGAGTACCGCTACCTGCCCGGCGCGCACACCAACGGCGACCTGTTCGTGTACTTCCCCCGCCGCAACGTGCTGGTGGCGGGCGGGCCGGTGGGCTCGGACCGCTGGCCGGTGATCGACTACCTCAACGGCGGTTTCATGCACGGCTTCGTGCGGTCCTACGAGATCCTCACCGAGGTGGTGAACCCCGATACCATCGTGATTCCTGCCAACGGCCCCGCGCTGACCGGCAAGGACATCGCGTGGCAGAAGGACATCTACTGGGACCTGTTCAAGCAGTTCTTCGTGCTGTTCAACAAGGGCTTCGGTCCCAAGGACATCGCCGCCTTCAACCGCGGCGTGGAGTTCATGGGCGTGGGCCAGGTGGTGGCCGACCGGCCGCTGATGCGCGACCCGGGCCAGGTCCTGAAGGCCCGGCTGGGCGATCCGGACCAGTTCCTGGAGTACGCCTACCGCAGCATCCAGCTCGCGACCATCCCGCACTGAAGTCCCCCTCCCGGCCCGCGTCCTGCGGGCCGGGACCGGCCGCCTCCGCTAGGATGTGGCCATGCGCATTCCACCCCTCTTGCTGGCGTCCTGCGCCGCCCTGCTGGCCGCGATGGCGTCCGGCTGCGCCACCACCCCGGCCCCCCGCCCCGCCGACACGGCGCGACTGGCGGCGCTGGAGGATCGCGAGGCCATCCGCCAGCTGCTGGTCGACTACGGCGCCGCACTCGACCGGCGCGACTTCGCTGCCTTCGGCGAGCTGTTCGCGGAGGATGCCGAATACGTCAGCGGCGGCGCCCCGGTGAAGGGACGAGCGGCCATCCAGGCGCAGCTCGAGCGCGTCATGGGCAGCAATCCCTCCAACCTGCCGGCGCCCAACTTCCACCTGTCGTTCAATCCCTCGATCCGCCTGGATGGCGAGCGTGCCAGCGCGGTGAGCCTGGGCGCCTACACCGCGCCGGATCCGGCCGGCGGCGCCACGCGGCTGGTCTTCTTCGTCTGGTACCAGGACGAGCTGGTGCGCACAGGCACCGGCTGGAAGTTCGCGCGCCGCGTCGTGGGCAGCGGCCCGCTGCCCGCCCTGCCGGCCGCACCAGCGCCCGCGAGGTAACACATGCACGTGCGCAGCTTCCCGCCCATCGCCACCCCCCGCGCCACGCGGCTGGTGCTGGGCACCATGCCGGGCAAGATGTCGCTGGCGGCGCACGAGTACTACGCGCACCCGCGCAATGCCTTCTGGGACATCATGCAGGCGCTGCTGGGCGTGCCCCGCGCCCTGCCCTACGGTGAGCGCGTGAAGGCGCTGCAGAAGGCCGGCATCGCGGTCTGGGACGTGCTGGCCGCCTGCACGCGCACCACCAGCCTGGACTCGGACATCGACCCGGACTCCATCGTGCCGAACGACTTCGTACCGTTCCTGTCCACGCACCCGGGCATCCGCACCATCTACTTCAACGGCAACAATGCGCGGCGGCTGTTCGAGCGACATGTGCTGCCGCAGCTCACGCCGCGGCAGCAGCAGATCGCCCGGGTGACGCTGCCGGCCACCAGCCCGGCGCATGCGCGCATGAACCATGCGCGGAAGGTGCATGGCTGGCGCGTGATCGCGGAGGCGTAGGGCCGGCGGCCGCCAGGGCGGTGCTGGCCTGCCGCCGCGGCGCGGGATTCCCGCAGGCTGCCCGCGCGTCAGCGGTCCTTCGGGGAGGCCAGGTAGCGGGCGATCTGCTCCAGCTCGGCGTCCGGCAGCTCCGCGCGCGAGAAGCGCGGCATGCTCTGGATGCCATGGCGCACCACGGTGCGCACGTATTCCTCGGTGAGGTCGGTGCGCTGCTCCAGCAGCGCCTTCTCCTGCCCGAGCCGGCGGCCCAGCATGAAGGTGCCGGTGCCGCCCTGCAGGTGGCAGGGACCGCAGTGCCGCTGCCACAGTGCGCGCGCGGGCGGATCGGCGGCGGCTGCCGGGAGCGCCAGCGCCAGCATGGCCAGTGCCGCAGCACGCCAGGGAACATGCCTCATCACTTCCCCCGGTGGTCGCGGTAGCGCGCCGGCCAGATGCCGTTGCGGCCCGGCGCCAGGATGCCGTGCGGGTCGATGGCGTCCTTGAGCCGCTCGTTGAGCTTCAGCAGCGCGTGGTCGTTGAAGTCGAACGAACCGGCCACCTCGTCCATGTAGGAGAGGTGCGTGCGGTACTCGCCGTAGCCGGCCTCGGCCGAATCGCGGATCAGCGTCTGGAACAGGTTGCGCACCCGCGCCGTCATGTCCGCATCGTCACGGTTGTACAGCATCAGGTTCACGTTGATGACGTGCCGGCCGCTGATGTAGAAGGTGCCCGAGTAATCGATGCCGAACTCGGCATAGCGCCGCCGCGTGCGCTCCAGCTGCTCCACCACCAGCCTGCCGTCCGGCGGCAGCACCGGCGAGAAGCCGATGTGGCCGCCGCGCCCGCCGTACCAGTTGACGATCTGCAGCGGGAACACGCCCGGGGCAGGCCCCCCGTAGGTGCCCTCCTCGCGCCGCCAGCGCGTGATGGCGAAGGGCAGCTCGGTGCGCGCGGCGAAGGCGCGCTGGATCACGCGCGACTGCGCCTCGATCACGTCGGGGTCGCCGTACAGCCGCAGGGTGAAGTTCCACCAGCCCACGTTGTGGCGCTCCATGATGGCGCGGACCACGCTGTCGGGCAGCGAGCCCTCGCCCTGGTACCAGTCGCG
>CAYVZE010000006.1:0-53947 GCA_964455685.1 uncultured Steroidobacteraceae bacterium
AGACCCGCAAGTGGCAGGACAAGCAGGGCAACGACCGCTACACCACCGAGATCGTGGCCAGCGACATGCAGATGCTGGGCGGTCGGGGGGGCGGCGCGCCGCAGGAGACGCGGGACACCCGCGATATGGGCGGCTCGCGCTCCGCGCCGGCGGCGGCCCCGGCCGGGGGAAGCCCGGATTTCGACGACGACATTCCGTTCTGACTTCCTGCCCGGGGCTCCCGGGTATCGCCTGAGGGGCGGGGGGCTCCGGCTCTCCGCCCTCGTTGTTTCCGCGCCCTGGCCGCCGCCGGCCGGCCGATCCCTGATTTTTTCCGTCCCGGGAACAGGCCTCTTCATTACGGTTCGCGCACCCCCCATATTGACCTGATGGCGAAGCCCGACCGGATTGCATTGCATGTTGCCCGGCGCCTGCCGCGCTGGCTTGCGGCGCTGCTGCTGGCGGTGGTTCCGCCAGCCATGGCGCGCGAGCTGCCCCGGCTCCAGATCACGTCCTCGGACCGTGTGCTGGTGGTGGCGCCGCATCCGGATGACGAGACGCTGTGCTGCGCTGGCGTGTTGCAGCGCGCCGCCACCGCGGGCGCGGAGGTGGGCATCGTATGGATGACCGCCGGCGACGGTGCGCGCTTTAATGCCTTGCTGGCCCGGGTCACGCCGTGGCCCACGAGCCGGCAGATGGTCAGGCTGGGCAAGCGGCGGTTGCGGGAGGCGACGGCGGCGGCTGGTGTGCTGGGCGTGCCGGAAGCCACCCTGTGGATCCTGGGCTACCCGGACCGGGGACTGGTGCGCCTGCTCGATCCTGCCAGCAACGAGCCGTTCCGGTCCCGGTACACGCGGCGCACCGACATTCCGTATGCCGAGGCCGTTTCTGCCGCCAGTCCGGTCACCGCGGCCGGGCTGCATGCCGACCTGGCGCAGGTGATCGGCGAGTTCCGGCCGAGCTGGATCATCGCCCCGGCGCTGGAGGACCTTCACCCCGACCATCGCGCCACCGGCCTGGTGGTGCGACAGGCGATGGCCGCCTCGGCTACGGACGCCCAGCTCGCCAGCTACATCGTGCATGCCGGCAGGCACTGGCCGGGGCAGCGCGGCTTCCGCCCGCACAAGGCCCTGGAGGCATCCTCATCGGCAGGCGGGAAGCTGCTGTCGCTGGAGCTCTCGCCCGAGGAGCAGCGCCGCAAGGCCGAAGCGCTGCGCCAGCATCGCTCGCAGATGCGGCGCATGGCGCGCTTCCTGAAGTCCTTCGTCCGGAGCGATGAGCGCTTCCTGGTGGACCTGCCGGACGCGGCAGGGACCGCCGCCGGAGAGGGCTGAGCCCCTCCGGTCAGTGCGTCATCGCATACAGGATGTAATTGACGCCGAAGCGATATCCCAGCGCCGTCATCTCCTGCGGGTAGTCCGGGTCGTCGGCGTGCTCCCAGGAGTCCCCCATGTCCATGTTGAAGTTCATCACCACCATCAGGCGGCCGTGCTCGTCGAGGATGCCCTTCCACATCGGCGGGGTGCCGTCGGGGCTGACGCGGACCTGGCCGCTGCCATCGCGGTAGAGGTGCCGCTTGCCGGGAATCTGGGTGCGGCGGGAGATGTCGTAGACCACGTGCAGCAGCGGGTCGTCCGGTCCCAGCTCGATCACCGGGTAGTCGGGGAACACCCGGCTCATGGCCTCCATGAACACCTGGTACTCGGCGTTGCCGTGGAAGTCGTCGGCGACCAGGAAGCCGCCGCGCAGCAGGTACTCGCGCAGCGCTGCGGTCTCCTGGTCGTCGAGGTACCAGCGGCCCACCTGCTGGGCGAACAGCAGCGGGTGCTCGAACAGCTTCTCCTCCGTGGCCCACAGGTGGATGCTGTCGTCGGCGCTGTCCAGCCGTGTCAGCCGGCGCAGGCCCTGGATGAAGTGGTACTCGGCCTCGGGATAGTCGATCCGCCACCAGTCCCGCCAGGCCCGCCAGCCGCCCCCGGAGCGGTAGATCAGCCGCGCCAGGTGGAACTCGTGCCGGGGCGGGCCGGCCTCGCTGCCGGCCAGGGCTTCCCGGCCGCGCTGGGACTGCTGGGCTGCCAGGCCCAGCCCGGCGGCGCCGGCCAGCAGGGCGGCGGCCAGCAGCCCCGGCAGGGCCCGGCGGGAGGGTGGGGTGCGCGGCGCGGGCGACATGCCTGGACTATAGCGATGACGTCCCATTGTGCGTCGCACAATCGTTAGAATCCCGAGTCCTCTTCCGCACTTAAGGGTGTTCATGTCCGGTCGCTATTTCATCAAGACCTTCGGCTGCCAGATGAACGAGTACGACTCCTCCCGCATGGGAGACGTGCTCGCCGCCGCGGAAGGGCTGGAGCCGGCGCCTGACGAAGCCTCGGCCGACATCCTGCTGATGAACACCTGCTCGGTGCGCGACAAGGCCGAGGACAAGGTCTATTCGCTGCTGGGCCACTGGCGGCTGATCAAGCAGGAGCGCCCGCACGTGATCATCGGCGTGGGCGGCTGCGTGGCCAGCCAGGAGGGCGATGCCATCACCCAGCGCGCGCCCTACGTGGACCTGGTGTTCGGGCCGCAGACCATCCACCGCCTGCCGGAGATGCTCAAGGCCCTGCGCAGCACCGGCCGGCCGCAGGTGGACGTGAGCTTCCCGGAGATCGAGAAGTTCGACAACCTGCCGGCGCCGCGTGCCGAGGGCGCCACCGCGTTCGTGTCCATCATGGAAGGCTGCAGCAAGTTCTGCAGCTACTGCGTGGTGCCGTACACGCGCGGGGAGGAAGTGAGCCGCCCGGCCGCCTCGGTGCTGGAGGAGATCCGCGGGCTGGTGGCGCAGGGCGTGGGCGAGATCACGCTGCTGGGCCAGAACGTGAATGCCTACGAGGGGCCGCGCGAGGACGGCCCGCCCATGGACCTGGGGCAGCTCATCCGCGCCATCGCCGCCATGGCGGGCGTGGAGCGCATCCGCTTCACCACCTCGCACCCGGTGAATTTCACCGATTCGCTGGTCGAGGCCTTCGCGCACACGCGCAAGCTGGTGGACCACCTGCACCTGCCGGTGCAGTCCGGCTCCGACCGCGTGCTGGCGCTGATGCGCCGCGGCTACACGGCGCTGGAGTTCAAGCAGAAGCTGCGCAGGCTGCGCGCGGTGCGGCCGGACATCAGCATCTCCACCGACATCATCGTCGGCTTCCCGGGCGAGACCGAGCGCGACTTCGAGCAGACCATGGAGCTGGTGGAGGAATGCAACTTCGACCAGTCCTTCAGCTTCATCTACAGTCGCCGCCCCGGCACGCCGGCGGCCTCGCTGCCCGATGACGTGCCGCGCGAGGTCAAGCTCGAGCGCCTGGCGCGCCTGCAGGCGCAGATCGACGCGCAGGCGCGCGCCATCAGCGAGCGCATGGTGGGCACCGTGCAGCGCGTGCTGGTGGAGCGGCCGTCCAGGCGCAACCCGCGCCAGATGGCCGGCCGCACCGAGAACAACCGCTGGGTCAATTTCGACGGCGACGAGAGGCTGGTGAACCGTTTCGTGGACGTGGAGATCACCGAGGCGCTGAACAATTCGCTGCGCGGCCGGCTGGCCTTGGCGCAGCGCACGGAGCTCAGCGCGTGAAGAAACGCGACTCCGCCGCGCCGCAGGCGCTGGAGTTCGAGCTGCTGCCCGAGGACAACCACCGCCTCGCGGCGCTGTGTGGCCCGCTGGACCAGAACCTCAAGCTGGTGGAGCAGCGCCTGGGCGTCGACATCCGTCGCCGCGGCAACCAGTTCCGCATCGCCGGCACTGGCGCCTCCGGCGCTGCGCAGGTGCTGAAGGACCTGTTCGAGCTCACCGGCAGCGGCAATGCCGTGGACTTGCCCGACGTGCACCTGGCGCTGCGCGAGCACGAGATCGTGGAAGGCGCGGGCGAGAACCCCGTGCGCGCCGCGCCGGTGATCCCGCTGCCCGGCGATGATGCCGCCCGCGTGCCGCGCGGGGTGATCCGCGCCCGCGGCGAGCACCAGAAGCAGTACATGGCCAACATCCACGGCCATGACCTCACCTTCGGCGTGGGGCCTGCCGGCACCGGCAAGACCTACCTCGCCGTGGCCTGCGCGGTGGAGGCGCTGCACGCCGAGCGCGTGCGCCGCATCGTGCTGGTGCGCCCGGCGGTGGAGGCGGGCGAGCGACTGGGCTTCCTGCCCGGCGACCTGACGCAGAAGGTCGACCCGTACCTCAGGCCCATGTACGACGCGCTGTACGAGATGATGGGCTTCGACCGCGTCGCCCGTTTCATCGAGCGCAACATCATCGAGGTGGCGCCACTGGCCTTCATGCGCGGCCGCTCGCTGAATGAATCCTTCATCATCCTCGACGAGGCGCAGAACACCACGCCCGAGCAGATGAAGATGTTCCTCACGCGCATCGGCTTCGGCTCGCGCGCGGTGGTCACCGGCGACCTGACGCAGACCGACCTGCCTGCCGGCCGGCTGTCCGGCCTGCGCCATGCGCTGGATGTGCTGCCGAAGGTGGCCGGCGTGGCCATCTCCTTTTTCGATGCCAGCGACGTGGTGCGCCATCCGCTGGTGCAGCGGATCGTGCGCGCCTATGAGCAGAGCCCGCCGGTATGAGGCACCGCCCGCCGCTGATCGTGGAGTGCCGCATCCCGCCGCGCACGAAGGCGCCATCCGCGCGACTGATGGCGCGCTGGGCCGAGGCGGCGCTGGGCCCGCGCGGCTTCGGACACGAGATGGCCGTGCAGGTGGTTTCCCCGGCGCGCATGCGCGTGCTGAACCGCCGCTACCGCGGCAAGGACAAGCCCACCAACGTGCTGGCCTTCCCCGCGCAGGACACCGGTCGGGTGCGGCCGAAGCCGCTGGGCGACGTGGTGATCTGCGCCGCGGTGCTGCGCCGGGAGGCGCGCGAGCAGGGCAAGAGCGAGACCGCGCACTGGGCGCACCTGGTGGTGCACGGCACGCTGCACCTGGCCGGCTACGACCACGAGGACGATGCCGATGCCGCGCGCATGGAGCGGCGCGAGATCGCGGTGCTGCGCCGGCTCGGCTTCCGCAATCCCTATTCCGCAACGGAAGTGGCGGCGAAGCGCCGCCCGAGAAAGCGCAATGAGCGAGGACGACGACAGTAGTACGCGCAATTCGGTGATGCGGCGCATCCGCCGCCTGACCGCACCCAAGGACCGCGCCGCGCTGCGCGAGGTGCTGGCGGATGCGGCGAGCCGCGGCCTGCTCGACTCGGATGCACTCTCGATGGTCGAGGGCGTGCTCGACGTGGCCGACCTGCAGGTGCGGGACATCATGGTGCCGCACAACGAGATGATCACCGTGCGCGAGGACGATCCCGCGCAGCGCATCCTGTCGGTGGCCATCAATTCCGGCCATTCCCGCTTCCCCGTGCTCGACGCCGACGGCGAGAAGGTGGTGGGTATCCTGCTGGCCAAGGACCTGCTGCGCTTCTACACCCTGGGCGCCTATGCGCGCTTCGAGCTGCGCGAGTGGATGAGGAAGCCCCTGTTCGTGCCCGAGTCCAAGCGCGTCAACGTGCTGCTGAAGGAGCTGCGCATCGGCAGGAACCACATGGCCATCGCCATCGACGAGTACGGCAGCGTGGCGGGCCTGGTCACCATGGAGGACGTGATCGAGCAGATCGTCGGTGAGATCGACGACGAGTTCGACACCGACGACGAGAAGAACATCCGTCGCGAGGGCGAGCGCCAGTTCCAGGTGCGCGGCGCCACGCGCATCGAGGAGTTCAACGAGTATTTCGGCGCCAGCTTCCCCGACGACGACTTCGACACGGTGGCCGGGCTGGTCACCTCGCACTTCGGCCGCCTGCCCCGGCGCGGCGAGTCGGCGGTGCTCGACGGCTACGAGTTCCGTGTCCTGCGCGCCGATCGCCGGCGCGTGGAGGCGCTGCGCGTGACCGTGCCCGCGAGTGGCGACACGGCACCGGATGCCGTGGCCGCCAACGGCAAGAGTGACTGAGGCCGCGCCGCGCGCGGCTGGTCGCCGCCGCCTGCCCTGCCTGGTCGCCGCCGCGGGCGGGGCCGCACTGTCGTTCGCATTCGCGCCCTACGGCCAGTGGTGGCTGGCGCTGCTGGCGCCGGCGCTGCTGATGCAGCTGTGGTCGCGCGCCGCCACCGCGCGCGAGGCCGGGTGGCTGGGCTTCTGGTTCGGCATCGGCCTGTACACCGCCGGCACCTGGTGGCTGTACATCTCCATCCGCGGCTTCGGCGGCGCGCCCATCGTGGTGGCGCTGGCCGTGATGGCGGCGCTGGTGCTGGTGATGGCCGCCTACCAGGCGCTGCTCGGCCATGTGGTGCGCCGCTGGCTTGAGCCAGGCACGCTGGCCGGGCGCCTGCTGTGGGTGCCCGCGGCCTGGGTGCTGGTGGAGTGGTGGCGTGGCTGGTTCCTCACCGGCTTCCCGTGGCTGTCGCTGGGCTACTCGCAGACCGATACCTTCCTGGCGGGCCTGGCCCCGGTCGGCGGCGTGCCGCTGGTGAGCCTGGCGCTGCTGGTGGGCGCGGGCGCGCTGCTGTCGCTGTGGCAGGAGCGCGGTGCAGGGCGGGCGCTGGCGCTGGTGGCGCTGGTGCTGCCCTGGACCTGCGGCCTGGTGCTGCGCGACGTCGCATGGACGAGACCGGCCGGCCCGGCGCGCAGCGTGGCCATCCTGCAGGGGGCGATCCCGCAGGACATGAAGTGGCTGCTGTCCAACCAGGACAACATCCTGGAGACCTATGCGCGGCTGCACCGCGAGGCGCTGGGCGCGGACCTGATCGTCTGGCCCGAGTCGGCGCTGCCGGATGTGGCCAACCGCCTTGCGCCCTACGTGGCCTCGGTGTGGTCGTCGGCGCGCCAGCGCGGCTCGGACGTGGTGATGGGGGTGATGCGGCTGGAGCCGGCCGATGATCCCGCCGACGACCGCTACTACAACTCCATGCTGGCGCTGGCGGGCGAGGAGCCGGTGTTCTACGACAAGCGCCAGCTGGTGCCCTTCGGCGAGTTCTTCCCGGTGCCGGGTTTCGTGCGCAGCTGGCTCAGGCTGATGAACCTGCCGTACTCGGATTTCACGCGCGGCGCGCGCCGCCAGGAACCCTTCGAGGCGGCCGGCCTGCGGCTGGCGCCGAACATCTGCTACGAGGATGCCTACCCGGCGCTGCTGCGGCGGGAGATCCGAGCCTCCGGCGCGCTCGTCACCGTCACCAACGACGCCTGGTTCGGGCGTTCACCGGCCCGCTACCAGCACCTGCAGATCGGCCGCATGCGGGCGCTGGAATCGCGCCGCTTCCTGCTGCGCGCCGCCAACGACGGCGTCTCGGCCATCATCGCGCCGGACGGCCGCATCGCGGCCCGGGCGCCGGAGTTCTCCCCGCAGGTGCTGCGCGGCGCCTTCGAACCGCGCGAGGGCGATACGCCCTACCTGGCCACCGGCAACCTGCCGGTGCTGGGGCTGGCGTTGCTGCTGCTGGGGATCCGGGCGGGCCGGCGACGCACCGCGATGGTGCCCGGCGCCTGACAGGGCCGGCAGGGGCCGGCGAGGCGGCCTGGCGGGCCTTAAACCTCGTTCATCTGCCCCCGTGGCAGGAACACCTTGCGGCAGTATTGGGTCTATCCTTGGTACCGATGGATTGCGGAGGACCGAAATCTATGTCCGTGCACAACACCAGCGGCAGGTTGCTGATGGCGCTGGTCGGCGGCGCCGTGCTGAGCGCCTGCTCCCCCAGTGCTTCCACCGCAGTGCCACCGGTCGAAACCGTCGAGCCGGCCATGCTGTCCGTGGCGGCGCAGGCGGTCGCTACCCCGCCGGCCGCCGCCGCCCCGGTGCAGCCGCTGGTCACCGGGCTGCCCGACTTCACCGCGCTGGTGGAGCGCTACGGGCCCGCGGTGGTCAACGTGCGCGTGGATGCAAGGCCGCGCAATCGGCCCACCCAGCAGCGCGAGCGCGGTGCGCCCGTCAATCCGCTGGAGGAATTCCTGCGCCGCTTCGGCATGCCGGACTTCCCGTCCGAGCCGGGGGAGCGCATGCCACGCCGGGGCGAGGGCTCGGGCTTCATCGTCACACCCGATGGCTACATCATGACCAACGCGCACGTGGTGCAGGGCGCGGACGAGGTCGTCGTCACGCTGTGGGACCGCCGCGAGATGGAAGCGCGGGTGGTGGGCACCGACGAGCGCACCGACGTGGCGGTGCTGAAGGTCGATGGCCAGGACCTGCCCTCGGTGAAGATCGGCGATCCCTCCAGGATCAAGCCCGGCCAGTGGGTGGTGGCCATCGGCTCGCCCTTCGGCATGCAGAACACGGTGACCGCCGGCATCATCAGCGCCACCTCGCGTGACCTGCCGTTCGACGGTCCGGAGGCGCCGCCGCCGTTCATCCAGACCGACGCCGCGATCAATCCCGGCAACTCCGGCGGCCCGCTGTTCAACCTGCAGGGCGAGGTGATCGGCATCAACTCGCAGATCTACAGCCAGAGCGGCGGCTACATGGGCCTGGCCTTCGCCATCCCCATCGACATCGCCGACAACGTGCGCGAGCAGCTGATCAAGAACGGCCGCGTGGTGCGCAGCATGATCGGCGTGCGCATCCAGACCGTGCGCGCCGCCGAGGCGCAGGCTTTCGGACTGGACCGGCCGCGCGGTGCGCTGGTCAGCGAGGTCAGCGAGGGCGGCCCGGCCGACAAGGCAGGCATCCGTCCCGGCGATATCATCCTGTCGGTGGACGGCCGGCCGGTGGAGTCCAACTCCTCGCTGCCCACCATGATCTCGACCATGTCGCCGGGCACCGAGACCGAGCTGGAGGTGTGGCGCGACGGCAAGCTGCGCAAGGTGAAGGTGCGCGTGGTCGAGCTGGTGCGCGAGGGCACGGTGCCGGCCTCGTTCGAGGGTGGCCAGGGCCGCGGCCAGAACGCGCCCCCGGCCGCCAAGCCGGCGCCGCTGGGCCTGACCGTGCGCGAGCTCACCGAGGACGAGCGCAAGCAGATGCAGACCCAGGGCTGGCTGGTGATCGAGCGGGCCGAGGAGCCTGCCGCCACCCAGGGGCTGCGTCCCGGCGACATCATCGTCGGCGTGGAGGGCTCCCCGGTGAAGACCGTGGCCGAGCTGGAGTCGCGTGTCAGGAACAAGAAGTTCGTGGCGCTGCTGGTCCAGCGCGGATCCACGACCCAATTCGTGACCATCCGCAAGGAGTAGGGCCGGCCCCCGGCGGGGGCCGGAACCTCGGGGCTCATGTATCCTTATGGGCCCCTTTCCGACCGCTCCCGCATGCAAGAACGTTACGAACCGGCTGCCGTCGAGGGCAGCGCCCAGGCGGCCTGGCAGGCCGCCAATGCCTTTGTCGCCGACGAGAATGCTCCCGGCGAGAAGTACTACTGCCTGTCCATGTTCCCGTACCCCTCGGGACGGCTGCACATGGGGCACGTGCGCAACTACACCATCGGCGACGTGCTGGCGCGCTTCATGCGCATGCAGGGCCGCAACGTGCTGCAGCCCATGGGCTGGGACGCCTTCGGCCTGCCGGCCGAGAACGCCGCCATGGCCAATGGCGTGCCGCCGGCGAAGTGGACGCGCGAGAACATCGCCTACATGCGCAACCAGCTCCAGTCGCTGGGCTTCGCCATCGACTGGAGCCGCGAGCTGGCCACCTGCGACGCGGACTACTACAAGTGGAACCAGTGGCTGTTCCTGCGCATGCTCGAGCGCGGCATCGCGTACAAGAAGACCGGCACGGTCAACTGGGACCCGGTCGACCAGACCGTGCTCGCCAACGAGCAGGTGATCGACGGGCGCGGCTGGCGCACCGGCGCGCTGGTGGAGAAGCGCGAGATCCCGATGTACTACCTGGCGATCACGCGCTATGCCGAGGAGCTGCGCGCGGCGCTGGATGAGCTGCCGGGCTGGCCCGAGCGCGTGCGCACCATGCAGGCCAACTGGATCGGCCGCAGCGAGGGCGTGGAAGTGGACTTCCCCTACGGGGAGAAGACCAGGGCGCTGCTGGGCCGCGATGGTGCGCTGCGCGTGTTCACCACCCGTGCCGACACGCTGATGGGCGCCACCTACGTGGCCGTGGCCGCCGAGCATCCGGTGGCGCTGGCCGCCGCGCAGGGCAATGCGGAGCTGGCCGCCTTCGTCGATGAGTGCCGCCGCGGCAGCACCATGGAGGCGGACATCGCCACCCAGGAGAAGAAGGGCATGCCCACCGGGCTGACGGTGGTGCATCCGCTCACCGGCGAGGAGCTGCCGGTGTGGGTGGCCAACTACGTGCTGATGGGCTACGGCGAGGGCGCGGTGATGGCCGTGCCGGCGCATGACGAGCGCGACTTCGAGTTCGCGACGAAATACGGCCTTCCCATCCGCACGGTGATTGCGTCCACCAGCGGCAAGTACGAGAAGGTGGAGGCGCCCTGGCAGGATGCCTACGCCGAGCATGGCGTGCTGGTGGATTCGGGCGAGTTCACCGGCCTTGCTTCCGCGGCTGCGGTGGATGCTATCGCCGAAGCGCTGTCGAGGAAGGGCCTGGGCAACAAGCGCGTGCAGTTCCGCCTGCGCGACTGGGGCATCTCGCGCCAGCGCTACTGGGGCTGCCCCATTCCCATCATCCACTGCGAGGCGTGCGGCGACGTGCCGGTGCCGGACGAGGACCTGCCGGTGCGCCTGCCCGAGGACCTGGTGCCGGATGGCAGTGGCAACCCGCTGGCGAAGACGCCCTCGTTCTACCAGTGCAAGTGCCCGAAGTGCGGCGCGGACGCGCGGCGCGAGACCGACACCATGGACACGTTCGTGGACTCGTCCTGGTACTTTCTGCGCTACGCGTGCATGGGCAACGACAAGGCCATGGTGGACGAGCGCGCCAACTACTGGCTGCCCGTGGACCAGTACATCGGCGGCATCGAGCACGCCATCCTGCACCTGCTGTACTCGCGCTTCTGGACGCGCGTGATGCACGAGATGGGGCTGGTGAAGACGCCCGAGCCCTTCGCCAACCTGCTGACCCAGGGCATGGTGCTGAACCACATCTTCGTGCGCACCAGCGCCGCGGGCCGGCGCGAGTACTTCAACCCGGCCGACGTGGACCTGGTGATCGACCCGGCCACGCGAAAGGCGAAGGCCACCCTCAAGAGCGATGGCTCCGAGGTGACCTACGAGGGCATGGGCACCATGTCCAAGTCGCGCCTGAACGGCGTGGACCCGAATGCGCTGGTGGAGAAGTACGGCGCCGACACCGCGCGCCTGTTCATGATGTTCACCGCGCCGCCCGAGCAGTCGCTGGAATGGAGCGACGAGGGCGTGGTGGGCGCCAACCGCTTCCTGCGCCGCCTGTGGAAGGCCGTGTACGACCACGTGACCGCCGGCGGCCCGGTGGCCGCGGACGCGGTGAAGGCGGCGCTGGCCGGCCCGCTCCCGCCGGCCGACCGCGAGCTGCGGCGTGTGGCGCACCACACCCTGGGCAAGGTCGAGGACGACATCGGCCGCCGGCGCGTGTTCAACACCGCCGTGGCCAGCGTGATGGAGCTGCTCAACGCCATCGGCAAGCATGCCGGCGAGTCCTCGCCGGCCTCGCGCGCGGTGCGCCAGGAGGCGCTGGAGATCGCGGTGATATGCCTCTCGCCCATCGTGCCGCACATCTGCCACCAGCTGTGGATCGAGCTGGGGCAGGGCAATGAGCTGTGGCGCACGCCGTGGCGCCGTCCCGACCCGGCTGCACTGGTGCAGGAGGCCATCGAGCTGGTGGTGCAGGTCAACGGCAAGCTGCGCGGCCGCGTCAGCGTGGCGCCGGATTCGCCCGACGACGTGGTGCGTGCCGCGGCGCTGGCCGATCCCGGTGTGCAGCGCTTCCTCGAGGGCCGCGAGCCGAAGAAGGTCATCGTGGTGAAGAACAAGCTGGTCAACGTGGTGGTGTGATGCACGCACCCTCACGCGCGTTGTGGCCGGGGTTGGTGGCGGCATTGCTGCTGTCGGCCTGCGGCTTCCAGCTGCAGGGCCGGCACGCGCTGTCGCCGCAGCTGCAGCGCGTGGAGGTGCGGCCGGCCGACCGCCACAGCGACTTCACCCGCGCGCTGCGCCGCTCGCTGGACGGATCCGGCGCGCAGCTGGTGTCCGTGGCCGGTCCCGACGAGGCGGTGGTGCGCATCCTGGTCGACCGCTTCACCGAGAAGGTGCTGTCGGTGGACGCGCGCAACATCCCCACCGACTACGAGCTGGCCTACGAGGTCGAGGTGGAAGTGCGCCGCGGCCAGGAGGCCCTGATGCCTGCCGAGCCGTTCGTGCTGACGCGCATCTTCAGCTACGACGAGCGGCGGCAGCTGGCCAAGGAACGGGAAAAGGACGTCCTGCGCGAGGCGCTGGCGCGCGACCTGGCCAGCGTGGTGATGCGGCGCCTGGCGTCGCTGTAGGCCGCCCATGCTGCGGATGGAGGGCCTGGACCGCGCGGCCATCGCGGCGCTGCTGGCGCGCTTCGGCCTCGACCTGCGCATGGTGCCCGATGGCGAGCCCATTCCCGGCAGCTACTGGGGTGATTCGGAGGCGGGCCTGAAGGGCAGCACGCTGTATGCGCGCCCCGATACGCCGCTGCATTCGGTGCTGCACGAGGCATCCCACTTCATCTGCATGACGCCCGAACGGCGCGCGGGCCTCGATACCGATGCCGGCGGCGACCATGCCGAGGAATGCGGCGTGTGCTACCTGCAGATCCTGCTGTCGTGCGCGCTGCCCCAGTGCGGCTATGCGCGTGCCTGCGCCGACATGGACGAGTGGGGCTACAGCTTCCGCCTGGGTTCGGCCCGGGCGTGGTTCGAGAATGATGCCGAGGATGCGCGGCTGTGGCTGGTCGAGCACGGCATCCTCGGCGCCGACGGCAAGCTCACCTGGCAGTGCCGTCTCTAGGATGCCCCGGCTGCCCGGGTGAGTCCGGCCGCGCGGGCCGGCAACCGCCCCGCCGTCACGCGGGGCGGTTCCGGGGGGCGTCAGGCCGCCGAGGCCTTCAGCGCCTGGTCGATGTCTTCCTTCAGGTCGTCGATGTGTTCCAGGCCGATCGACAGGCGCACCATGTCCTCGGACACGCCGGCCTTGGCCAGTTCCTCCGGCCCGAGCTGGCGGTGCGTGGTGGAGGCCGGGTGCGTGGCCAGCGAGCGCGCATCGCCGATGTTCACCAGCCGGATGATGAGCTTGAGCGCGTCGAGGAACTTCTCGCCGGCCTTGCGGCCGCCCTTCACGCCGAAGGTGAGGATGCCCGAGGCCTGGCCCTTCATGTACTTCTTCACCAGTGCATGGTCCGGGTGGTCGGGCAGGCCCGCGTACTTCACCCAGGTGACCTGCGGGTGCGAGGCCAGGAACTTCGCCACCTCCAGCGTGTTGCTGCAGATGCGGTCCATGCGCACCGGCAGGGTCTCGATGCCCTGCAGGATCAGGAAGGCGTTGAACGGCGACAACGGCGCGCCCATGTTGCGCAGGGGCACCACGCGCGCGCGGGCGATGTAGGCCGCAGGACCCAGCGCCTCGGTGTACACCACGCCGTGGTAGGACACGTCGGGTTCATTCAGCTGGCGGAAGCGGTCCTTGTGCTCGGCCCAGGGGAACTTGCCCGAATCGACGATGATGCCGCCGATGCTGTTGCCGTGGCCGCCCAGGTACTTGGTCAGCGCGTGCACCACGATGTCGGCGCCGAAGTCGAACGGGCGGCACAGGTAGGGCGTGGGGACGGTATTGTCCACGATCAGCGGCACGCCATGGCGGTGCGCGATGTCGGCCAGCGCGCCGAAGTCGGTGACATTGCCCAGCGGGTTGCCGATGGACTCACAGAACACCGCGCGGGTGCGGCCGTCGATCAGCTTCTCGAAGCTGGCCGGGTCGGACGGGTCGGCGAAGCGCACCTGGATGCCGAACTGCGGCAGGGTGTGCGCGAACAGGTTGTAGGTGCCGCCGTACAGCGCCGAGGCGCTGACGATGTTGT
This sequence comes from uncultured Steroidobacteraceae bacterium, assembly GCA_964455685.1. Lineage (GTDB taxonomy): Bacteria > Pseudomonadota > Gammaproteobacteria > Steroidobacterales > Steroidobacteraceae > ZC4RG30. The sequence goes on from CAYVZE010000006.1 coordinate 13,907, forward strand.
CGCCCTGCTCGGCGATGGTGAGGATGGCGTAGGTGATCGCCGCCATGCCCGAGGCCAGCGCCAGGCCGCCCACGCCGCCCTCCAGCGCCGCAAGGCGCTGCTCCAGCACCGCGTTGGTGGGGTTCATGATGCGGGTGTAGATGTTGCCCTCGACCTTCAGGTCGAACAGGTCGGCGCCGTGCTGGGCGCTGTCGAAGGCGTAGGACGTGGTCTGGTAGATGGGCACCGCCACGGCCTTGGTGGTCGGGTCCGGGGTGTAGCCGCCATGGATGGCGATCGTTTCGGGACGCATGAAATCCTCCAGCAGGCGCACGTGGCGCGAGGAACAGGCGATACTAGAGAGGCCCGGCACCGCCGGCAATTGCCGGAGCCCGCAAGGGGAGGGTTCGCCCGCGGCCGCCGGACAAGAAGGAATGACAAGGGGGAGGGAAGAACATGCATCCGGTCATCCGTCGCACGCTCCTTTGCGCCGTCCTGCTGGCCTGCGGCGCGGCTTCCGGCCAGCAGCAGCTGCCCGAGCCGCTGCGCGGCGGGCCCGCCTCGGACGTCCCCGTCGCCCTGCAGGTGCTGCGCTGGCACATGCTCGACGACAACGTCAGCGCGTTGACCTTCCGCCGCATGGACGACCTGTTCACCACCCGGACCGTGCCGCGGGCGGGCCCGGTCTGGAACCTGCCGCGGGACGAGAAGCCGCTGGACTTCCAGTACAACTTCCGCGGCCTGTACCTGCCGGCCACCGACTTCCTGGAGCGCACCCATACCAATGCGCTGCTGGTGCTGAAGGACGGGCGCATCGTCAGCGAGATCTACCGCAACAACACCGGCCCGGCCTCGCGCTTCATCGGCTGGTCGATGACCAAGTCGGTGACCTCGCTGCTGGTGGGCTGTGCGCTGGCGGAGGGGAAGATCGCCTCGCTCGATGATCCGGTGGTGCGCTACCTGCCCGAGCTGCGCGGCAGCGGCTACGACGGCGCCTCCATCCGCGACGTGATGGAGATGCGCTCCGGCGTGGACTACGAGGAGCGCTACGACTTCGCCAATCCCGGCGTGGCCGCGGCCAACCACATTGCCTCGCTGGTGAAGAACGTGGCGCGCTTTGCCGACGTGGCGCGCACGCTGCCGCGCAAGGCGAAGCCGGGCGAGCTGTTCGAGTACAAGACCATCGACACCGGCGTGCTGGGCTGGCTGCTGGAGAAGGTGACCGGGGGCACGGTGGCTGATTACACCGCGCGCTGCCTGTGGCAGCCGCTGGGCGCCGAGGCCGATGGCTTCTACATCATGGATGGTCCGGAAGGCACGGGCCGGGAGTTCAGCGGAGCGGGCTTCAATGCCACGCTGCGCGACTGGGGACGGATCGGCCAGATGATGCTCGACGGTGGCGTGGCCGACGGCCGCCGCATCGTCTCCGCCGAGTGGGTGCGCGAGTCGGTGACGCTGCGCCATCCCGAGCATCCCGAGCGCGGCGGCTATGCGCTGCAGTGGTGGACCCTGCCCGGCGAGGCCTACTCGGCCATCGGGCTGCAAGGCCAGTACGTGTACGTGGATCCGGCCACGCGCACGGTGGTGGTGAAGCTCAGCTACTTCCCGCCGGGCGACAACTCGCTGCTGGAGGAGGAGACCCTGGCCTTCATGCGTGCGGCCTCGGCATGGAAGCCCTGAAGGGGCTTCACCCTTGTCCCGGCTCCAGCAGCCACACGTTCTCGCTGGCCGGGACCTTGCCCTTGAGCCCGCCGTCGATGGTTTCCGAGGCCAGGCGGTGCAGCAGGTGGCCGGGGTAGAGGCTTCGCAGTTCCTCGACGGGGACGCTGAAAGGCGGGCCGTCGAGGCTGGCCTGGTCGTACTCCAGCGTCACCAGCAGCTGGCGTGCGCGCGGCGCCAGCTGCAGCATCTTCGCGGCATAGGCTGGCCGCAGGGTGGCCGGCAGCGCGATCAGCGCGGCGCGGTCGTACACGCCCTCCAGGTGGCCGGCCTGCTCCGGCAGCAGTTGGAAGTGATCGCCCACCCACACCTCCAGACGGCCGGCGCGCCAGCGCTCCAGGCCGTTGCCGGCCCTTTCCACCTGCGCGCTGGCGCCGAGGCGCCCGAACAGCGCCGTCACCGCGATGGGACTCAGTTCGGTGGCGAGCACCTCGTGCCCGCGCGAGAGCAGCCAGTCGATGTCCAGGGTCTTGCCGCACAGGGGTACGAGCAGCCGCGCGCCATGAGGTAGCCCGAGGGCGTCGTAGTGCCGCTGCAGCAGGGGGTTCACCGCCGGCTCGTGGAAGCCGGTCTGTCCCCTGCTCCAGCGGTCAAGCCAGAAGTCCGGATGCATGCGGCCATGGTAAACCGCCGGCCGGCGGAACACCGGAAAGTCGTGGCGAGTGTGCCCGCCCGAAGCGGTTCAGCGGCGCTTCGCGAACCTGTCGGTGGCGCGCCGCAGGGCCAGCGCGATGCCGGGCTCGAAGGCCGAGTGGCCTGCGTCCGGCACGATCACCATCTCGGCCTCCGGCCAGGCGCGGTGCAGGTGCCAGGCGCTGCGCATGGGACACACCACGTCGTAGCGGCCCTGCACGATCACCGCAGGGATATGGCGAATCTTCGGCACGTCGCGCAGCAGCTGGTCGTCGGTCTCGAGGAATCCGCCATTGACGAAGTAGTGGCACTCGATGCGGGCGAATGCCGCGGCGTAGTCCGGCTCGCGGAACTTGGCCACGTAGTTCGGGTCGGTGCGCAGGTTGCTGGTGGCGCCTTCCCATACTGACCAGGCGCGTGCGGCGGCATGGCGCACCTTCGCGTCCGGGCTGGTGAGGCGGCGGTAGTAGGCGCGCATCATGTCGTGGCGCTCCTCCACCGGGATGGGCTCCACGTAGTGCTCCCAATGGTCCGGGAACAGCGAGGCCGCGCCCTGTTCATCCTGGTAGAACCATTCGAGCTCGGAGCGGCGCAGCAGGAAGATGCCGCGCAGCACCAGCTCGGTGACGCGTTCGGGGTGCTTCTGCGCATAGGCCAGCGCCAGGGTCGAGCCCCAGCTGCCGCCGAACACCTGCCAGCGCTCGATGCCCAGCAGCTCGCGCAGCTTCTCGATGTCGGCCACCAGGTGCCAGGTGGTGTTCTCCTCCAGGCTGGCGTGCGGCGTGCTGCGGCCGCAGCCGCGCTGGTCGAACATCACGATGCGGTAGCGCCTGGGGTCGAAGAAGCGGCGCATCTGCGGGTTGGTGCCGCCGCCGGGGCCGCCGTGCAGGAACACCACCGGCTTGCCCCTGGGGTTGCCGCTTTCCTCCCAGTAGATCTCGTGGATGTCCGAGACCTTCAGCCGGCCGGTGCGGTTCACCCGCAGCGGCGGGTACAGCGGGTCATCCGCGCGCGGGCGCCGGCTCGCGGCCTTCGTGGCCGGCCGGCGGACGGCCTTCTTCTTCGCGGTGGCGCGCGCGACGGCCATCAGCGCAGCCCGACCATCACGCCCAGCGGCGCGCCGCCGACCAGGTGCAGGTGCAGGTGGTAGACCTCCTGTCCGCCGTGGCTGTTGCAATTGACGATCAGGCGGTAGCCGTCCTCGGCGATGCCCAGCTTCTTCGCCAGGTCGCGGGCCACCAGGAACAGCCGGCCGATCACCGGCGCGTCCTCGTCGGCGATGTCGTTGACCGTGGGAATGGGCTTGTTGGGCACGATCAGGATGTGCACCGGGGCGCGCGGATTGATGTCGCGGAATGCGGTGACCTGGTCGTCCTGGTAGAGGATGTCCGCGGGCAGTTCGCGGGCCACGATGCGTTCGAAGAGCGTAGGCATGCCTGATCCCGTCTGCGAAGGGGGTTCGGCCTATAATAGCGGCCTTGAGAACCACTCCGGAAAAGCTCCCGGCCCAGCTCCAGCGCGGCCTTGCGCCCGTCTACCTGCTCTCGGGCAACGAGCCCCTGACGCTGGGAGAGGCCGCCGATGCCATCCGCGCCGCCGCCCGCGCGGCCGGATTCGCCGAACGCGAGGTGTTCTTCATCGAGCGTTCCAACGGCGGCCCGTGGGACGAGATCTTCGCCAGCTGCCAGGCGCTGTCGCTGTTCGCGCCGCGGCGGATCATCGAGGTGCGCATCCCCGGGTCCAGGCCCGGCACCGAAGGGGCCCGGGCCCTGCAGGAGCTGGTGGGCATGGCCGGTCCCGACCTGATGCTGGTGGTGAGTACCGGCGAGCTCGACTGGACCAGCCGCAAGACCTCCTGGGTGCAGGCGCTGGACGCCGCCGGCGTGTGGGTGGACGCGGAGACGCCGACGCTGGAGCGCTTTCCGCAGTGGCTGCGCGCCCGCGCCCGCGCCGAGGGCCTGGAGCTGGATGAGGAGGCGCTGGACGTGCTGGTCCAGCACACCGAGGGCAACCTGCTGGCGGCGGTGCAGGAACTGCGCAAGCTGGTGCTGTCGGGCGTGACCCGCGCCGGCGCGGCCGAGGTGCTGGCCAGCAGCGCGCAGAGCAGCCGTTTCGACGTGGCCCAGCTCGGCGAGGCCGTGCTGCAGGGCGACGTGCCGCGCGCGCTGCGCGTGCTGTCCGGCCTGCGCGCCGAGGGCGTGGAGACGCCGCTGGTGCTGTGGTCGGTGTGGCAGGAGCTGCGCATGCTGTGGCTGGCACTGGTGCCCGGCACGCCCCTGTCCGGCGTGTTCTCGCGCAACAAGGAACTGATACCCGCCGCCGCGTCGCGCCTGCGGCCCCTGGGACGCGCCTTCTTTGCGCGCCTGGACACGCGCATGGCCGAGGTGGACCTGATCGCCAAGGGTCGACGCAGCGGCAATGCATGGGACGAGCTGGCGCTGGTGGTGGCGGAATTCGCCGGTGGCCGGCCGGTCCTGACCGCTGCCTGAAGGAAATGACAAAGTGACTGTACAGGAAGGCCCGCTGGGCATATTCGGAGGCACCTTCGACCCCATCCACCTGGGGCACCTGCGCACGGCGTTCGAGCTGCGCGAGGCGGTGCGGCTGTCCGAGGTGCGCTTCCTTCCCACCGGCAACCCGCCGCACCGCGAGGGCACGCTGGCCAATGCCGAGATGCGGCTGGCCATGGTGCGCGCCGCGGTGGCCGACGAGCCGGGCTTCAGCGTGGATGACCGCGAGACGCGGCGCACCGGCGTGTCCTACTCGGTGGACACGCTCTCCGAGCTGCGCGCCGAGTTCCCGCGCCGGTCGCTGTGCCTGCTGCTGGGCATGGACGCCTTCCTCGGCCTGCCCAACTGGCACCGCTGGCGCGAGATCCTGGAACTGGCCCATGTGGTCGTGGCCCACCGCCCGGGCTGGAAGGCGCCCACGCAGGGTCCGCTGGGCGAGGTGATGGTTGACCGCGGCACGGGTTCGGTGCGCGACTTGCATGATGCCCCCGCCGGCCGCGTGTTCGTGCACGCAGTGACCCAGCTGGAAATCTCCTCCACCGAGCTGCGCGCCCTGATCGCGCGCGGCCGCAACCCCCGCTATCTCGTCCCCGACAGCGTCTGCAAGCTGCTGAGGGAGACGGGGTGGTATTCTTGAGGCACATGGCCGCACGCAAGCAGTCCCGTCCCCCCGCCCGCGCCGCCCTGGTCAGGACGGTCGTCGATGCCCTCGAAGACATGAAGGCCGTCAACGTCAAGGTCCTTGACGTGCGGTCGGTCACCGATGTCTCCGATTGCATGGTCCTGGCGTCCGGCAATTCGGACCGGCACGTCCGCTCCATCGCCGACCGCGTGGTCGAGCGCGCCAAGCAGGCCGGCTTCCGCCCGCTGGGCGTGGAAGGCCAGCGCGACGGCGAGTGGGTACTGGTGGACCTCAACGACGTGCTGGTGCACGTGATGCTGCCCAGGGTGCGCGAGTTCTACGCCCTGGAGGAGCTGTGGGAGGCGCCCGCCGCCAAGGTGCCCGTTGCGCGCACCCGGGCGAAGTCCGCCGGCAAGTCCAAGGCAGCCGGCAAGGCACAGGCGAAGGCTGCGAAGTCCGCCAAGCCTGCAAGGTCCGCGAAGTCCGCGCCGAAGAAGGCCGGTGCGCGACGGTCCGCGGCGGCATCCGCCTCCACCCGCGCGAAGAAGACGCCCGCCAGGAGAGCTGCCCGGCCGCGGGGCTGACCGTGCGGGTCACGCTGCTTGCGGTGGGCCAGCGCATGCCCGGTTGGGTCACCGAGGGATTCAACGACTACACCCGGCGCCTGAAGGCGCGCCTGCCGATCAACCTGGTCGAGATCCCCGCCGGCAAGCGCGGCAGCGGCGACGTGGCGCGCGCCATGGCCGAGGAAGGCCGGAAGATCCTCTCGGCGGTGCGGCCGCAGGACCACGTGGTGGCGCTGGATGAGCGCGGAAAGCAGCGCACCAGCATCGAGCTGTCGCAGTGGCTGGGCGAGCGCATGAGGGCCGGCAATGACCTGGTGTTCGTCATCGGCGGCGCCGACGGGCTGGCACCCGAGGTGCTTTCCCGCGCGCAGGAGCGCTGGTCACTGTCGGCGCTGACCCTGCCGCATGCGCTGGTGCGCGTGCTGTTCGCCGAACAGGTCTATCGCGCGGTGATGCTGCTCGACGGCCATCCCTACCACCGCGAGTAGCCATGTCCTTCCGCTTCCCCTCCATCCTGCTGGCATCGGCCTCACCGCGTCGCCGCGAGCTGCTCGGACAGATCGGCGTGCCCCACGAGGTGCTGCCGGTGGACCTCGACGAGACGCCGCTGCCCGGCGAACGGCCAGCGGCGCTGGCCACGCGGCTGGCGCGCGCCAAGGCACTGGAGGGGCGGCGGCGCGATGGGGGCGCGCGCGCGGTGCTGGGTTCCGACACCGTGGTAGCGCTGGGCGATGAACAGTTCGGCAAGCCGCGCGACCGCGAGGATGCGGTGCGCATGCTGACCACCCTGGGCGGGCGCACGCACCAGGTACTGACCGCCGTGGCGCTCGCGCCGGCCGGCGGCGGCGAGGTGATCGAGGCGATGTCGGTGACCCAGGTGCGCATGCGCTGCATCAGTGCCGAAGAGGCCGCTGCCTACTGGGACACCGGCGAGCCCGAGGGCAAGGCCGGCGCCTATGCCATCCAGGGCCTGGGCGCGGTGTTCATCGACCATATTGCCGGCAGTTATTCCGGCGTGATGGGCCTGCCCCTGTACGAAACCGCCCGGCTGCTGCAGGCTGTCCGGCCCGGCACGGAGGGCGGATGAGCATCGAGATCCTGGTCAACGTCGCGCCGCGCGAGACGCGCGCCGCGCTGCTGGAGAACGGTTCCCTCCAGGAGGTGTTCATCGAGCGTGCCAGCCGCCGCGGGCTGGTCAGCAACCTGTACAAGGGCCGGGTGATGCGCGTGCTGCCGGGCATGCAGGCCGCGTTCCTGGAGATCGGGCTGGCGCGCACGGCCTTCCTGCACGTGGCCGACATCCTGGCGCCGCCGCCCGATCCGGGCAATGACGCCCAGCATGAGCGGCCGGCCGAGGCCGACATCCGCACGCTGGTGCGCGAAGGTGACGAGCTGCTGGTGCAGGTGGTGAAGGATCCGCTGGGCACCAAGGGCGCGCGCCTGTCCACGCACGTGTCGCTGCCCTCGCGCTACCTGGTCTACATGCCGCGCGGCTCGGGCATCGGCGTGTCCTCCCGCATCGAATCGGAGGCCGAGCGCACCCGGCTGCGGGAGATGGTGGCCACGCTGGCCGCGCAGCATGGCGGCGGCGGCTACATCGTGCGCACCGCTGCGCTGGGGGCGCAGCTGCCCGCGCTGCACGCCGACATGCTGTACCTGCAGCGGCTGTGGACACACGTGAACGAGCGCGCCGCGAAGACGCCGGCCGGCAACCTGGTGCACGAGGACCTGCCGCTGACCACGCGCGTGCTGCGCGATGAGCTTCGCCCCGAGGTGCGACGCGTGCTGGTGGACTCGCCGGCCGAGTTCGAGCGCATGCGCGAGTTCTGCCGCACCTTCATGCCCGAGTACGCCGACCGCATCGAGCTGCACCAGGCGCCGCGGCCGATCTTCGACCTGCACGGCGTGGAGGACGAGATCAGCCGTGCGCTGGAATCGCGCGTGCCGCTGAAGTCCGGCGGCTACATCGTGATCCAGCAGACCGAGGCCATGACCACGGTGGACGTGAACACCGGCGGCTACGTGGGCCACCGCAACCTCGAGGAGACCATCTTCCGCACCAACCTCGAGGCCGCGGTGACCATCGCGCGCCAGCTGCGCATCCGCAACCTCGGCGGCATCATCGTGCTCGACTTCATCGACATGCAGGATCCCGACCACCGCCAGGCGTTGCTGGAGGCATTCCAGTCCGCGCTGGCCACGGACCGCGCGCAGACGCACATTGCCTGCGTGTCGCCGCTGGGGCTGATCGAGATGACGCGCAAGCGCACGCGCGAGAGCCTGGAGCACCTGCTGTGCGCGCCCTGCCCGCAGTGCCAGGGCAAGGGCTACGTGCGCACGCCCGAGACCGTCAGCCACGAGATCATCCGCGAGCTGATGCGCCAGAGCCGGCAGTTCCAGAGCGACGAGCTGGTGGTGCTGGCGCACCAGGACGTGGTGGACTGGCTGCAGAACGAGGAGGCGGCGGTGCTGGCCGAACTGGAGACTCAGGTCGGCCGGCCCATCCGGCTGCAGGCCGAGCCGCTGTACGCGATCGACCATTTCGACGTGGTGCTGGCATGAGCGGACCCTTCAACGTGGCGGCGGTGCAGATGACCTCCGGCCTGGACGTGCCGGCCAACCTGGCGCGGGCGCGCGAATTGCTGGAAGAGGCTGCGCACCGGGGCGCGAGGCTGGCGGTGCTGCCGGAGAACTTCGCGCTGATGGCCGGGAGCAGCGCGCAGCGCCGCGCGATCGCCGAGGAGGATGGCGAGGGACCGATCCAGCAGATGCTGTCCACGGCCGCGCGCGAGCTGGGCATCACGCTGGTGGGCGGCACCATGCCGCTGCAGGTGCCCGGCGAGCGGCGCGTGGCGCCGGCCAGCCTGGTCTACGGGCCCGACGGGCGGCGCATCGGCCGCTACGACAAGATCCACCTGTTCGACGTGGACGTGCCCGGTGCCGGCGAGTCGCATCGAGAGTCCGCCGGCATGGTGCCGGGCCGCGCGCCCGGTGTGTTCGATACGCCCGCTGGCCGCATCGGCGTGGCCGTGTGCTACGACATGCGCTTCCCCGAGCTGTTCCGCCGCATGATCGAGCTGGGTGCGCAGTACTTCGTGGTGTCGGCGGCCTTCACCGTGCCCACCGGCAGGGCGCACTGGGAGGTGCTGGTGCGTGCCCGCGCCATCGAGAACCTCTGCCACCTTGTGGTTTCGGCGCAGGTGGGTGAGCATGCCAATGGCCGCGCCACCTATGGCCACAGCATGGTGGTGGACTGCTGGGGCGGCGTGCTCGGCGAGCTGGCCGATGGCGAGGGGGTGGCGGTGGGCGCCGTCGACCTGGAACGCCAGGCCCGCGTGCGGCGAGAATTCCCGGCCCTTGAACACCGCGTTCTCGGGCGCACTATCTCCTGAAGGACCCCCGATGAGCGCCATTCCCGACAACCTTGCCCTTGCGCGCCGCACCATCCTTGCTCCCGGCGGGCTGGATGAGTCGCGGCTGGATCGCACGCTGGGCCTGGTGCTGGACCACGCCGTGGACGCCGCCGACCTGTACTTCCAGGTCTCCCGCGAGGAGTCCTGGGCGCTGGAGGACGGCATCGTCAAGGAAGGCTCGGCCAGCATCGAGGAAGGCGTGGGCGTGCGCGCCATCAGCGGCGAGAAGACCGGCTTCGCCTACTCGGACGAGATCCAGCCCGATGCGCTGGAGGAGGCCTCGCGCGCGGCGCGCGCCATCGCCCGGCAGGCGCCGGGCAAGGGCATGCAGGCCTGGAAGCGCGTGGACGCGCCGCTGCTGTACCAGCCAGTGGATCCCGTCTCCAGCCTCGACGATGCCCTGAAGGTCGAATGGCTGGTGCGCGTGGACCGCGAGACCCGCGCCATGGATGCGCGCGTGAAGCAGGTGAACGCCAGCTGCCACGCCGTGCACGAGATCGTGCTGGTGGCCACCAGCGATGGCCGCCTCGCCGCCGACGTGCGGCCGCTGGTGCGCTTCAACGTGTCGGTGATCGTGGAGCAGGACGGGCGGCGCGAGATGGGCTATGCCGGTGCCGGCGGCCGCTACACGCTGGCCGAGCTGGTGGCCGGCGACCGTCCGCTGCAGCTGGCGCGCGAGGCCGTGCGCCAGGCGCTGGTGAACCTGGAGGCCGTGCCGGCGCCCGCCGGCCAGATGCCCGTGGTGCTGGCGCCGGGCTGGCCGGGCATCCTGCTGCACGAGGCCATCGGCCACGGCCTCGAGGGCGATTTCAACCGCAAGGGCACCTCGGCCTTCAGCAATCGCATCGGCGAGCGCGTGGCCAGCGAGTGGTGCACGGTGGTGGACGACGGCACTCTGTCCTCGCGCCGCGGCTCGCTGAACATCGATGACGAGGGCACGCCCACCCAGTGCACCACGCTGATCGAGAACGGAATCCTCAAGGGCTACCTGCAGGACACGCACAATGCGCGGCTGATGGGCACGCGCTCTACCGGCAACGGCCGGCGCGAGTCCTTTGCGCACATGACGCTGCCGCGCATGACCAACACCTACATGCGACCCGGCCCGCATGACCCGGGCGAGATCATCGCCTCGGTGGACAAGGGCATCTACGCGGTGAACTTCGGCGGCGGGCAGGTGGACATCACTTCCGGCAAGTTCGTGTTTTCCGCCAGCGAGGCCTACCTGATCGAGAACGGCAAGGTGACGCGGCCCATCAAGGGCGCCACGCTGATCGGCAACGGCCCGGACGTGCTCACGCGCGTGTCCATGGTGGGCAACGACCTGAAGCTCGACGACGGCGTGGGCACCTGCGGCAAGGAAGGCCAGAGCGTGCCCGTGGGCGTGGGCCAGCCCACCGTGCGCATCGACGCCATGACGGTGGGCGGAACGAACTAGCCGCCGGCCGGTGCCTGCCGGGCGAAGCCCGGGTCCGGATCCTCCTGCACCTGCGGGCGGCGCAGGTCGGCGCGGAAATGTGCCGCGGCCCGGAAGAAATGCACTGCAGCCCAGGCATTGAACGCGGGCACCAGCAGCAGGCCACCAAGGAATGCTGGGGCAGGGCGCGGCCCTTCGTGGTTGATCCCTCGCTCACCCCGCTGGAGCGGTCGCTGGCCAGCACGCGTCAGCGCGGCGCACCGGCACAGGCGCGGTTCCCGGCGGATTCCCCGTGCCCGGCGCCCCCCGCAGGCGACTACAGCCCCTCCTATCCCAGCGGCCATGCCACGGTGGGCGCGATGATGGCCATCCTGCTGGCGCAGATGGTGCCGGAGCGCCACGAGGCGCTGTTCGCGCTGGGCTGGGAAATGGGCGAGGACCGGGTGGTCAGCGGCGTGCACTTCCCTTCCGATGTGGAAGCGGGGCGCGTCCTGGGCACCGTGCTGGCGGGCGCGATGCATCAGGACGCGCGCTTCCGCGCCGATTTCGCCGCCGCCCGGCGCGAGCTGCGGGCGGCGCTCGGCTACGCGCCGTCGTTCACGCGCGAAGCTGCGGCAGGTCCTTGAAGTACTCCAGCGCCTCGGGGTTGGCCAGCGCCTCCAGGTTGCCCACCGGCAGCCCGTGCACCACGTCGCGCACGGCCAGTTCCACCAGCTTGCCCGACAGCGTGCGCGGCAGGTCCGGCACCGCGATGATCACCGCCGGTACGTGCCGCGGCGAGGCGTTCTCGCGGATGCTGTCGCGCAGGCGCTTCTCCAGCGCCGCGTCCAGCGTCACGCCGGGACGCAGGCGCACGAACAGCACTACGCGCTCGTCCTCGCCCTGCTTCTGGCCGATGGCCAGCGACTCCAGCACCTCGGGATGGCGTTCCACCTGGCGGTAGATCTCGGCCGTGCCGATGCGCACGCCGCCGGGATTGAGCACCGCGTCGGAGCGACCCAGGATCACGAAGCCGCCGGCATCGGTGCGGATGGCATAGTCGCCGTGGTGCCAGGTGTTGGCGAAGCGGTCGAAGTAGGCGCGGCGATAGCGCTCGCCGTCGGGATCGGCGACGAAGCCCAGCGGCATCGAGGGGAACGGCGCGGCACACACCAGCTCGCCCCGTTCGTTGCGCACCGGCCGGCCGTTTGTGTCGTACACGTCCGCGGCCATGCCCAGGCCCGGGCCCTGGATCTCCCCGCGCAGCACCGGCAGCCACGGCACGCCCAGGCAGAAGCAGGAGATGATGTCGGTGCCGCCCGAGATCGACGCCAGGTGCACGTCGGGCGAGATGGCTTCGTACACGTAGTCGAACTGCCGTGCGGCCAGCGGCGAGCCGGTGGACAGCACGGTGCGCAGGCGCGAGAGGTCATGCGAGCGGCGCGGCACCCTGCCGTCCTTCTCGATGGTGGCGAGGTAGCGCGGGCTGGTGCCGAACGCCGTGATGCCTTCCTCCTCGGCCATGCGCCACAGCACGTCCGGGTCGGGATGCACCGGCGAGCCGTCGAACAGCACCAGCGTGGCGCCGCTGGCCAGCGCGGACACCAGCCAGTTCCACATCATCCAGCCGCAGGTCGTGTAGTAGAAGACGCGATCACCGGGGCGGACATCGGTGTGCAGCAGGTGTTCCTTGCGATGCTGCAGCAGCGTGCCGCCGACGCCATGCACGATGGCCTTGGGTTTGCCGGTGGTGCCCGAGGAATAGAGGATGAACAGCGGCGAGTTGAACTCGACCCGGCGTGGCGGGGGCGCTGCCGCCGGATCCCGTGCCAGCAGGTGCTGCCAGTCGAGCACGCGGCCGTCGTAGCCGGGCAGGGCGCCGGCACCCACCATCACCACGGCGTGGAGCTGCGGCAGGCCGGCGGCAATCTGCGCCACGCGCGCGCGGCAGTCGTGCGCCTTGCCGGCGTAGTGGCAGCCCGCCGTGGCCACCAGCACGCGTGCGCCGGTCTGGCCGAAACGCTCGATGCTGGCTGCCGCGCCGAACTCGGGCGAGACCGAGGTCCATGCCGCGCCCAGCCACGAGGTGGCGAGCATGGCGATCAGCGCCTCGGGGACGTTGGGCATGAAGCCGGCCACCACGTCGCCGGGGCCGACACCCAGCGCGGCCAGGCCCGCGGCCACCGAGCGCACGGCCTGGCGCAGTTCGCCGCGCGTCAGCACGCGGCGCGCGCCGGTCTCGTCGCGCGCGATCACTGCCGGCGCGGCATCGTCGCCAGCCAGCAGGTTCTCGGCGTAGTTCAGGCGGCTGTCGGCGAACCAGCGCGCACCGGGCATGCGATCGCCGTGCTCCAGCACCTGCGAGCCGCGCTCGCCGATGATGCCGGCGAAGTCCCAAAGGCCGCTCCAGAAGCGCGCACGCTCGCGCACGGACCAGTCGTGCAGTGCGTGCCAGTCGGCAGCGAAGTCTCCCGTCGACGCAGGCGCGCCGAGGCGCTCGCGGGCGAAGGCCGCGAAGGCGCTCAGCGCGCAGCTTTCCAGGCGTTCAGTTGGCGGTTGCCAGAGGGTCTGGCTGGGCGTTGGCATGTGCAGAGGCATGTCGGGCGCGGTACTCACGGGGCGACATGCCGAAGTGGCCGCGGAAGCTGCGGCTGAAGTGCGGGGCGCTGTTGAAGCCCCAGTTGAACGCGATTTCGCAGATCGAGCGGCCGCGCCAGCGCGGGTCCGCCAGTTGCCGCGCCGTCTCTTCCAGGCGCCTCCGCAGCACGTACGATGAAATACATTCGCCCTCCCTCGCGAAGATCATCCGCAAGTATCGCGCAGAAACCTTCAATGCGCGCGCGATGGAGTGCGGCCCGAGGTCCGGGTCGCTGAGGTGCTGCTCGATGAACAGGCGGGCGCGGGCATAGCGGCCGCCGACCACCGCGGAGGAGGAGATCAGCTGGCCGAATGCGAGCGTGAAGGCCAGGGCCACGGTCTCCAGCACCTGGCGCGACAGGCACTCCTGCGCGCTGGCCGGAAGGTGCGCATTGGCTTCGACGCAGACATTGCGCACCAGCGATGCGGCCACGCCGGCCATGCCGGTGTTGGCGGCGAGCAGGCGGCCGCAGAACTGGTCGGGCGAGGGCAGATGGAGGCGCAGCGACTTGGCTGGCAGACGCAGCAGCAATAACGACGAGCCGGCTTCGATGCGGTGCCGGTGCGGCGCGCTGTTGTCACAAAGCACCAGGTCGCCTGGTGATAGTTCTGCCGTCTGGCCGTACTGCGCCAGTATGCCGCGGCCTTCGAGTTGCACGACCAGCGTGTAACCGGTGGAGCAGTCCGCGATGTCGGGGACCGGCACGCGGTCGATGGCATTGCGGCAGGTCAGGCGCATGAAACGCAGCGCGCCGATGCCGCCACTGTGCATGTCGACGTCGAGGCGGACCAGATCCGGAGCGACCAGATCGCCGCGCTCGAGCAGCTGCCGGGTGCTCCACCCAGCCACGTGACCGCGGCTGGATTGGGCAGGGAAACCTGGGACGGATTCCACGTGACGACCCCCCTTGTGTGTTTCCTATATCCTATAGGATAGAGGACGCGCGCTGTCAAGGCATGCCGTCCATGCGGCCATGGGTTATCAGTTGCGGGCGTAGGCCTGCAGGCGCTGGTAGGACTTCTCGATGTGCTCGCGCATGGCCGCCTCGGCCTCGGCCGGGTTGCGCCGCACCAGGGCATCGACCAGACGCTCGTGCTCGGCGCTGGCCTCGCGCGTGACCTCGCTGTGGAAGCGCAGGCGGAAGATGTGCAGGTGGGTGTGCAGGCGCGAGAGCGCATCGCGCACCAGCGAGTTGCCGCTGCCGCTGGCGATCAGGTCGTGCAGTTCGGAATCCTGCACGGCGAAGCGGTCGTAGGAGCGGCGTGATTCGCCTGGCTCCATGGCCTTGGCCAGGCGTGCCACGGCCTGGACCTGCTCGTCGCTCATGCGATCGGCTGCGCAGCGCGCCGCGAACGGCTCGAGCAGCAGGCGCAGTTCATAGAGCTCGTCGAGCTGGCGGCGGTCGAGCTGCGGGGCGCAGCAGTAGCCCACGAAATGCCGCTTGGTCACCAGCCCCGTGGCTTCCAGCCGCGACAACGCCTCGCGGATGGGCGTCTGCGAGACCCCCAGCTGGCGGGCCAGCTCGTCGATGGAGATGCGCGAGTCGGGCGGGATGCGCAGCGCCATGATGTCGGCGCGGATCAGCTCGTAGACCTCATCGACAATCCCCTGCTTGCGACGGAGCACCCGCTGGGAGCGGTCGGCGGCCGGTGCGTTGCTTTTCATGGGTAGGTGGGTGCCGGGGGCCTTTGCATCGATCATAGCGCAGCGGAGTGCCGCTCCTTTTCAGTCCGCTGCAAAAAAACCGCGGCAGGCAAGGCGGACCGCCGTCCCGGGACGGTTGGCATCGCGTGCCCCGCGCCGGGTGAGGGGCGGCCGCCACCGGTCCCGGTCCTCCGGCCGGGCGGGCGGCTTGACGGGTTTGCGCCGGCCTTCAGGCGTAAAGCTCCAGGGGGTTCTCGCACAGGATGCGGCGGCGGATGCGCTCGTCGGGCACCCACTCGGCCAGCAGGTCGACCAGGTCGCCGTCATTGGGGATGGCCTGCCCGTCGAGCTCGACATGCGGCCAGTCCGAACCCCACAGCACCCGTTCAGGCGCATGGCGCACCAGCGCCTCGGCGAAGGGCCTCATCGAAGGGTAGGGGAACTGCTCGCGCGTGCCGCGCATCGGCGCCGACAGCTTCACCCATACGCGGCCGGTTTCCATCATGCGCAGGATGATCTCGAAGGCCGGCTGGCCGGGGCCCAGTCGCGCGTCGATGGCGCCGAAGTGGTCCAGCACCACCGGCGTGGGCAGGGCCAGCAGGTCATGCGCCACCTGCAGCAGGTGCCCCTGGGCGAGGCTCCGGTACTGCACGTGCCAGCCGGCATCCGCGGCGATGGCAGCCAGCGACGGGTCGATGCGCGGCAGGTGGCTCCACTGGTGGCCCGGCGGCCCGGAAAACATGCGGATGCCGCGCACGCCCAGCTCGTGCAGGCGTACGCACTGCGCCTGCCGAAGGTCCGGCGGTGGCAGGATCACGCCGCGGAAGCGGCCGGGGAAGCATTCGAGTACCCATTGCAGGTGCTGGACGTTGCGCCCGTAGGCGCCGGCGCCCACGATCACCGCGTGCGACAGGCCCAGGACCTGTTGCAAGGAAAGATAATCCTCGGGCAGTGCGTCGTTGGAGATGCACGGGTTGCGTTGCTCGAAGCGGAAGCGCGATGACGGACCGAACAGGTGGACGTGGCAGTCCCACGCGCCCGGGGGCGGCCGGTGCTTCGGCCGGCGCGGATGAGGATCGGGCGGCGGGTTGTGCAGGACGCGGCGGGGCTCGATGACGGCGTTCATGGCTGGGCCTGCGGGGCAATGTCCCAAGGCTAGGGAATCGCCACGCCGATTCTTGTCCCGGATGGCAACGTCGCCTGCCTCCTGGGGCAAGTTGCGCCCCGGGGTGTGGCATACGGTTGGTCGGGTCACATGAGGTGCACATGAGTTCAGGCGTGTTGCTGGTAACGGGAGGAAGCCGCGGCATCGGCGAGGCGATTGCGGTGCTGGGCGCGCGGCGTGGCTACGACGTGGTGCTGAGCTACGCCAGCAACGGGGAACGCGCGCAGGCGGTGGTCCGGCGCATCGAGTCCGAGGGCGGCAGCGCGCTGGCCGTCAGGGCGGACACCGCCCATGAGCCGGACATCGATGCGCTGTTCGCCGCCGCCGATGCACGCGGCCCGCTGGCGGTGATGGTGTACAACGCCGGCATCACCGGCGCGCACTCGCCGCTGGCAGATGCGGCCACCTCGACCATCGACTCGGTGCTGGCGGTGAACCTGCGCGGCGCGCTGCTGTGTTGCCGCTCGGCCGTCAGGCGCATGTCCACGCGCTTCGGCGGCAAGGGCGGCTCCATCGTGCTGGTGTCCTCACGCGCCGCGTTCTATGGATCGCCCAATGAGTTCGTCTGGTACGCGGCCTCGAAGGGCGGGATGGACAGCCTGAACAACGGCCTGGCGCGCGAGGTCGCGCAGGAAGGCATCCGCGTCAACGCGGTGTCGCCGGGTCCCATCGTCACCGGGATGCACCGGCCCGGCCGGCTGGAGGTCGCGGAGAAGCGCGCGCCCATGCAGCGCGCGGGCCGGCCGGAGGAAGTGGCCGAAACGGTGCTGTTCCTCGCCTCCGACGCCGCCTCCTATGTGACTGGCGCCAACGTGGTGGTGGCGGGCGGCCTTTGAGGCTCGACAGGCCAGGGGAACGAACATGCTGGCACGCAGGCGCGGCGCACGATGGATGGGATTGGTGCTCGCGGTGCTGCTGCCTGCCTGGAGCCTGTCGGCCATGGCCGGGCAGGCCGAGGGTGAGCGGCTGGCGCGCCTGCAAGCCGGTGTGCGCGCGGCGGAGGCGGTGCGGGCGGTGAAGCGGTTGCAGCACTCGTATGCGCATTTCATCGACGCCGGCCTGTGGGACGAGGCCGCGACCCTGTTCAGCGCCGATGGCCGCTACGAGTCCGGCGGCACGGTGGTGCGGGGCCGCGAGGCATTGCGCCGGTACTTCATGCAGCAGGCCGGAAGGCGCGCCCGGGGGCTGGACGAGGGGCAGCTGCACACGCACCTGCTCATGCAGCCCGTCATCACGCTGGGTCGCGACGGGCGCAGCGCGCGGGGCACCTGGCACGAGCTGTCGATGCGCGGCCGCTTCGGTCGCTTCGCTGCCTGGGCGGGCGGCATCCACGAGAACGAGTACGTGTTCGAGGACGGTGCCTGGAAGATTGCGCGCATGCGCTTCTTCCCGCAGTACGAGGGTGACTACGATGCCTTCGGCCACCGTGCACCACCGCGCTGGGACGTGCCCTACCACTTCGAGGCACGGCACGTGGGCATGGTCATTCCGCCGGCGGCCCTCGATGGGCTGGCACGCGAATCCGGCACCGCGGCACTGTCGGAACTGGCCATGCGCATCGCGCGGCTGCGTGACGAGACCGAGGTGCGGAACCTGCAGCACGCCTTCGGCTACTACCTGGACCGCAAGATGTATGCGGACATCGCCGACCTGTTCGCTGCCGGAGGGAGCTTCGAGGCGCGACCGGGTGGAGTGTACAGGGGCGCGGAGCGCATTGCCGCCGCACTGGCCGGGCTGTACGGCGCGCCGCCGCTGAACCGCGGCGAGCTGTTCGACCACATCCTCACCGGCACCGTGGTCACCATCGGCGCCGATGGCCGCAGCGCCGCCGCGCGCAGCACCCAGCTCGCCATGCTGGGGCGGGGGGGTGAGTGGGCGCGCTGGGAACTCGGCGTGTTCGAGAACCGCTTCGTCAAGGAGGATGGTCGCTGGAAGCTGGCCTCGGTGCAGTACACACCGCGCATGATCACCGACTACGACCTCGGCTGGGCGCGCGACGCGCAGCGCCCGCCCACGCTCGCCACGCTGGCTCCGGACCGGCCTTCGGGCCGCTTCGCCCTGTATCCCGCGCGCCAGTTCGTGCAGTTCCACTTCGTGCATCCGGTGACCGGCAGACCGGTGGCCTCGCCAGGCGAAGTGGCCTTGCCGACGCAGATGCTGCGTGCGGATGCACACGGTGACCGCGGCAATGATCGCGACATGAGGGATGTCATGGACTGGGACGTCGACACCCTGGAACGGGCGCTGCGCGGCGCGATCGCGGTGGACGCGGTCGAAAACCTCAACAGCGCCTACGGCTACTACCTCGACGAATCCGACTGGGACGGCATGGCCGATACCTTCGCCAGCAGCGGCGCCAAGGAGATCACCGGGGCCGGCGTGTACGTCGGGCCTGAGCGGATCCGCCGCATCCTGAAGCTGCGCGGCCCCACTGGCGGGCGCACGCCGGATTTCTTCACCATCCACCAGCTCACGCAGCCGGTGATCCATGTGGCCGAGGATGGCCTTCGCGCCCATGCGCGGCTGAGGCTGTTCCAGGACGGTGGCAGCGCGGACGGCAGCTCCGGATCCTGGATCGGTGGCATCTACGAGAACACCGCGATCTTCGAGGACGGCGAGTGGAAGTTCGGCATCCAGGACCTGCACCACATCTTCAATGCCTCCTACCGCAATGGCTGGGCGCGGGCAGGTTCATTCGCGGGGCGTCTCGCGGGGCGCCCTGAATCACCTCGCGACCAGCGCGGCGGCGGCATCACCCAGGGGCTGGGTGGCGCCCGCGGCGGCACCCGACTGGCGGAGGAAATGCCACCGGATCGTCCCATCCGCGCGCGCCAGTACAGCTTCCCGGATATCTCCGAGCCGGCCTTCCATTACGTGAACCCCGTATCCGGCCGAAGGCCCGGGCACTTCCTCGTGCATTAAAGCCGAGGGTGCCCGCGTGGCGGCGGGCGAGGGGGCTCAGGCCACCCACACCGTCTGCAGGTTGCACAGCTCCAGCAGGCCTGCGCGCCCCAGTTCACGGCCGTAGCCGGAGAGCTTCACGCCCCCAACGGGCAGGCGCGGGTCGGAAGCGGTGACGCTGTTGATGAACACGCCGCCCACGGCCAGCCGTCGCGCCAGCTCGCGGGCGCGGCCGGTATCGCCGGTCCACAGCATGGCCGACAGGCCGTAGGCGGAGTCATTGGCCAAGGCGATGGCCTCCTCGGCATTGCGGACAGATTGCAGTGCCGCCACCGGGCCGAAGGTCTCCTGCGTCACCACGGGCATGTCGCGCGTGACATCGGTGAGCACGGTGGGTTCGTGGAACCAGCCCGCACGCGCAATGCTGCCGCCGCCGGTGAGCACGCGCGCGCCGCGCTCGATCGATGTGCGCACCTGGGTGGCCAGGGCGGCGCGCAGGTCCTCCCGCGCCATCGGCCCGAGCTGCGTGCCGGGCTCCAGCGGATCGCCGACGCGCAGCGCGGCGGCAGCCGCGGCGAACTTCGCGGCAAATTCACCTGCCACGGGTTCCTCGATGATGAAGCGCTTGGCGGCCAGGCACACCTGGCCGCAGTTGGTGAAGCGGGCGCGCACGCCGGCGGCCACCGCGGCGTCCAGGTCGGCATCGGCGAGCACGATGAAGGCGTCCGATCCGCCCAGCTCGAGCACGGACTTCTTGCAGGCCGCGCCGGCCTGCGCCGCCACCTTGGCGCCGGCCGCGGGGCTGCCGGTGAGCGTCACCGCGCCGATGCGGGCATCGGCAATGATGCCGCCGACGGCTTCCACCGGTGCGTTCAGGTTCTGGAACACGCCCTCCGGGAAGCCGGCCTCGCGCAGCGCATCCGCGACGGCATTCGCGCAGCCCTGCACGTTGGGCGCGTGCTTGACGATCTGCGTGTTGCCGGCGGCCAGCGCAGCGGCCGCGCAGCGGAACACCTGCCACACGGGGAAGTTCCACGGCAGGATGGAGAGCACCACGCCAAGCGGAAGGTGCGCGACGTAACTGGCCTGCGCCTGCGTGGCAACGTGCTCGTCCTGGAGCCAGCCGGGCGCCTGTTCGGCAACGTACTCGCAGTTCCAGGCCGACTTGTCGACCTCGGCCAGCGCCTCGGAGACGGGCTTGCCCATTTCCAGCGTGATCATCCGTGCGAGCGACTCGCGACGGCGGCGCAGCACGCCGGCGGCGGCGCGCAACAGCGCGGCGCGATCGCTGGCGGGGCGCCGCGACCAGTCGCGTGCCGCCCGATGCGCCGCTGCCACCGCCCGTTCGATCTGCGCTGCGTCGGCCAGCGGCCACGTGGACAGCAGTTCTCCGGTTGCCGGGTTGATGGATCGTGTTGCCGCTTCGCGCGCTTCCTGCATGTGTGCTTCCCGTTTGTGCCTGCCGGACATGATAAGCGATGCAATGCAACGCAATCAGCGTTGCCGCCGTTCCGCGACCGCGGGAATCGCGGCCCGGGAAATTACGGCGCGAAATTTCCGTGGCAGGCCGAAGGGGCTTCCGTCCTGCGCAAGTGCTCCGGCGCGCGTCATGTGAGCATCCGCCGGCATCAGGGACAGATCGAACAATTCCTACATTGGGGGACGCAATGAGAACCAGGCGGAACTTGCAGGTGTCGGCGGTTGCGGTGGCTGTGGCGGTGGCGCTGGGAAGTGCACCCGCGGATGGCATCGCCGCCGAGGATGAGCTCCAGGAACTGCAGGAAGTCACGGTCACCGGCTCGCGCATCCGCCGCAACGGCTTCGACGCGCCCAACCCGATCACCGTCGTCGATGCCGCGCAGATGGAGCGGCTTGCGCAGGTGAACGTGGCCGAGGTGCTGGTGACGCTGCCGATGAACATCGCACGCCAGTCCGAGACCAATGCGGGCGTATTCCCCACGGCCGACGTGGGATCGAACTTCGCCAACCTGCGCGGCATGAATCCCGTGGCCGGCACCCGCACGCTGACGCTGGTCGACGGGCGCCGCTTCGTGCCGACTTCCGACGGCGGCGCAGTGGACCTGAACGTGATCCCCTCGGCGCTGATCGGCCGCATCGAGACGGTCACCGGCGGCGCTTCCGCGGCCTATGGATCCGACGCGGTGGGCGGCGTCGTGAACGTGATCCTCGATCGCAACTTCACCGGCGTGAAGGCGCAGTACGACGTCAGCCGCACCTTCCGGGGAGACGGCAACGAGAAGCACCTGAGCTTCGGCGCCGGCAGTTCCTTCGGCGGCGGCCGGGGCCACGCGCTGATCGGCGCCGAGTACCAGGACAATGACGGCATCGGCGACTGCGCCGAGGTGCGCACCTGGTGCGCGCAGGGCTACGACATCTACACCAACAACGGCCTGGTCGACGAGGATGCGACCCCGCAGCGCACCTCTCCCGATGCGGCGCCGAACCCGCGCAACCGCCGCTACCTGGGCCAGCCCAACTACATCATCGGGCCGGGTTCCCGCCAGGCCTACAACGTCTCCAGCGGTGCCATCCGCAACCTTCCGCCCACCGCGCCGGTCACCGCGGTGCCGGAGCTGTACGACAAGCGCTTCAATGACGACGGCACCGGCATCCTCGACATGGATCCGGGCAAGTACGTCAGCAACCTCGGCATCTTCCCGCGCATGGGCGGCGATGGTGATTCCACCTATGCCGACTCGGCCCTGCGCGTGCCGCTGAAGCGATACTCGCTGTACACGCGCGGCAGCTGGCAGTTCACCGACGCGCTGGAAGGCGTGGCAGAACTGACCTATGCCGGCCGCAAGGTTGCCGTGTCGCAGCAGATCGCCGGCCCGCGCAGCTCCATGTGGATCCTGCACGACAATGCCTTCCTGCCGCAGGAGGTGCGCGACCTGATGCCGCCGGGCTCGGGCTTCAGCCTGGGCAAGGACGTCGACGAGACCTACAGCGGCATCAACCGCTCCAAGGCCGACACGGTGCGCGCCCTGGTGGGCCTCAACGGCCGCCTGCCGGGAAGCTGGAGCTGGGATGCCTACTACCAGTACGGCCGCAACAAGCGCGACCAGACCTACAGCCACACCCGCGTGAACCACTTCTTCCAGTGGGCGGTGGACGCCGTGGACGAGGGTGAGTTCAATGGCGGGGCGCCGAATGGCAACATCCAGTGCCGCGCGGTGCTGCAGGGCATTGCCGAGGCCGCCGGCTGCGTGCCGCTGAACCTGTTCGGCCTGCACAACATCACGCCGGGGGCGATGGACTACGCCTACGATTCGGCGCCGGAATTCTTCCGTTACTCGCAGCACGTGGTGGCGGCCACGGTCAGCGGCAACCTGTCGCAGGGCTTCGGCGCCGGCCCGATCAGCGCGGCCTTCGGCGTGGAGTACCGCGGCGAGGATGGTGACGTCTCGCACGGCGACATTCCCTACTACAACCAGCTGGCCTTTACCTTCGGCCAGGACTACGGTGGAAAGATCGACGTGATCGAGGGTTTCGCCGAGGTCAACGTGCCGCTGCTTGCCGGCCAGGCGTGGGCCAAGCGGCTCGAGCTCAACGGCGCCATCCGCCAGACGCGCAACAAGGCGCACGACAAGGACCCCGACAACGTGCTGCCGCCGGATGTCGACACCACCAAGTCGGTCAACTTCACCAGCTGGAAGTTCTCGACCATCTGGGACACCACCGACTGGCTGCGCATGCGCGCGACGCGCTCGCGCGACATGCGCGCGGCGGGCTTCCGCGAGCTGTTCTACAAGGCGGTGCCCACCGAGGAGGGCACCACGCAGGGTCGCGTGAACAACCCGTTTGACGGCAATTCCGTCGACGGCACGCCCATCCTCTCGGCCGGCAACTTCGGCCTGGTGCCGGAGAAGGCCGACACCTGGACCGTGGGCCTGGTGCTCTCGCCGGGCGGTGCGGCCCGCGGCCTGCGCCTGTCGGCGGACTGGTACGAGATCCGCATCAAGGATGCGGTGGCTTCCACCGGCGCCCAGCAGATCGTGAACTTCTGCCACCAGGGCCTGGGGTTCTGCGACCGCATCACCTTCTCCGACGACACCCGCACCAACATCACGTTCATCCAGGCCGGCCAGGTGAACCTGGGCAAGTTCGTGTCGCGTGGCATGGACGTGGAGCTGGACTACACGCTGCCGCTGTCGCGGCTGGGTGACTGGGGCAAGGGCACCCTGCACCTGCGCTCCATGGCCACGATGAATTACGACCTGCGCTTCCAGAGCGCGCCGGGTGCGTCGTTCATCGACTATGCGGGCCAGACGGGCGTGTCGGCCTTCGCCGACTTCGTCAACGGCCCCAAGTGGATGCTGAACAACTGGCTGACCTACTCGCTGGACCGCTTCAGCACCACGCTGAGCGTGCGCCACATCCCCTCGGCCAAGTTCAACGTGATGTGGATCGGCCCGGATGACCCGCGCTACGACGCCCTGATCCAGGCCAGCTACAGCGACCTGACCAGCGCGGTGCCGCTGAACACGGTTTCGGACAACACCGTGTCCAGTCGCACCTACCTGGGCCTTTCGGCCAGCTACAAGGTGCCCTTCGGCGATGCCGGCGGCAGCTGGGAGATCTTCGGCGCGATCAACAACCTGCTCGACAAGGATCCCCCGTTCGCAGCCGGCGGCATCGCCGGTCCGGGCACCAACTACCCGACCAACCCGATCTACTTCGACACCCAGGGTGCGCAGTTCCGGGCCGGCGTGAGGGTGCGCTTCTGAACGGCACAGGCATGATCCGGCCGCTGACGCTGTGCGTGCCGCGCAGGCTGGCCTTCGGGCCGGACGGCCTCGAAGCCTGCGCGCGCTGGGTCGACACGCTGGATGCCGCCTCGGTGCTGGTGGTCACGGCGCCGCCGCTGGTGGCGCTGTGCGAGCCGCTGCTGGCGGCGGTGCGCGCGCAGGGACGGCGCGCGGAGGTGTGGAGCGGCATCGCGCAGGAGCCGCACGTGGATGATCTCGCGCGCGGCATCGCGGCCGCGCGCGACTGCGGTGCCACCGCGGTGGTGGCCGTCGGCGGCGGCAGCGCCATGGACGTGGCCAAGCTGGTGGCGGCGCTGGCCGATGGTGCCCAGGGGATCGGGCAGGTATTCGGCATCGGCCTGCTGGCACGCCGCGCGCTGCCGCTGGCCTGCCTGCCCACCACGGCGGGCACGGGCAGCGAGGTTTCGCCGATCGCCATCGTGCAGGACCCGTCCGACGGGCAGAAGAAGGCGGTGATCTCCCCGCACCTGGTGCCCGACGCCGCCTTCGTGGATCCCTCGCTGACGGTGGGTGCGCCGCGCACCGTCACGGCCGCATCGGGTATCGATGCGCTGACCCATTGCATCGAGGCCTATGCCAACCGGCAGGCGCATCCGCTGACCGACGGCTGGGCACTGGAGGGCATCCGCCGCATCGGCGGCAGCCTGGTGCGTGCCTTCGACAACGGCGATGACCTCGCCGCGCGCACCGACGTGGCGCTGGGCAGCCTGTGCGGCGGCCTGTGCCTGGGACCGGTGAACACTGCCGCGGTGCACGCGCTGGCGTATCCTCTCGGCAGTGACTTCGGGGTGGCCCACGGGGTCTCCAACGCGGTCATGCTGCCGCACGTGCTCGAGTTCAACCTGCCGGCCATGCCGGGCAGATATGCCGACATCGCGCGCGCGCTGGGCGTGGACGGGGACGGGGACGACCTCGAGGTCGCGCGGCGCGGCGTGGAGAGGATCCGCACGCTGCTGGCACGCTGCGGCATGCCGCTGCGCGTGTCGGAGCTGGGTGTGCCCGAGTCCGCCTTGCCGCGCATGACGGAAGCGGCAATGAAGGTGCAGCGGCTGCTGGTGCAGAACCCGCGCACGGTCACGGCGGAGGATGCACATGGCATATACCGGCGCGCGTACTGAGGAAGCCCTGGCGGGCCAGCCGGTTCCCGCGCGCAGCTCGCCCTTCGAGTGGTACCGCACCGCCGATGCACGCGTGCGGCGCGTGTTCTGGACCTGCACCACGGCCTGGGGCCTCGACGCCATGGACGGCCTGGTCTACCAGTACCTGATCCCGGTGCTGGTGCTGGCGCTGGGCATGACGCTGGAACAGGCCGGCAGCATCGCCAGCGCCAACTACTTCGCCACCGCCATCGGCGGCTGGCTGGGCGGCTGGCTGTGCGACCGCTTCGGCCGCGCGCGCATCCTGCAGCTGACCATCCTGTGGTTCTCGGTGTTCTCCTTCCTGTCCGGGTTCGCGCAGAACTACGAGCAGCTGTTCGTCATCCGCATCCTGCAGGGCCTGGGCTTCGGCGCGGAGTGGGCCGTGGGCGCGGTGCTGCTGGCCGAAATGGTCTCGCCCCGGCACCGCGGCAAGGCCGTGGGTACCATGCAGAGCGCGGTGACCATCGGCTCGGCGCTGGCGGCACTGCTGGCCGGCCCGTTCGTGGCGGTGCTGCCGCAGGAGTGGGGCTGGCGCGTGGTGTTCTGGATCGGCCTGCTGCCGGCGCTGCTGGTGTTCTTCGTGCGCCGTTCCGACGACGACTCGCAGGTGTACCTGGAGGCGAAGCGGCGCATGCGCGAGGAGGGCCGCAAGACCCATCCGCTGGGCATCTTCTCGCCGGGCCTGGTCAAGGTCACCGCACTGGCGGCGCTGCTGGCGGTGGGCGCGCAGGGCGCGGGCTATGCGATCAGCAACTTCCTCACCACCTTCCTGCAGCAGGAGCGCGGCCTGTCGGTGTCGATCGCGGGGCTGTACGTGCTGGCCAACAGCTTCGGCGGCCTGCTGGGCTGCCTGGTGAACGCCTACTGGAGTGACCGGCTGGGCCGGCGGATGATCTTCCGCCTTTTCGGCATCGGCTTCCTGGCCACGGTGAGCTTCTACCTGCTGGCGCCGCTGGGCAGCTCGGCGTGGACGCTGATGCCCGCCGGCCTGGTGTACGGCTTCTTCCAGTTCGGCATCTATGCCTCGTTCGGGCCGTTTTTTTCCGAGCTGTTCCCCACCGAGCTGCGCGGCACCGGCCAGGCCTTCGCCTACAACCTGGGCCGCGCGATGACCGGGCTTTTCATCATGGGCGTCACCTTCACGGCGGCCATGCTGGACACCCGCATCAGCATGGGCATGCTGATCATGGCTTCGGTGGCGATGGGCTGCGCCATCATCGCCACCTTCCTGTTGCCCGAGACCGCCGGCCGCGACCTGGCCCGCGCCGGCCGAGAACTGGAGTGAACTGATGGACCGGACCGAACGCCTGCTGGCCACGCAGGAACTGATCGAGACGCTGCACGAGTACTGGCACGACGTCGACACCAACTGGGGGCGCAACGCGCCGGACTACTATACCGAGGACGCGGAGTTCGTCGGGCCCGAGGCCACCTACGTGGGCAGGGAGAAGATCCGCGCGTTCTACAAGTGGCGCGAGGACCGCGGCGCCCGCACCGTGGTGCACGCGGTGACCAACTTCCGCGCCCGTTTCACTTCGCCGGACCGCGCCGAGTGCACCTGGTACCTGTTGCTGTGGGCGGCCGACGGCGTGCCAGTGCTGCCCACGCATCCGCCCATCACGGTCTCGCTGATCACCGACCGCATGCAGCGCGCCCCCGACGGTCGCTGGCTGTGCAGCTACCGGCGCTTCGAGACCTGGTTCCAGGGCGGCACGCCACCGACCAATCCGAAGCTGTAAGCTCGGGACCATCCGGGGGGAATCGATCGCCGTGGCACGTTCCGTCATCGTTACCTGCGCCATCACAGGCTCCATCCACACGCCCAGCCAGTCGCCGCACCTGCCGCTGACGCCGGCGCAGATCGTCGAGGAATCGGTGGCCGCGGCCAAGGCCGGCGCGGCGGTGCTGCACCTGCATGCGCGCGACCCGGTGGACGGGCGCCCCACCGCCGACCCGGAAGTGTTCATGCAGTTCCTGCCGCAGATCCGCGCGCGCTGCGACGCCATCATCAACATCACCACCGGCGGCGGCCCCGGCATGACGCTGGAGGAGCGCCTGGCAGCGCCCGAGCTGATCAGCCCGGAGATGACCTCGCTGAACCTGGGCACGATGAACTTCGCCGGCTTCATGGCGCTGGAGAAGCTGCCGTCGCTGAAGTACGGATGGGAGGAGGAATACCGCGCCATCGCCCGCACCCACGTGTTCCGCAATACCTTCGAGGACATCGACACGGTGATGCGGCGGCTGGGCGAGGGCCATGGCGCACGCTTCGAGTTCGAGTGCTACGACACCGGCCACCTGTTCAACCTCGCCATCGCGCTGGAGCGCCGCCGCTACGAGCCGCCGCTGTTCATCCAGTTCGTGCTCGGCATCCCCGGCGGCATCGGCGCGGAACTGGACCAGCTGCTGCACATGGTGCGCACCGCGCAGCGCCTGTTCGGCAATGACCTGGAGTGGTCGGTGCTTGCAGCCGGGCGCCACCAGATGGCCATGTGCACGCATGCGGCGCTGCTCGGCGGCAACGTGCGCGTGGGGCTGGAGGACAGCCTGTACATCGGCCCCGGACGGCTCGCCAGCTCCAACGCCGAGCAGGTGGAGAAGATCTGCCGCATCCTGCGGGAGCTGTCGCTGGAACCCGCCACGCCCACCGAGGTGCGCCAGCGCCTTAAACTCAAGGGCGCCGAGCACGTCCGACTCTGAAAACAGCCGGAGGCCTGATGTACGAATCGTACGATCCCCGCTCGAAGCTGGCGCCGCAGAAGGACGCCAGGCCCGTGGCCGCGGCGGGCTTCGCCGCCGCCGAATACGTGAAGTTCGGCGCGCTGCCGCCCGCCGAGTCCACGCGCGAGTCGCGCACCTGGTACGGGCGCGGCCAGAACTTCGTGGTGGCTTATTCCGAAGTCTCGCCGGGTGCGCGCTTCGAGCGCCGCGGCCAGAAGGACGAGTACATGCTGTTCCTGCCCGGGCAGGGCGAGGGCGCTCGCATCGAGGCCGGCGGCGAGTCCGTGGATATCCCCGGCTACACGCTGGCCATCGTGCCGCCCGGCGACAGCGTGGTGACGCTGCGCCAGGCCGGCGAGCTGGTGCGGGTGTTCTCCGCCGCCAATGCCGACATCGCGGCAAAGGCGGCCAACGCCGACGGCTATGCCACGCCGCACCCGCACATCCCGCCGTACCAGACGTGGCCGGCACCGCCGGGGGGCTACCGCATCCGGCATTACAGCCTCGACGTGCCGCCGCAGCCGGGTCGCTTCGGGCGCATCTTCCGGTGCACCACGATGATGATCAACGTGCTGCCCTACGAACCCGATCCGCGCGACATCACCAGGCTGTCGCCGCACCACCATGATGACTTCGAGCAGGGCTCGCTGGCGCTGAAGGGCGCCTTCGTGCACCACATCCGCTGGCCCTGGGTGGCCGACCAGCGGCTGTGGCGCGAGGACGACCATGAGCTCTGCCCGGCGCCGTCGCTGGCGGTGATCCCGCCGCCGGCCATCCACACCTCGGCCGCCACCGAGAAGGGCGGCAACCAGCTGGTGGACATCTTCGCGCCGCCGCGCATGGATTTCTCGAAGATGCCCGGCTGGGTGCTGAACGCGGACGAATACCCGATGCCGGGGGCCGGCGGCTGACCATGTCCGGCTACGATCCGCCCGTCGTCGACGCGCATGCGCACATCTTCAGGAGGGACATGCCGCTGGCCGACTCGGCCTGGCTGGTCCCCGACTACAGCTTCACGGCCGAGGACTACCTCGCCGTGCTCGATGCGCACGGCGTGCACTTCGGCGTGATCGCCGGCATCAGCATCTTCGGCCAGTACAACGACTACATGCTCGAGTGCCTGCGGCGGCACAGGCGGCTGCGCGGCACGGTCAACGTCGATCCGACAGTGGACCGCTACATCCTGCAGCGCATGAAGGACGACGGGGTAGTGGGCATCCGCCTGCAGCTCTCCCGCCGCAACGAGCTGCCGGACCTGACCACCGAGCCGTGGCGGCTGCTGTTCCGCCGCGTCGCCGACCTGGACTGGCATGTGCACGTGGCGCTGGAGGGGCGGCTGATGCCGCAGCTGCTGCCGCAGCTGGAGGCCGGCGGGATGCGCATCGTGCTCGATCATTTCGCGCACCCGGATGTGGCGCAGGGGCTGGACGGGGAAGGCTTCACGGCAGTGCTGCGTTCCATCCAGAAGGGCCGCACCTGGGTGAAGCTGTCGGCGGGCTTCCGCCTCACCTGGGAGTCGCGCAGCAAGGGAAGGCCCGACCCGGTGGCCATGGAGCTGGCGCAGGCCGCGGCGACGAGGCTGCTCGAGGAAGCCGGGCCTGAACGGCTGGTGTGGGGCAGCGACTGTCCCTTCGTCGGCCACGAGAACGTGCAGTACGCCGACACGCTGCGCTGGTTCCAGGAATGGGTGCCCTCGCGCGAGGCGCGCCGGCGCATGACCGATACGGCGCTGCGGTTGTACTTCTCCTGAGCGCAGGGAGGGCGGACGCGGGCCTAGAGCCGCTGCGTCTCGCCGTGCCGGGGCGGGTCGATGTCTTCGGCCACCAGCGCGTCGTCGTTGGGGTGGTTCTCGCGTTCGCGGATGGCTTCCGCCACCGCCGCAGCCGAGTGGCTGCTGGTGTTCGAGGCGCGCTCGCCGCGCAGGTCGATGTAGATCAGGTCGTGCCGCCCGATGGTGATGACGTCGCCGTCATTGAGGTTGTGGCGGCGCACGCGGCGTGACTTCACCACGATGCCGTTGGTGCTGTTGAGGTCCTCGACCACGCTGATGTCGGCGCGGGTGATGATCTGGCAGTGGTGGCGGCTGACGAAGCGGCTGTCGATCTGCAGGTCGTTCTCCGGGGTGCGGCCGATGATGGTGCGGCCCAGGTGCAGCGGCAGCTCGCCCAGGTTCCTGCCATCGGCCACCACTACCAGCTTGGCCAGCACCTGGCGGTCCTCGGGAGCCTCCGGCGCCTCGGCCGCCGGTCCCACGTACAGGCCGGGACCGCGACGGCCGAAACGGCCGGTGTCGGAGGTGGAACTGGAGCCGGCGGGGTCCGCGGACGCCACGCCGCGGGCGCGCTCGCTGAATTCCTTCCAGCGCAGCTCTTCGATGGCTGCCTGCACGTCGTCCACCAGCACGCGGTCGCGGTCGGCGGTGAAGGCTGCCATCATCGCGGTCTCGCACAGCGTGTTGATCAGTCGCGGCACGCCGCCGGTGTAGCGGTAGACCAGCGGGAAGGTGTCCTCGGCGAAGATCTCGCGCCCGCCGGAACCGGCCACTTCCAGGCGGTGCAGGATGTAGCCGCGGGTATCCTCGGGCGACAGCGCCGAGAGGTGGAAGCGCAGGCGCACGCGCTGCGCCAGCTGCACCAGCTCGGGCGAGTCGAGCTTGGCATTGAGCTCGGGCTGGCCGGCCAGGATGATGCGCAGCACCTTCTCCTTGGTGGTCTCGATGCCCGAGAGCATGCGGATCTCTTCCAGCGTCGACTGCGACAGGTTCTGCGCCTCATCGACGATCAGCAGCACCTTGCGCCCGGCCGCGTACTGCTCGATCAGGAAATTGTTCAGCGTGGCCAGCAGCTCGGCCTTCTTCATCTTGAAGGGCGTGAAGCCGAACTGCACCAGCACCGACTGCAGGAACTCGATCGGCGAGATCTGCGTCTGGTTGATCTGCGCGACGACGATGTCCTTCTCCAGCTCGCGCAGGAAGGTCTCGATCAGCGTGGTCTTGCCGGAGCCGATCTCGCCGGTGATGACCACGAAGCCATCGGTGAACCAGATGGTGGATTCCATGTACGCCTTGGCGCGCGAATGCGCCTTGGACAGGTACAGGAAGTCCGGGTCGGGACTGAGCCGGAAGGCCTGCTCGCGCAGCTTGAAGTTCTCGATGTACATCGCTGCGTATCAGCTCCTGCGTGCCTTGATCCGCCGCAACAGCCGGGCGGCGCGCAGATCGGCCCTCTTTGCAGTGGACTCGACAATGGTCAGGTGGCCCAGCTTCCTGCCCGGCCGCGGCTGCTTGCCGTAATCATGCAGGTAAACCCCGGGCTGGGCCAGCAGACTTGTCCGCTCCGGCATGTCGGAGATCAGGTTGATCATGGCGCAGTGCCCCCGGGCGGCCGTGTCGCCCAGCGGCAGGCCCAGGATGGCCCTGAGGTGGTTCTCGAACTGGCTGGTGACGGCCCCTTCGATGGTCCAGTGGCCGGAATTATGGACGCGGGGGGCCATCTCGTTGGCCAGCAGGCGGCCGCGGTGCACGAAGAATTCGATGGCCAGCACGCCCACGTAGTCGAAGTGGTTCATCACCCGCCGCAGCACCCGGCGGGCGGCGATCTCCAGCCGGGGCGCCTTCCAGGGGGCGCGGGTGAGGCGCAGGATGCCGCCCTGGTGCAGGTTGCGGTTCAGGGGGTACATGGCGAAGCGCCCGTCCCGGCCGCGCACGCCGATGGCCGACACCTCGTAGTCGAAGGGCACCATCTCCTCGTAGATCAGCGGCACCTGGCCCAGCTGCTGCCAGGCGGCGGCGATGTCGGACTTCCGCCGCAGCACGAACTGGCCCTTGCCGTCATAACCCAGCCGGCGCGTCTTGAGCACCCCGGGCAGGCCGATCTCGCGCACGGCGCGGGTCAGGTCCTGCTCCGAATCCACCGCCTGGTTGCGGTTGGTGGGGATTCCCAGCCGGGCGAACAGCTGCTTCTCCAGCAGGCGGTCCTGGGCCGTGGCCAGCGCGATGCGGGGCGGGGCGATGCGCACGCGCGATTCCAGCGCGTCCAGCGCCGTGGCGGGTACGTTCTCCCAGTCGAAGGTCACCACCTCGCAGCGCTGCGCCAGCTCGGCAAGCAGGGCAGGATCGGTGAAGGAGCCAACCAGCGAGGGGCCGACCTGGTGGCCGGGCGTGCCCTCGGACTGGTCGAGGAACAGGAAGTCGAGGCCGAGCGGATAACCGGCCAGGGCCAGCATCCGCCCGAGCTGGCCCGCACCGAGGATGCCGATGGTCATGGGCTGTTGCGCGGATCGGGTTCGGCCAGTACCGCCTCGGTCTGGCGGCGACGGAAGTCATCGAGCGCCGCGGCCACCCTGGCATCGTTCAACGCCACGATGGCGGCGGCGAACAGCGCCGCGTTGGCGGCGCCGGCCTGGCCGATGGCGAAGGTGGCCACCGGCACGCCTTTCGGCATCTGCACGATAGACAGCAGTGAATCCATGCCGTTGAGGGCCTTCGACTGCACCGGCACGCCCAGCACCGGTACGCGCGTCTTGGCAGCCGTCATGCCCGGCAGGTGGGCGGCGCCGCCGGCGCCGGCAATGATGGCGGCCAGGCCGCGCTGCTCGGCCGAGGCCGCGTATTCGAACAGGAGATCGGGCGTGCGATGCGCCGAGACCACCCGCACCTCGTGCGGGATGCCGAGCCGGGTGAGCAGCTCGGCGGCGGGCGCGAGCGTGTCCCAGTCGGACTTCGAGCCCATGATGATGCCGACCAGCGGTTTCATCTAGCGGAGTCTAGCACGCGCCTTGTGGGCGGCCTCGCGCGCGGCCAGCGCCGCCTCGATGGCGGCCACGTCGGCGCCGCGCATCAGCTTGCCGATGTACTGGTACTGGCGGGCCAGGGCGCCTCGGCTGGTGATCCTGCGCGCCTCGGCCAGGGCCTCCAGCAAGGCCTCGTCCAGGGGCAGCCCCGCAAGCTCCTCGGCGCGCATGTTCGCCAGCCGCTGGCCCAGCTGCTGGGCCGCATGCGCGTCGCGCTTGCGCTGGCTCTTGCTCGGCGGCAGTGGCGCGCCGGCATCGTCGGTGGTGTCCATGACGTACAATTATCGCTTATGTCCCAGAACGTCGACGCCTCGCGTATCCCGGAACTGGCCGACACCGTGGCGCTGGCGCTTTCAGAAGCCCGTGCCGCCGGTGCCACCCAGGCGGAAGCCGATGTCAGCCTGCAGCAGGGACTGGGCGTCACCGTGCGCCTGGGCGAGGTGGAGACCGTGGAATACCAGCGCGACCGGGCGCTGGGCATCACGGTGTACTTCAACGGCGCCAAGGGCTCGGCCAGCAGCGCCGACCTGCGCCCCGCGGCGGTGCGCGACATGGTGGCCAAGGCCTGCTCGATCGCGCGCCACACCGCCCGGGACGAGTTCGCCGGGCTGGCCGATGCCCCGGACATGGCGCGGGAGGTCCCGGACCTCGACCTCTACCACCCCTGGGAACTCACGCCCGAGGCAGCGATCGAGCTGGCGCGCGAATGCGAGGCCGCCGGACGCGCGTTGGACCGCCGCCTGGCCAATTCCGAGGGCGCCTCGGTGTCCACCCACCGCGGCGTGCGCGTGTACGGCAACACGCATGGCTTCCTCGCCGGCTATCCCACCACCCACCACAGCATCAGCTGTGCGCTGGTGGCGCAGGAAGGCGCGGACATGCAGCGCGACTACTGGTACAGCGCCGCGCGCGCACACGACGCGCTGGAGGATGCCGCAACCATCGGCCGCCGCGCGGCCGAGCGCGCGCTGGCGCGGCTGGGCGCGCGGCAGATCAGCACCCGCCGCGCGCCGGTGCTGTTCGCGGCCGAGCTGGCGCGCGGCTTCTTCGGCCACCTGGTCTCGGCGGTGCGCGGCACCTCGCAGTACCGCCGCGCCTCCTTCCTGCTCGACGCCGCGGGCCAGCAGGTGCTGCCGGCCTTCATCCAGATGCAGGAGCGTCCGCACCTGCTGCGGGCGCTGGCCAGCAGCCCCTTCGATGCCGAGGGTGTGGCCACGCGCGATCGCGACCTGGTGAAGGATGGCGTGCTGCAAGGCTATGTGCTTTCGAGCTACTCCGCGCGCAAGCTCGGGCTGAAGACCACCGGCAATGCCGGCGGCATCCACAACCTGCTGCTCGACAGCAGCGAGGGCCTGCTTGACACGCCGGCGCTGCTGAAGCTGATGGGCACGGGTTTCTTCGTCACCGAACTGCTGGGGCAGGGCGTCAACGGGGTCACCGGCGATTACTCGCGCGGTGCCTCGGGCTTCTGGGTGGAGAACGGCGAGATCGCCTATCCCGTGCACGAGGTCACCATCGCCGGCAACCTCCGGCAGATGTACCTCGACGTGCGCGCGCTGGGCAGCGAGGTCGACCGCAAGGGCGCCATCCACACCGGGCCGGTGCTGCTCGGCGAGATGACCATCGCCGGCGGCTGAAGCGCGGGCGGGATAGCGCCTGACCGGCAGCGGCCGGCGGTGGCGTGCTACCAGTCCTCGGGCCTGCGTCGCATCTTCTTGGCCTGCGAGCGGCGCACCTTGGTCTCCTGGCGGCGGATGCGCGAGGCCAGCGTGGGCTTCGTGGGCTTGCGCTTCTTCGGCACCGCCAGCGCCGCGACCACGCGCGCGGCCATCTTCTCCAGCGCCCGCGCCTTGTTGCGCTCCAGGTCGCGGAATTCGTCGCTGCGGAGCTGCAGCATGCCGGCGCTGTTGAGCGAGTGCGCCAGCTTCTCGCGCAAGCGCGCCTTCTGCTCAGCCGTAAGCAGCGTGGAGGCTTCGAAGTTCCAGGTGGCCAGCGCGCAGCTGGCCACCTTGTTGACGTTCTGGCCGCCGGGGCCGCGCCCGCGCTGTGCCTTCATCGACACCTCGGGCAGGAGCTCGGCGGGCGTGATGCGCATCTAGTTGCCGCCGATCAGGTCCGACAGGGTGCGCGTGCCGCAGGCGTCGCGCCAGGCGCGCTCCATCTGCTGCTGCAGCTCGAGCACGCCGGGTGCCGACAGGTGCGGCGGCAGCTGTGCGCCGGAGCGGCCGCAGCGCGCGCACAGCACGATGTCCGCCAGGCTGATGTTGGCGATCTCGCGCGCAGGGAACAGCCGGCCGTCGTCCGACCGTGCGAGCAGGTGGGCGGACTCCAGGTGCGAGGCCATCTCGGACACGGCGATGCCGGGCATCTGCAGCGCGCGGCTGAGCTCCTCCAGCGTCCACGGCGGATCGCCGGCGCGGTGCCGCGCGGCCACGCGCGCCATGATGTCCAGTGCCAGGCGCTCCTTCTCGTCGTTGGACAGCTTCAGGTCCGCGTGCCCCAGCCGCAGGTAGTTGGGGTTCTGCAGGTAGAAGGCCAGCTGCGCGCCGGCCAGCAGCACCAGCCAGCCCAGGTAGGTCCACAGGAACACGGCCACCACGATGGCGAAACCCGCGTACACCAGCTCCAGTCGCGAGGTGTACAGCACCATGGCGGTGAAGGCCTTGCCCAGCGCGGTCCAGATGATGCCGGCCGCCAGCGCGCCGGCCAGCGCGGGCACGAAGCGCACGCGCGTGTTGGGGATCACCAGGTACATGGCAGTGAACAGCCCGGTGACGATGGCGAAGGGCGCGAAGCGGATCAGCGCCTGCAGGGCCTGTTGCACCAGGGTGAAGTCCTGCGGGGTGGCGTAGGCCACGCGGTCGATGGCCAGCTTGGTCAGGCCGATGACCATGGCGACCACCAGCGGTCCCAGCGTCACCAGCATCACGAACTCCACCACCCGCCGCGGGATGCTGCGGGCGCGCTCCACGCGGAACACGAAGTTCAGGCTGTCCTCGACCTTCTTGACCGTGCCCACCAGCGTCCACAGCAGCAGCACCAGGCCGACCACGCCCACCAGCCCGCCGCTGACGCGCTCGGCGAATTCCATCAGCCGGTGCACGATGTCCGCTGCCGCCGAGCCCACCGGGCGGAAGAACTCCATCAGGAAGGGTTCCATGTTGCGGTGGGCGCCGAAGGCCTTCAGCACCGCGAACGACAGCGCCATGGCAGGGATCAGCGCCAGCAGCGTGGTGTAGACCAGCCCGTTGGCGCGCAGCGTCAGCTCGCCGCCGAACAGGTCGCGCACGATGGCGCAGGGGTAGCGAAGCGCGCGCAGCAGCCGCGCCAGCGGTTCATTGCCTTCGGTGTGCGGGCCGAACAGCGCGCGGTCGAGCAGTTGCCAGAATCTCTGCCACATGCCCGTGGGGTGCCCGGGCGTCAGCCGGCGGGCGTTTCCGGCCCGGTGAGCCGGCGCAGCGCCTCCTCGTAGCGGGCCGCGGTCTGGGCAATCACCTCGGCCGGCAGGCGCGGTCCCGGCGCCCGCTTGTCCCAGTCGAGCGTCTCCAGGTAGTCGCGCACGTACTGCTTGTCGAAGGAGGGCGGGCTGGTGCCCTCCTGCCAGGTGTCGGCCGGCCAGAAGCGCGAGGAGTCGGGCGTGAGCGCCTCGTCGATCAGCACCAGCTCGCCGTCCGGCGCCAGGCCGAACTCGAACTTGGTGTCGGCGATGATGATGCCGCGCCTGGCCGCATGCCCGGAGGCGAAGCGGTACAGTGCGATGGAGACATCACGCACGCGGGCGGCCAGCTCCGGGCCGACGCGGCGCGCGGCTTCCTCGAAGCTGATGTTCTCGTCATGGTCGCCCACCGCCGCCTTGGTGGCCGGCGTGAAGATGATCTCCGGCAGCTTCGAGGCCTGCTTCAGGCCCGGCGGCAGCGGGATGCCGCACACCTCGCCGGTGGCCTGGTAGTCCTTCCAGCCCGAGCCGATCAGGTAGCCGCGCACCACGGCCTCGATGGGCAGGGCCTTCAGCCGGCGCGCGATCACGGCACGGCCCTCCACCTGCGCGCGTTCCGCCGGGTCGGGCAGTACCTCGGCCAGCGGCCGGTCGATCAGGTGGTTGGGGATGAGGTGGCGCGTGCGCTCGAACCAGAAGTTCGAGATGGCGTTCAGGATGCGGCCCTTGCCGGGGATCGGGTCGGGCAGGATCACGTCGAACGCGGACAGCCGGTCGGTGGCGACGATGAGCAGGCTGTCGTCGTCGATGGCATAGACATCGCGCACCTTGCCACGGTGGATGCGCGTGAGGCTGGTGAGCCGCGACTCGTGGAGGGCGGCGGGGGAGCTGGTATTCAAGCTTGCTACCATAAACCAATGCAGTGGACGGGAAAACTGATCGGCGGCGCCCTGGGCATGGCCCTGGGGCCGGTCGGCGCGCTGCTGGGGGTGGCCATCGGCCACCAGTACGACCTGATCCAGCAGCGGCGCTCCCGTCCGGCCGGCGAGCAGTTCTTCCTCAGCACCTTCCGCCTGATGGGGCACGTGGCCAAGGCCGACGGCCGGGTCAGCGAGCGGGAGATCCAGGCCGCCCGGCAGGTGATGCGCGAGCTGATGCTGGATGAGCGGCAGGTCCGGGCGGCCATCGAGGAATTCACCCGCGGCAAGCAGCCGGACTTCGACCTGGCGCAGGAGATGGCCGACCTCGCCGGCGCCTGTCATTCCCAGCCGGAGATCCTGCGCGCCTTCGTGGAGATCCAGCTGCGCTTTGCCATCGCCGGCGAGGTGGGCGGGGTGGCGCGCGAGCGGGTGGTGCGCGCTGCCGGCCTGCTGGGCATCAGTCCCGGACTGTTTGCGCGCATCGAAGCCGCCATGCACGGCGGGCGCTCCGCGGCCGGCCTTGCCGAGCGCGTGGCGGCCGCCTACCGTACGCTGGAGGTGGATCCCTCGGTCAGCAACGAGGAACTCACCCGCACGTACCGGCGGCTGATGAGCCGCCACCATCCCGACAAGCTCAAGGCCAACGGCCTGCCCGAGTCGATGATGGAGCACGCCAAGCAGCGGACCCAGGCCATCCGCGAGGCCTACGAGCTGCTGCGCGGGCAGCGTGGCATGTCCTGACGGGGGATGGCATGGAAGGCATGATCGATGTCCAGGGGCTGGTGCGCACCTTCGGCACCTTCCAGGCCGTGCGCGGCCTCGATTTCACGGTGGGACGCGGCGAGGTATTCGCCTTCCTGGGGCCCAACGGCGCCGGCAAGACCACCACCATCAAGATGCTGACCACGCTGCTGAAGCCCACCAGCGGCAGCATCCGCATCGACGGGCTGGACGTGGCCGCCCATCCGCACCAGGCGCGCCGGCGCTTCGGCATCGTGTTCCAGGATCCCAGCCTCGACGGCGTGTTGACCGCGCAGGAGAACATGGAACTGCACGCCGCGCTGTACTCCGTGCCGCGACGGGAGCGGCGCGGTCGCAACGAGTCGCTGCTGAGGGAATTCGAGCTGTGGGACCGCCGCGGCCAGCAGACGCAGGCCTTCTCCGGCGGCATGAAGCGCCGGCTGGAGATTGCGCGCGCGTCCCTGCACTCCCCGCGGGTCCTGTTCCTGGACGAGGCCGAACGCGTGGCCCATCGCATCGCCGTCATCGACCACGGGCGCATCGTCGACCTGGGCACCGCGACGGAGCTGAAGTCCCGCACCGGCACCGACTCGCAGCCGGCTGGACAACTTCCAGGCGTTCCCGGCGGTGACCAACTTCATCATGATGCCCATGTTCTTCCTGTCCGGGGCGCTGTACCCCCTGGACGGGCTGCCGCGGGCCATGAAGCTCATCACCGCGGTGAACCCGCTCAGCTACGGCGTGGACGGGGTCCGCGGCGCGCTGACCGGCGTGTGGCATTTCGCCCCGGCCACGGACCTGCTGGTGCTGCTGGCAACCGGCGTGGCCTTCGTGGGGCTGGGCGCCTGGTCGTTCTCGCGCATCCAGCTGTGAGTCCCGCCGGCCGGGCGCGTAGAATGCCCCGGCCATGAACCAGCCCTGGATCGCCCCTTCCATCCTGTCGGCCGACTTCGCCCGCCTCGGCGCCGAGGTCGATGCCGTGCTTGCCGCCGGCGCCGACGTGGTCCACTTCGACGTGATGGACAACCACTACGTCCCCAACCTCACCGTGGGGCCGCTGGTGTGCGAGGCGCTGCGCAAGCACGGCGTCACCGCGCCCATCGACGTGCACCTGATGGTCAAGCCCGTGGACCGCATCATCCCGGACTTCGCCAGGGCGGGTGCCTCCATCATCAGCTTCCATCCCGAGGCCAGCGAGCACATCGACCGCACGATTGCGCTGATCAAGGAGAGCGGCTGCAAGGCCGGGCTGGTGTTCAACCCGGCCACGCCGCTGAACTGGCTGGACCATACGCTGGAGAACCTCGACCTGGTGCTCATCATGTCGGTGAACCCGGGCTTCGGCGGGCAGAAATTCATCCCCGGCGCACTGGCCAAGCTGCGCGAGGTGCGCCGGCGCATCGACGCCTCGGGCCGCAACGTGCGGCTGGAGATCGACGGCGGGGTGAAGGTGGACAACATCGGCGAGATCGCCCGTGCCGGCGCCGACACCTTCGTGGCCGGCTCGGCCATCTTCGGCGAGAAGGACTACGGCGCGGTGATCAGCGCCATGCGCCGGAACATCGAGCAGGCGCGCACCATCGCCGTCTGAGGCCCCTGAACGAAAAACCCGGCGCAAGGCCGGGTTTGCAGGTCCAGTCACTCGGGACGGTTACTTCTCGTCCCAGTCGTCATCCTCATCGTCATCGTCGGCCACGCCCGGGCGGCCCGCCAGGGCACGGACACTGCCCGTGGTGCCGGTGGGCTGCGCCGGCACGATCACCGGCCGGGTCTTCATCTTCGGGCGCGCATTGAACACGACGATGGTCTTGCCGGTGGCGCGCAGCAGGCCCTGGTCCTCCAGCACCTTCAGCACGCGGCCGGCCATCTCGCGCGAGCAGCCCACCAGGCGCGAGAGCTCCTGGCGCGAGACCTTGATCTGCATGCCCTCCGGATGCGTCATGGCATCCGGCTCGTTGCACAGGTCCATGATGGCGTGCGCCACGCGGCCGGTGACGTCGACGAAGGCCAGGTCGCCCAGCTTGCGGTTGGTGCGGTCCAGGCGCGTGGCCAGCTGCGTGGCCAGCTCGAACACCAGGCCCGGCGACTCGGCCGCGATCTGGCGGAAGCGGGGATAGGTCATCTCGGCCAGCTCGCACTGGTTGCGCGTGCGCACCCAGGCGCTGCGCGTGGGCTGGTCGTGGAACAGTCCCATCTCGCCGAAGAACTGGCCCTTGTTCAGGTAGGCCAGCACCATCTCGTTGCCTTCCTCGTCCTCGATCATCACTTCGACCGAGCCGCTGATGATGTAGTAGAGGACGTCGGGCAGGTCGCCGGC
>CAYVZE010000007.1:0-53560 GCA_964455685.1 uncultured Steroidobacteraceae bacterium
CCGGCTTCTGGCTGTCGCTGCCCGAGCACCCCACCGGCGCCTTCGACGGCACCGAGGTCAGCAAGACCATCTGGCCGCGGCGCACCAGGCTCGGCATCTTCAAGGGCAATGTGGCGCACTCGAACTACGACGGCTTCATGTTCGACCGCAACGCGGGCCCGGACGGCCGCTTCAGCGTCACCGGCAGCTCGCACATGCCCAAGGAGAACCCGCAGGATCCCAACAGCCGCACGCTGGAGTCGTACTTCGAGGACCTGACGGCCTACAAGAACAGGAACGGCGGCGTGTGGGGCCGCGGCGAGATGCACGTGTTCCGCAACCTGCGCGTGGCCGACAACGCCATCGGTTACACCCACGCCGCGGGCTCGGCCGGCCGCGATCCGTTCACTTCGCTGGTGGTGGACTCGCTGTTCGTGGGCGAGACCGAGAACATCGGCAACCCGCGCACCCCGGAGGAGAAGTCGCAGGGCCGCAGCCTGCCCAAGCCGCAGATCCCGGACTTCCCGATCCGCGGCTACGAGTACTACGACTATCGCCACGACGTGGTGAACACCACCTTCGTCAACTACGCCGACAACCCGCACCGGCAGGCCGGCGCCCTGTCCTACCTGCTGTACACCAGCGCGGGCGTGAGCACCGAGAACGCCATCGAGGGCGCCAGGTTCGTCAATGCCCGGCCGGTGCACTTCCCGAAGTTCGAGCGCAAGTGGGGCAATGACCTCGGCACCATCGTGGCGTGGAAGACCGCGGTGATCCACGACCTGGACGGCTCGGTGGGCGGCATTCCCGACTCGTACATCCTCATCCACGATGGCGAGTTCGACAGCATTGCCACTGACGATGAGGCCTGCGTGGTCAAGCGCGACTGGAACGCCGCGGTGTGCCGCGGCGACATCGGCCGCCTGACCTTCGGCGGGGGGTTCCTCCCGCGCGCCGGTGGCGCCGGTCCCGGCGCGGGCCCGGGTGGCGCTGCCGCAGCCGCGGCCGGTGCGGCCGCCCCGGCGCCAGGCGCCGCGGCAGCACTGCCGGCGGTGACGCCGATCACCGTGCCGCCGGGCCGCCGCCAGCCCCAGCCGCCGGTGATCCTCAGCCGCAACGGCCGCGACTACGAGGTCACCCAGAGCACCATCCGCGCCGGCACCGAGATCCGCGTGACCACCGAGCGACCCACGCTGGCGCTGACGCTGAGCGAGCTGGACGCCGGCTCGTGGGTGATCTTCGAGCTGCCCGGTTTCACCAGCGCCGCTTCCGGCACCGAGGTGAAGAGCCTCGACGCCTTGCGCAGGTCCAGCGGCACGGCCTACTACAAGGGCAAGG
Organism: uncultured Steroidobacteraceae bacterium; assembly: GCA_964455685.1. Taxonomy (GTDB): domain Bacteria; phylum Pseudomonadota; class Gammaproteobacteria; order Steroidobacterales; family Steroidobacteraceae; genus ZC4RG30. The sequence goes on from CAYVZE010000007.1 coordinate 1,318, forward strand.
ACGCACTGTGGGTGAAGGTGGTGTCCAATGGCGTGGGCGCCACCGGCCCGCGCGGTACTGGTCCCGGCGCCGGCACCAGCGTGGAGGTCAGCAGGTAGCGCTCCACCACAGGCCCTGGAATGCACAAGCCCCGGTCGGACCGGGGCTTGTGCATTCCAGGGACCTGGGACAGCGGCGCCTACTTCAGCGTCGCGAGGTAGGCGATCACGTCGGCGCGCTGCTGCGGGTCGGTGAGGATGCCGATCATGGCCGTGCCGGGCACCTTGGCGTTCGGGTCCTTCAGGAATTCGTCCAGCGTCTCGACCGTCCAGATCACGCCGTACTCCTTCAGCTTCTCGCTGGGACCCAGCAGGCTCTTGGTGGTGCCCGCCTGGCGGCCCAGCACGCCGAACAGGCTGGGACCGACCTTGGCCGTGTCTTCCTTGGTCACGCCGTGGCAGGTCACGCAGGCACTGGCGGTGAACAGCTCCTTGCCCCTTTCAGGATCACCCTTGATGTCGCCGGCCATGGCGGAAGTCACGACCAGCAGGGCGGCCAGGGTGATCAGGCGGACGGATCGGATCGCGGACATCGACTTGGGCTCTCCCGAATACGGAGGGCGAAATCCCCCTCCCCAAAACCGGAAGCGATACTAACAAAGCGAACCTTGCTGGTAACTGAAGGCCGGTCGCCGCTGGCACGGCGGCATCCATCCGGGCCCCACCTCTGCGGCGGACCGGCAGCGCCGGGAATTCCGGCCCACTGCGGTCCGGAAAGCCCCATCTGCCAGCCTCCCCCCCCACCCCTCGGTTTGCGCGTATTTGCACGGCAGCACCTGCCTGGGGCAGGCTTTGGCGAAAACTTCGATCAACAGGAGTGGGAGGGGGTCATGCTTCACCTCAATGTCCGTTCGGTCGTTCGTTTGCTGGTGCTCTCGTCCGCGGGAGTGCTGGCCACCAGTGCAGCGCTTGCTGCCAGTCCGCCCGAACAGGACGAACTGCAGGAGGTCATCGTCACCGGTTCCCGTCTGGTCACCGGTTTCACCACGCCAACACCGGTCACGATCCTGGGCGCCGACCTGATCGAGGACCTGAACATCACCAACATCGGCGCGGGCGCCAACCAGCTGCCCGCCTTCCGGGCCACCACAACGCCCACCACCAACGGCTGGGGCAGCTTCAACGTCGGCGCGCAGATCGTGAACCTGCGCGGCCTGGGAGTGACGCGCAACCTGGTGCTGGTGGACGGCCGCCGCTTCGCGCCGGTCACGCGCGAGGGCACGGTGGACCTGAACCTGATTCCCAGCGGCCTGGTGCAGCGGATGGAGGTGGTCACGGGCGGCGCCTCGGCGGCCTATGGCTCCGATGCCATCGCCGGCGCGGTCAACGTGATCCTCGACAAGGAGCTCACCGGCATCAAGGCGCAGGCCGACTACGGCGTGACCGAGGAAGGCGACGGTGACAACTTCCACTTCGCGCTGGCCGGCGGTGCGCCCTTCGCCAACGGGCGCGGCCACTTCATCCTCGGCGGCGAGTACTCCAAGCAGAACGGCATCGGCGACTGCTTCACCCGCAGCTGGTGCCAGCCCGGCGTGGTGGTGACCAACACCGGCCCGGCGGCGGTCCCCGGCCTGCCCACGCTGTACCGCGTGCACGACAGCGGCGGCTTCATCGCCAACGAGCGCGGCGTGATCAACCTGCTGAACAACCACGGCGGCCCCGGCGGCGCGGTGCTCGACGTGGGCGTGGCCACGGCCATCCGCAACCTGTACGGCACCGGCGCCATCAGCTTCGATGCCAACGGCAACCCCGTCCCCTATACGCTGGGCGCGCCCGCCTCGGGCACCACCACGGCAGGACCGGACGCCACCTCCAGCTTCACCACTGCGCAGCTGGAAGTGCCGGTGGAGCGCTACACCACCTACGGGCATGCATTCTTCGACTTCACCGACCGGCTGCAGGGCTTCATCGAGGCCTCGTTCGGCCACGTGAAGGGCACGGTGGAGCAGTCGCGCTACTTCGGCGCGCCGATCCCGATCTACGTCGACAACCCCTTCATCCCGGATGAGCTGCGCGCGCTGATGCCGCCGGCCTCGGACACGCCCAGCGGCGTGCGCCCGGCGCTGCCGAGCTTCAACCTGGCGGTGCTCGGCCAGCGGCGCGGCCTGTCGCTGTCCGAAGCGGACATGTTCCGCGTGACCACCGGCCTGAAGGCCCGGCTCAACGACAACTGGCGCGCCGACGGCTACTACCAGTTCGCGCACACCGACCGCTGGCAGCAGGTGGAGAACGCGATGGTCACGGGCGCCTCGCGCGTGATCAACCGCCCGGGCAGCGGCGGCCTGAGCAACCCGGATTCGCTGGCCTTCTGGAGCTGGGCGAACGACGCGGTGTACCACCCGGACGACGCCGCGCTTCCGCCCGAACAGCGCCGCATCGTCTGCCGCGCCACCATCAGCCCCGACCCGGCGCTGCGCGCCGCGGCCGCAGGCTGCTCGCCGTTCAATCCATTCGGCCTGCAGGCCAGTCCTGCTGCACTGGACTACGTGTACAGGACGCTGACCGAGGACATCCATATCGCGCAGCACGTGGTGGCCGCGAACCTGCAGGGTGAGCTGGCCCAGCTGTGGGCCGGCCCGCTGGCCGTGGCGGTAGGCGCCGAGTTCCGGCACGACTCCACCTCGCTGGACCACGACCCGCTGTCGAACTCGTTCGCGTACTTCCAGAACTTCGGCGCCGACTACAACGCCAGCCAGGACGTGGTCGAGGGCTACCTCGAGGCCGAGCTGCCGCTGCTGAAGGAACAGCAGCTGGCGCATGCGCTGAACCTCAACGCGGCGATCCGCCGCACGCGCTACGACATCTCCGGCTTCGGCAGCTACAACCAGGCCCCTGCGTCGAACAAGTTCGACGCCACCACCTGGAAGGTCGGCCTGGTGTGGGAACCGGTGGACTGGATGCGCATGCGTGCCACCACCTCGCGCGACATCCGTGCGCCGAACTTCAATGAGCTGTTCCAGGCCAGCGCCAGCACCTTCACCTCGGTGGTGAACCGCTTCGTGGACGGCAACCCGTCGCAGTTCCCGGTGCAGCTGACCGGCGGCAACCCCGAGCTCAAGCCGGAGATCGGCCGCACCTCGACCGTGGGCCTGGTGATGCAGCCGCGGTTCATCGAGGGCCTGAGCCTGTCGGCGGACTACTACCGGATCAAGGTGAATGGCTACATCGGCACGCCCGGCGGCGCGCAGCTCATCGTCGACCGCTGCGCACAGCTGAATGACCCGCTGCTGTGCCCGCTGGTGACACTGGGCCCGGACCAGTCGCTTTCGGAGATCCGCAACGTCAACCTGAACCTGCAGTGGCTGAAGGTACGCGGACTGGACCTGGAGGCGGCCTACCGCCTGCCGCTGTCGCGCTTCGGCAGCCTGCCCGGCGACCTGAACTTCCGCCTGCTCGCCTCGCGCACCTTCGAGCTGGCCACCAACCTGTTCGACGTGGTCACCGACCGTGCCGGCGAGACCGGTGGCCTGGGCGGCTCGCCCAAGTGGCTGGCCACGCTGAACACGGGCTATTCCAACGGCCGGTTCAGCACCACGCTGACCACGCGCTACATCCAGCACGGCAAGCTCAACGCGCAGTACTACGAGCCCGGCGAGACGCCGCCGGTGCCGGCCGCCAACATGATCAACAACAACCGGGTCGGCAGCGTCGTGTACTTCAACCTCAATGGCAGCCTGGGGCTCAACGACAGCACCTCGGTGTTCGTGCAGGTGAACAACCTGCTCGACCGCACGCCGCCGCTGGCGCCGCAGCTGCAGTACCCGAGCAACCCGGTGTACTTCGACCTGGTGGGACGCGCCTACCGGCTGGGCGTGCGGATCAGGCTGTAAGCCCCAGGCCGCAGGCCCTGACGAGCCCTTCGGGCGACCTGCACTCCCGCAGGTCGCCCTTTTCATTTTCGGATATCGAAACTTTGGTTAGATGTGCAACGTCTGACAACATACCCATAATGTCTTTGTGTCGCCGTCCGCGGCGAACCTAGACTGCCCATCAACCGGAACCCGGCACGCACCGGGTACCTCGAATCCACGGGGGATTGACAACATGCAGATGCGCAACCGCGCCAGGCGCCTGTTCGTGCTGGGAGCCGCTGGCTTCCTGGCGACCGCCGCCCAGGCGCACCACTCCTTTGCGGTGTTCTTCGACGACGATCAGGGAATCGTCAAGGTCGAGGGAACCGTCACCGAATTCGCCTTCCGCAACCCGCACGGCGTGATCCGTGTGGAGGTGGTCGAGAACGGCAAGAAGGTCGAATGGAAGGCCGAGACCAACTCGCCCTCCATCCTCGAGCGCCGCGGCTGGAAGCGCGACAGCCTCAAGCCGGGCGACAAGATCGTGCTGGAAGGCTGGCGCGCCCGCGACGGGTCCCGCTACATGCGCATGCGCAAGGTGACCATGGCCGACGGCACGCCCGTGGGCATTCCCTTCGAAACGCCGGTGGTCCAATGATCGGCGCCGCGCTGACTCGCAGGATCGCGGCCGCCGGTGCGCTGGCGCTGCTGCTGGCCGGTTGCGGCGGCTCCGCCTCCGCCCCGCAGGGGACCGCCGCGAATCACCCGGACTTCTCCGGCTTCTGGATGCTCGCCCGCACCATGGTCGAGGACGAACGGCTGAAGTCCAAGCTCTCGCCGGACGCGGTGATCCTGCAGGACTCGGGCGCGCCCGAGTACGGCCCCGGCGACTTCGGCGGCCTGAAGCTCACGCCCAAGGCGCAGGAGATCGCCAACGCGTGGAAGATCGAGGATGACATGACGGTGTCCAACACCTGCCGCATCCCCTCGATCGTGTACGCCATGCAGGGCCCCTTCCCGATCGAGATCTTCCAGGGCAGCGACATGATGGTGCTGCGTCTGGAGTACTTCGACATGGCGCGGGTGATCTTCTTCGACGACCGCTTCGTGAAGGAAGAAGAAGCCCCGCACACCAAGGTGGGCTACTCCATCGCGCACTGGGAAGGCGACGAGCTGGTGGTGAAGACCACGAAGCTCAAGGAAGCCACCATCACCAACAACGGCCTGTTCCACAGCGAGCAGGTGAAGGTGACCGAGCGCTTCCGCCTCTCGGATGACGGCAAGCAGCTGCTGGCCACGCAGGAATTCGAGGATCCGGAGATGCTCGAGACCAAGGGTGCGCGCTTCATCACCTGGAACAAGGTGGAAGGCGACCACGTGCGTGCCTACGACTGCGACCCGGCGTTCGCGGAGAACTACGCCAACTAGCTGACTGGCATGGGAGAGGGGCATGGACGGGCGCTGGCAATGGAAGTTGTGCGCAGCAATGGCTCTTGCCGTCTGCATGATGGCGCCCGCCCGTGCCGCCGCTCCCGGTCCCGGCGCTGCAGGCCCGGGACTGGATGAGCCCGGTGGCAGCGGACCTTTCCCGGCCGCTGCCACCACCACCCCGCAGCTTCCACAGCACACGCTCTACCACCCGGTGCAGCTGCCGCGGCAGGCCCTGCCGCTGTACGTCTGGGGCAACGGCGGCTGCAGCGACAACGGACTCTCGCACGCCCGCTACCTGCGCGAGATCGCCTCGCGCGGCTACTTTGTGATCGCCCTGGGCGCTCCGCGCCCCTCCACCCCGCCAGGCGCAGCAGCGGGCGGACCGGGCGCCTTGCCGCCCGCGCAGCGCCCGCCGGCACCCGGCGCCTCGTCGGACCCGACCCAGCCCGCGCAGATGATCGAGGCCATCGAATGGGCCACGCGCGAGAATGCGCGCGAGGGCAGCCCCTTCCAGGGCCGCATCGACGTCTCGCGCATCGCGGTGGGCGGGCACAGTTGCGGCGGCCTGCAGGCGCTGGCCGTCTCGCATGACCCGCGCATCCGTACCACGCTGGTGCTGGCCAGCGGCATCTACATCCGTCCCGGCGGCCGCAGCGGCGTGCAGATCGACAAGTCGCAGCTCGGCCGCCTGCATGCGCCGCTGCTGTACATCACCGGCGGCCCCGAGGACATCGCGCACGTCAACGCCACCGACGACGTGGAGCGCATCGACAACCTGCCGGTGTTCTTCGGCTCCCTGCCGGTGGGCCACGGCGGCACCTTCTCGCAGCCGGATGGCGGTGAATGGGCGCGCGTGAGCACGCGCTGGCTGGACTGGCAGCTCAAGGGTGATGCCGACGCCAGCTGGGATTTCTCCGGCAATTCCTGCCGCCTGTGTGCGGACGGGAACTGGACGGTGGTACGCAAGAACCTGCCGCCGCCGCAGGGGCCGCGGCGCGAGTCGCTGTACGTGCCGGTGCGCGACGGCACGCGCCTGGCCATGAGCATCTACCGCCCGGCGCGCAACGGCGAGCTGCTGCCCGGCCAGCTGCCCACGCTGTTCGCGTTCACGCCGTATCGCGCGCGCTTCCGCGACGCCGAGGGACGCGTGCGCGAGCTCGAGTCCTTCCCGCGCGAGCTGTCACAACGGCTGCTGGAGGAAGGCTACGTGCTGGCGGTGGCGGACATCCGCGGCAAGGGCGCTTCCTATGGCGCGCGCCGCGGCTTCCAGGATCGCACCGAGGCGATGGATGGCCATGACCTGGTGCAGTGGCTGGCCGCGCAGCCCTGGTCCAATGGCCGCGTGGGCATGTACGGCTGCTCCTATGTGGGCGGCACCACGGTGCATGTGGCCACGACGGCGCCGCCGGCGCTGCGCGCCATCTTCACCGGCGCCTCCGACCTCGACAAGTTCGCCTTCGTCCGCAATGGCGGCATCACTGCCCAGTTCAACACGCGGCCGGACGAGCCGCTCAGCGACGACCTGGCGAGCCTGCCGGTGGACGAGGACTGGCGCGGCGAGAAGCTGCGCGAGGCCGTCTCGCAGCACGCCGCCAACACCCCGATGGCGCCACTGTGGTATGGCATGCCGTTCCGCGACAGCGTCTCGCCGCTGACCGGCAACCGGTTCTGGGAAGAGGCCGGCCCCTACACCTACCTCGACACGCTGCGCTCCTCGGGCATCGCCACCTACTTCTGGAGCAACCTGCGTGACGAGCCCACCGGCCAGATGATCCTTGCCGCCGAGAACCTCGGCAGCAAGCTGCTGGTCGGCCCCGGCACGCATTGCGCAGTTCCGCCGGATTTCGACTTCGTCGGCGAGGTGCAGCGCCACTTCGACCAGCACCTTCGTGGCCGGCCCGCGCCCGCCTCGGCACGCGTGACCTGGTGGGTGGAGGAAGCGCCCGCCGGGAAGAACTGGCGCCAGGGCGAGCGCTGGCCGGGCGTGGATGCGCCGCGGCAGCGCTGGTACCTGGCTTCCTCCGGCGCCGATGGCCAGCTGCAGGCCCGCAGCCCGCGCCGTGCTTCGCGCGAGTTCGCGGTGGACTATGAGCTCGGCCCGCCCGATGCCTTCGCCTTCTGGGTGCAGTCCCAGCATGGCCGTGGCCTGAGCTTCACCAGCGCGCCGCTGGCCCAGGACCAGGAACTGGCCGGCTTCCCGCTGGTGCGCCTGCGCGTGGCGTCGAATGATCCGGAGCCGCTGCTGTTCGCCTACCTGGAGCAGATCTCGGCCGACGGCAGCGCCGACGTGCTGGCCTTCGGCCGCCTGGCTGCGTCCTACCGCAAGACCGGCACGGCACCTTACGACACCCTCGGCCTGCCGTGGATCACCGGCCTTTCCGCCGACCATGCGCCGCTGGCGCCGGGCCGCGAGGTGGACCTTGACTTCGCGCTCACGCCGGTCTCCCGGGTGATTTCCGCCGGCTCGCGCCTGCGCGTGGTGGTCACCGGCGCCGATCCGCGGCAGCGCAACCTGGCCGACCTCCGCAAGGATCCTGCACCGCGCATCAGCGTGGTCTCCGGCCGCAATGGCTCGTGGATCGAGCTGCCCCTGCGTCCGCTATCCCCCGCCAACGGGACTTGAACGCGCGACCCTGCGCGATTACATTGTTGACAATATTGTCAACAATCACAAAAGGGGCGGGACGCCACTGCCTGCCCAGGGAGGGTCACCATGGATGATGTATCGCTCACCGTTCGCCGCCTGATCCTGGGCGCTGCCTGCCTCGCAGGCGCATCGCCGCTGCTCGCCGCGGCATCGCCGGATTCGGAACTCGAGGAAGTCGTGGTCACCGGCAGCCGCGTGCGCGGCGCCGAAGTGGTGGGTTCCGCCGTCACTTCGCTGGGCCGCGAGGACATCGAGAACGCCGGCCAGGTCAGCCTCGACCGCGTGCTGAAGGAACTGCCGCAGAACTTCGACCTGGGTGTGAGCGAGAACTCGCGCGCGCAATCCGGGGGCAGCGGCAACATCGTCTATGGCAACACGGTCAACCTGCGCGGCATCGGCCCGTATGCCACCCTGATCATCGTCGACGGCCACCGCGTGACCAACAACACCCGCAGCACCGACCCGTCGATCTTCCCCACGCTGGGCGTGGAACGCGTCGAGGTGGTGGCCGACGGCGCCTCGGCCATCTACGGCTCGGATGCCGTGGCCGGCGTGGTGAACGTGATCCCGCGCCGCAGCCTCGATGGCGTGGAAGTCTTTGCCCGCGGCGGCATTGCCGACGACTTCAGCGAGTACCTGGTCGGCGCCGCCTGGGGCACGGTGTTCGAGCGCGGCCAGTTCATGCTGGCCTACGAGCACGTGTTCCGCGACAACCTCTCTGGTGACGACCGCGACTTCTTCCGTGCGGACCAGACTTCGCGGGGCGGACGCGACTATCGCACCACCCGCTGCTCCCCCGGCACGCTGCTGATCGGCTCGACCACCTACGCCATCCCGGCTGGTGGGCTCACCGCGGCCAATGTGTCCAGCCTCACCCCCGGCTCGGCCAACCGCTGCGATGAGCTCATCGGCCAGGACCTGTTCCCCCAACAGACCTATGACTCCTTCGCTTCCACCTTCTCGTACCAGATCTCCCCGCGCGTGAAGCTGCTGGGCGACGCCTTCTACAGCCGCCGCCGCTTCGACCGCGCCTTCCCCGAGTCCGCGGCGCGCCTGACGGTGCCGGAGACCAATGCCTGGTTCGTGCGTCCCGAGGGTTTCACGGGTACTTCGTACATCATCGACTACAGCTTCGCCGGCGAGCTGCCGCGCAACGACGCCGACGGCTTCGCGCGCAACTGGCAGATCACGCCGGCCCTGCAGGTCGAGCTCGGCGGCGACTGGCAGGCCGAGGCCGTGGTCGGCTACGGCAAGACCTCGGACAACTCCGAGCAGTGGTACGGCCTGAACAACGCCGCGCTGAACGCCGCGCTGGCCAGCTCCGATCCGGCCACCGCGTTCGATCCCTATGGCCTGCACCGCACCTCCCCCTCGGTGCTGCAGAACCTGGCCAACCAGATCTTCCTCGCCCCGACCAAGAGCGACTTCAAAGGCTACGAGCTGCGCCTGAACGGCACGCTGGCCCGCCTGCCCGGCGGCAACCTGGGACTGGCCGCGGGCTACGAGCGGCAGGACATCGGCGTGGACCTGGGCAATGCGCGCGGTGGTCCGGACACCGCCATCGGCTGGCGCCACTTCGACCGCACCGTGGACTCGGCCTATGCCGAGCTGCAGATCCCGCTGTTCGGACCGGGCAATGCACGGCCGGGATTCGAGCGCCTGACGGTGAACGCCGCCATCCGCTACGACGACTACAGCGACGTGGGCGACACCACCAACGCCAAGTTCGGCGCCACCTGGCGGCCGGTGGGCGGCTTCGCGCTGCGCGGCAGCTACGGCACCTCGTTCCGGGCGCCGCTGATCACGCAGATCTACGGCAACAGCAACAACCTGTACGTGCAGAACTACCAGAACCCTGCCGGCGGCCCGACCATCCAGGGCGTGGCGCTGTCGGGCGAGAACCGCGGCCTCGGCCCCGAGGAGGCTACCACCTGGTCCGTGGGCTTCGACTGGGACATCGGCAACAACCTGCGCATCGGCGCCACCTATTTCGACGTCCACTACAAGAACCAGGTCGAGGCTTACCTGTCGAACCTCGCCATCCTGGCGCGCGAGGCGGATTTCGAGGGCACCGGCATCATCATCCGCGGCGCCGAGGCATCCGCGCGCGTGCAGGAATGGCTGGACCGCGGCCTGACGGTGGTGGGCGCACTGCCCGGTGGATCTGCCGCCAACGTCGACCTGTTCGTCGATGGCCGCAACCAGAACCTGGGCGTGTCGGACATGAAGGGCATCGACTTCACCGCCGCCTACAGCCTGCCGACGACCAGCCACGGGCGCTGGAGCTTCAACCTCAACGGCACCTGGCTGACCTCCTACGAGGTGGCGATCACGCCGGCGGCGCCGATGGTCGACCGCCTGAACACCATCTTCAATCCGCTGAAGCTGAAGATGCGCGCCGGCGTGTCCTGGAACAACGGGCCGTGGTCGGCCAATGCCACCATCACGCGCGTGCACGGCTACCAGAACAATGCGGTCACGCCGGTCGAGGGCGTGAGTCCCTACACGCCGGTGGACCTGGCCTTCGGGGTGGACCTGGGATCATGGGGCGCGGGCCCGGCCTTCCAGGACCTGAACCTCGGTTTCGAAGTTCGCAATGCCTTCGACGAGGATCCGCCGTATGTCAATGTCGCGCCTTCCGCCAATGGCAGTGGCGGTTACGATGCAACGGTTACCAACCCCGTCGGACGACTGTTCGCCCTGAGCCTGCGAAAGAAATGGTAGACCCGGATCACCGCCGTGATGGCGCCGATGCCCCTTCAGGCCTGCAACCTGGTTTCCAGCTCGAGCAGCGCGGCGAGGCCGTTGCTGATGTGCTGGCGCATGGCCTGCTCGGCGTCGGCGGACCGTCCCTCGAGGATCGCGGCGGTGATCAGCCGGTGGTCGGCATTGGCTTCGACCAGCCGCTGGGTGGAATAGAAGGTCGAGAACAGCAGCCGCCAGATCGGCACCGTCAGGTGCGTGAGGAACTGGGCAATATAGGGATTGCCCGAGCCCTCGATGATCATGCGGTGCCAGGCGTTGTTGAGCTGGGCGAACCGGTCGTGGTCGCCCACCTTCTCGACCTCGTCGAGCTGCGCCTGGGTCTCGCGCAGCCGCGCCCGCAGCTGCTCATCGGCACGCGTCGCGCACTCGGCCGCCGCCAGTCCTTCCAGCGCCATGCGCGCCCGGTAGATCTGGCGCACCTCGTCCGGGCCGAGGCGCTTGACCGAGGCGCCGCGGAATTCCTCGATCGACACCAGGCCCTCGGCCTCGAGCCGGCGCAGCGCCTCGCGCACCTTGCTGCGGCTCGCGCCGGTGGCTTCGACCAGGTCGGCTTCGACCAGACGCTGGCCGGGCACGAACCGGCCAAGCCGGATGCGCTCGCGCAACCATGCCGCCACGTCGGCAGGCGCGCGCGTGCCGGCTGCATTGCCCGCGCGTGCAACGGGCTTCGCGGCGGACTTCTTCGGGCGCTTGCCGCGCGCCGACCTGGTGGAAACTCGCTGGATCATTGAGAAATGATCAAGCATCCAGCCAATGCGAAGCAATCACCCGGCATGCTGACGCTGCTGTTCACCGGGGACTTCGTGCTCGACGTGCCCGGGGCGGACCATTGGCTGTCGGGCATCGCGCCGGCATTTGCCGAAGCCGACCTGGTGATCGGCCACCTCGAAGTACCGCATACCCGCCGCGGACAGGAACTGGCCGGCGACGTGCCGGCGCCCGGCGCGGACCCGGAACACCTGGGCGCGCTGGCGCGCGCCGGCGTCCATGCGCTGACCCTGGCCGGCAACCACATGGCCGACTGCGGCCCGGCCGGCATCATCGACACCATCGAACGCCTGGATTTCCTCGGCATCGCGCATGCCGGTGCCGGCACCGACCTTGCCGCCGCGCGCCGTCCGGCGTGGCTGGAACACCAGGGGCGCACCCTCGCCGTGCTGAGCTACAACAGCGTCGGGCCGGAGGCGGCATGGGCCACCGAGGAGCGCGCCGGCTGCAACTACCTGCCCGTGCGCACCGCGGATGGCAGCCCGGTCTCGCCGCGCGCGCCCATCGCCGGCATGGATCCGGCAGCGCGCGAATGGCTGGCGCGCGACATCGCCGCCGCGCGGCCGGTCGCCGACCTGATCGTCGTTTCGCTGCACCAGGGCGTGGTCCACACCCCGGCGCACATCGCGCCCTACGAGCGCGAACTGGCGCAGGCCGCGCTGGACGCGGGCGCCGACATCGTCGTCTGCCACCATGCGCACATCCTGCGCGGCATCTCCCTGCCTGGCGGCCACCCGGTGTTCCACGGGCTGGGCAACGGCTGCGTGGTCACCGAGGCGCTGTCCATGGACCAGTCGCATCCGGCCCGTGCCGAATGGGCGCGCCGTCGGCGCGAGCTGTTCGGCTTCGAACCCGATCCCCGCTACACGCTGGCGCCCTTCCATCCCGAGGCCGTGCATGCCGCGCTGGGCGTGGTGCGCTGGCACCCGGATGGCCGGCTCGAGGCCGGCGTGGTTCCCGTGTACGTGGAGCCTCCCGGACGGCCGGTGGCCGTGCAGGATTCCCGCGCCGAAGAAGTGATCCGCTACCTCGAGCGCATCAACCACGATGCCGGCCTGCCGGCCCTGGAATGGCGGCGGATTTCCGGACAACTATGGATGTGCGCATGAGGCGCTTGAGTTCACAGTCACTGCTCGTCTGGATCGCCGGCGGCGCGCTGCTGCTGGCCATGGTGGTGGACACTCTGGCCATGCTGGGACGGCAGGTCCGCTTCCCGCTGCCCGGCTCGATCGAGCTGGTGCAGGCGGCGGTGCTGTTCGCTGCCTGCGGCGGGCTGGTCATGGCCACGCGCGCGGCCACGCACGCCCGCGTGCACCTGCTGCTCGACCGCGCCTCCGGACGCACCCGCGCGGTGATGCAGTTCATCAACTCCGCCATGTCAGTGCTGGTCTACCTGGGCCTGCTGGCCGGCAGCGTGTGGATCGCGGCCGACCTGTGGGGCGCGCAGGAGGAGAGCGAGATCTGGCACATCCCGTACCGCCCGCTGCGCATCGCCGCGGTGCTGACCACGGCCTGGCTGCTGCTGCTCGCACTGCGCTCGGTCGTCCGCCCGGGAGCCCCGGAATGACCGGGCTGGCGCCAGGGCTGACCGGCGTATGCGCGCTGCTGCTGCTGCTGGTGATGGGCATGCCCATCGGCATCGCGCTGGGACTGGTGGGCATGGCGGGCCTGGCGTTCACGCTGGGCTTCGAACCCATGCTGGTGAAATCCGCGGTGCTGTTCTTCGAGACCGTGACGCGCTACGAGCTGGGCACGCTGCCGCTGTTCATGCTGATGGCGCACCTGTGCTTCGCGGCCAATGCCAGCCGTGATTTCTTCGACGTCGCGGCGCGCCTTTTCGGCCATCGCCGCGGCGGCCTGGCGGTGGCCTCGGTGGCCGGCTGCGCCGGCTTCGGCGCCATCAACGGTTCGAGCCTGGCCACCACCGCCACCATCGGCCTGGTGGCGCTGCCGGAGATGCGCCAGCGCGGCTACTCCGATGCGCTCGCCACCGGCTCGGTGGCCGCCGGCGGCACGCTGGGCCAGATGATCCCGCCCTCCGGCGCGCTGATCGTGTTCGGCATCATCGCCGAGCAGTCCATCGGCACGCTGTTCACCGCCGCCATCGTGCCGGGCCTCACGCAGATGCTCAGCTACTTCCTGGTGATCGCGCTGCTGGTGCGCTGGCGGCCGGGCATGGCGCCGTCGCTGCCGCGCGCGAGCTGGGCGGAGCGGCGCGCGGCGCTCAAGCGCATGCTCGACATCGGCATCCTGGTACTGGCGGTGATCGGCGGCATCGCGATGGGCTGGGTCACGCCGTCGGAAGCCGCGGCCGTGGGCGCCACCGGTGCGTTGCTCATCTGCGCCCGCCGCCGGCAGCTGAACCGGGCGACGCTGCGCCGTGCGCTGGAGGAGACGCTGAAGACCAGCGGCCTGATCTACCTGGTGGTGATCGGCGCGCTGATCTTCTCCACCTTCATCGGCGTCACCGGCTTCACCGACATCATCGGCTCGGGCATCCAGGGACTGGGCATGGGACCGGTGGCCACCATGCTGCTGGTGGCGGTGTTCCTGCTGCTGATCGGCTCGGTGCTCGACGGCCTGGCACTGATGCTGCTGACCACGCCCATCCTGCTGCCGCTGGTGCAGGACATGGGCCTCTCGCCCATCTGGTTCGGCATCTTCCTGGTACGTGCCATGGAGATCGGCTTCGTGCATCCCCCCATCGGCATGAACCTTTACGTGATCCGCGGCGTGGCCCCGGACGTGCCGCTGTCACGCGTGTTCAAGGGCGTGCTGCCCTTCCTGGCCGCCGACCTGGTGCACCTGGCGCTGCTGGTCGTGTTCCCGGTGCTGGCGATCGGCCTGCCTCAATGGCTTTCCTCGTGAGTCCTCGATGAGCAACCCGTTTGAAAAACTGCTGGCATCACCCCTGGATTCCCTGCGCAGGGACGGGGTGGGCTTCGTCGGTGCGGACATCCCGCCCGAGCTGCTTCTGGCCAGCGGTCGGCCGTTCGGACATCTTCCCTGGTATACGGATGCTCCGACCCCCGCGGCCGACCGCTGGCTGGAGCCCGGCTTTCCCGGCTGGGCCCGATCCATCCTCGAGCAATGGTTCGCCGGCGCCTTCGACGGCATCGCCGACGTGGTGTTCTCGCGCGCCGACGATGCCGCGCAGCGCCTGTGCTATTACGTGCGCGAGCTGCAGTCGCGCGGCCAGCTGCGCGGGCCAAGGCCGCACCTGCTCGACCTCGCGCTGATCCCGCGCGAGTCCAGCCTGCGGCACACGGCCAGGTCCATCGAGGCGCTGGCGGCGCGGCTTGGCGTGGCGCCGTCCGCCTGGTCCTCGGCCATTGCGCGCGCCGACGTGCTGCGGCTGACGGTGGCGGCAATGAACTCGCGGCGCCGCAGCCATGGCCCGGTGTTCGAGCGCATCTTCCGCGCCGCGTTGTGGAGCGATGCCACGCAGTGGATCGCGGACGTCGCCGTGCCGATGGAGGACGCCGGCCGCCGCGTGCTGCTGGCCGGCAGCATGCCGCCGGATGATCGCCTGCACCGCGCCGCCGAGGCCGGCGGCGCCTGCATCGTCGACGAGGTGCATTTCGGCGGCCCGCTGCGACTGGGCCCGGCGCTGGGCGAATCGCCCGAAGCGCCGGCGCTGCGCATCGCCCGCCACCTGCAACAGCATGGCACCGGGCCGCGCGTCTTCGCCGACCGCGCCGCGCAGCTCATCGCCCGCGTGCGCGAGTGCGGCGCGCAGGGCGTGATCCTGTGGATGACGCGCGAGGACGAGGCGCTGGCATGGCAGGTCCCGGCGCAGGTGAAGGCGCTGGAAGAGGCCGGTGTGCCGACGCTGGTGCTGGCAGACCGCCGCTGGGCGGCCGATGACGGCGCCCTCGAATCCATTACCCGGTTCTGCAAGGAGAAGTTCGCATGAAGCCGCTGGCCGGAACGAGCGTACTGGCACTGGGCGAGATGCACAGGGGCGCGCTGTGCCGCCTGCTCGCCAGCCTCGGCGCCCGCATCCTGCAGGGCGAGCCGCAGCGCGAGCTCATCAGCAGCGTCGATTTCCTGGTCGACGACCTCGGGCTTGAGCGGCTGGCCGCAATGGGCATCACGCGCGCGCTGGTCGAGCAGTGGAACCCCTCGCTGGTGCATGTTTCCGTCACGCCCTTCGGCAGCGGCACGCCGCTGACGCACTGGCGCGGCGGCGAACTGGTGGCCTCGGCCATGGGCGGCACGCTGCGCCTGACCGGCGAGCCCGACCGGCCGCCGGTGAAGGAGGCGCTGGATGCCTGCACCTTCCACGCCGAGATGGTCGCCGCAGCCGGCGCCATGGCCGCCTACTACTCGCGCCTGGAGCACGGCAACGGCCAGCACGTGGACGTGTCGATCCAGGAGGTGGCCTTCAGCCGCAACGTCAACGGCGTGCTGGTGTGGCAGTTCGACCGGCGCAAGCTGCATCGCGTGGGCGGTGCGCTGAACTACGGCCGCGCCACCGTGCGCTGCATCTGGAAGCTGGCCGACGGCTGGTGCTTCCACAGCCTGATGACCGGCCGCTTCGGCGCGCCGGCGAACCAGGCGCTGTCGGACTGGATGGACGAGTGCGGCGTGGACAACCCGCTGCGCGGCGTGGACTGGCTCAGGTACAACCGCTCCACGCTCGATGCCGGCACGCGCGCGCGCTGGGAAACCGCCATCGACGCCTTCTTCCGCACGCGCACCGCCGAGGAGATCCGCACCGAAGGCCGCCGCCGCGGCATCAATGCCTGCGTGGTCGAGGCGCCCGAGTCGGTGCTGGACAGCCAGCACCTTCAAGCGCGCGGCTTCTGGGTCGAGCAGGACGGCCTGCGCGTGCCGGGGCGTTTCGCCCGCATCACGGCCGGCCCGCAGGATGCGCCGGCCTGGCAGCCGCGCGGGCGCGGCCACCGCGCCGGCCCGCTGGCCGGCGTGCGCGTGCTGGATTTCTCCTGGGCGCTGGTGGGTTCCATCACCACCAAGATCCTCGGCGACCTGGGCGCCGACGTGGTGAAGATCGAGAGCAGCACCCGCCCCTGCCTGTCGCGCCTCGACGTGCAGGTGAGCGTGTCGCGCGCCGACAATCCCGACGACAAGCCCTGGTTCGCGCACCTGAACACCTCCAAGCGCAGCGTGGCGATGGACCTGAAGAACCCGGCCTCGCGCGCACTGGTCGAGCCGCTGGTCGACTGGGCCGATGCCGTGGTGGAGAACTTCTCCCCCGGCACCATGGACAAGCTGGGACTGGGCTATGCCGCGCTGTCGAAGCGCAACCCCGGCATCGTGATGGCCTCGGGCAGCGTCTACGGCCAGACCGGGCCGCTGGCGCAGGAATGGGGCGTGGATGGCACCGGCGCGGCGCTGTCCGGCCGCACCTGGCTCACCGGCTGGCCGGACCGCGACCCGGTGGTGCCCGGCGCAGTGCCCTATGGCGACGTGATCGTGCCCTACGTGATGGCCGCCTGCCTGATCGCCGGACTGGCTCATCGCCGCAAGGGCGGTACCGGCTGCCACATCGATGCCTCGATGTACGAGATCTGCGTGCAGCAGATGCACGAGGCGCTGCTGGCCGCGCAGCGCGGCAAGCCGCTGCGCCGCGCCGGCAATGCGGATCCGGGCGTGTACCACCAGGACGTGTACCCGGTACGCGGCGCGGACCGCTGGGTGGCCATCACGCTGCGCAACGAGGCGGAGCAGAAGCGCCTGGCGCAGCTCGCGGGAGGCCGCCCGCTGCACGAATGGACGCGCGAGCACGATGGCCTGGAGCTCGCGCAGCGCCTGCAGGCCGAAGGCATCGCCGCCGGCGTGGTACAGGACATCGAGGACATGATGCAGGACCCGGCATTGAAGGCGCGCGGCGCGCTGGTGGAACTGCCGCACCCGCACCTGGGGCCTTTCGGCCACGTGCGCACCCCGATCACGCTGTCGCGCGAGCCGGGCATGCCCTATCGCGCGCCGAAGCTGGGCGAGCATGGCCGCGAAGTGGCGCTGTCGGTCGCCGGGCTGGATGAGCAGCGTTATGCCGGACTGGTGTCGGCGGGAGCACTGAAGTGAGCGCCCGTGCCCCCGGCGCGGCCCGCAAGGACCTGGCCTGCACCGCCGCCGCCACCGAATTCCAGAAGAGCTTCGCCGCCACCCTGCGCGAGCGCGTGGTGGATCGCGGCGAGCCGTTCGTGATCGCGCAGGCCGACACCCCGCACGAGATCTTCCACGCCATGGACATCCCGCTGGTGTCGAACCAGTGGTGGTCCGCGTACATCTCGGCCAAGCGCCTGAGTCGCCGCTACTTCGACGTGCTGGACACGCTGGGCTATCCGTCCAACCGCTGCAGCTACTGCTCCCTGGGGCTGGCCTGCACGCTGGCCAATGATCTCGCCACCGCACCCTGGGGCGGCATGCCGCGCCCCACGCTGCTGGTGGCGCGCCTGACCTGCGACTGCATCCAGCAGGTGTTCTCGCAGTGGGCCGAGGCCATGGGCACCGGGTTCTTCGCCATGGAGGCGCCGGCCTGGGAGCCCACCGTGCCGCAGTGGTTCCGGCACGGCCGCAGCAACTGGGAAGAGGTCTACGGCAGTGACCGCATCGCGCTGATGACCGAGGAGCTGCGCGAGCTGATCGGCCTGCTGGAGGAGAAGACCGGTCGCCGCTTCAGCATGGACCGCCTCGCGGAGCTGATGGAACGCATCAACGAACAGGAAGGCTACCTCGCCGAGGCCGCGGAGCTGGTGGGCAGCGCCCGTCCCTGCCCCGTGTCCATCGTCGACCAGATGCCCAACACCATGATCCCGCAGTGGCATCGCGGCACCGACTGGGCGGTGGCCCATGCGCGCCGCTTCCGCGACGAGGTGCGCGCGCGCGTGGAGGCCGGCCATGGCGTGGCCAGCTACGAGCGGCTGCGGCTGATGTGGATCGGTGCCGGCCTGTGGCACGACACCTCGTTCTACCAGGCACTGGAGAACCAGCTCGGCGCAGTGTTCGTGTGGTCCATGTACCTGCCCTTCGCCGGCGCGCAGTACATCCGCGAGGTGAAGGGCCGGCCGCTGGAGGCGCTCGCCAGCCGCATCTGCTCGATGAACGAGGTACTGCACCTGCCGCCGTGGATGTGCGAGTGGATGGTGCACGAGGCACAGCGCTGCGGCATCGACGCCGCGGTGATGCTGATGCCGCGCGACAACCGCCTGTCGCAGTCGGGCACGCTGCTCACGCGCGCGGCGCTCGAGGCCGCCGGCATCCCGGTGCTGATGCTGGATGCCGACATGGTGGACGCCAAGAACTGGAACCGCGACGAAGCCGTGGCGCAGGTGGCGAAGTTCCTGCGGCGCGAGGCGGGCGCATGAGGCGCACGCTGCTGCCGATGCTGCCGATGCTGCTGGCCATGGCCGCGGGCCTGGCCGCCTGCAGCCGGCCGGCGGCCGATGGCGTCACCGAACTGGTCTACGCCACGCCGTACAGCCCCGCGCATCCCTTCAGCCGCGCCGACCTGCGCTGGATGAAGTACGTCGAGGAGCGTTCCGGCGGCACGCTGCGCGTCCGCCCGGTGTGGTCCGGCGCACTGCTGTCCACCGAGCACTCGATGCTGGAACTGCGCCACGGGGTGGTCGACGTCGGCCTGATCACGCCCATCTACGTGAAGGGCGGTGCGCACCTGATCCGCATCCAGTCGGGCTTCTACGCCGGCATCGGCGACATCCCGCAGCAGGTGCAGCTGTATCGCTGCCTGGCCTCGCACGAGCCGCAGTTCGCGCGCGAGCTCGAAGGGCTGGAGGTGCTGGCCGTGCAGGGCGGCAGCCTGCCTGGCATCATCACGCGCGAGAAGCCGATCCATTCCCTCTCCGACCTGCGCGGGCTGCGCATCCGCGTGCCCACCGAGCTGCTGCCGGTGCTGCGGGCGCTGGGCGCCGACCCCATCAACGTGCCCATGGGCGAGGTGTACTCGGCCATGGCCAAGGGTGTCATCGACGGCGTGGTGGCGCCGCCGGACACCTTCAGGGCGCTGCACCTGGCCGAGGTGGCGAAGCATTACGCCAGCCTGCGCATCCCGCGCGGCGCCTATCCTGCGCGGGCCATGGGCGAGAAGCGCTGGCGCTCGCTCAGCGAGGCACATCGCGCCGTGCTGCTCGAATCGGTGGCGGTCTGGGAGGTCGCCCTGGACGAGGAGAACAGGCGGGCGCTGGACGAAGGCTGGAAGCTGGCCGTCGAGCACGGCGTGACCCGCACCGTGATCGGCGAGGAGGACCAGCGCCGCTTCGATGAGATCTACCTTGAAGAGGCGCGCCGCAGTGCCGGCGCGCTGCAACGCTACGGCATCGACGGCGAGCGCACCTGGAGAGTGGCGCGCGCCAGCATCGTCGCCGGCGGCGAAGTGAACTGTCGCGAGGAATTCTGATGAAATCAGCCTTGGAAGGTATCCGGGTCGCGGACTTCAGCCATGTGATGGCCGGGCCCTATGCCACCCACCTGCTGCGCCTGCTGGGCGCGGAGGTCATCAAGGTGGAGTCGCCCGACCGCGGCGACGCCATGCGCTACTACGGCGCCGACCGCCGCTATGACGGCATGGCGCCCGCGTTCATTGCGGTCAACGCCGGCAAGAAGTCCATCGTGCTCGACCTGAAGGATGCCGGCGACGTCGAGGTGGCGCGCCGGCTGATCGCCCGCTGCGACGTGCTGGTGGAGAACTTCCGCCCCGGCGTGATGCAGCGGCTTGGCCTGGGCTACGAGCAGGCGGAGCAGCTGAACCCGAAGCTGGTATACTGCTCGGTGTCCGGCTACGGCCAGGCCGGCCCGCGCCGCAACTGGCCCGCCATCGACAACATCGTGCAGGCCACCAGCGGCATGATGAGCCTGGGCGGTGATCCGGACGCACCACCGATGCGCGTAGGCTTCCCCGTGGTCGACACGCTCACGGGCCAGACCGCGGCATTCGCCATCCTGGCCTCGCTGTTCCGCCGCGAGCGCACCGGCGAGGGCGACTACATCGACGTGGCCATGTTCGACGCCTCGGTGGCTTTCATGGCCTCGGCGATGGTGCCCTACCTGGTCACCGGGCGAACGCCGGAACGCACCGGCAACACCGGCTTCAGCGGCCAGCCCACCTCGGCGCTGTTCGTGGCGCGCGACGGGCGCTTCATCTCGCTGGGCGTGGTGCAGCAGCGCCAGTTCGAGCTGCTGGCCAAGGTGCTGGGCCGCGAGCAGTGGCTGGTAGACCCGCGCTTCACCAGCCCGGACCTGCGCCGCGCCAACGCCGACGCGATGAAGGAAGAGCTCTCGGCCGTGTTCTCGCAGCACGACGCCGCCGAGTGGGAATCCCGGCTCAGCGCCGCCGGCCTTCCCTGCGGCATGGTGCGCGACGTGGCCGAGGCACTCGGCCTGCCCGCGCTTGAAGAACGCCAGCTCTGCCATCGCGTGGCGATGGAGGGCCTGCCGGACGGCGCCGAGGTCGGCGTCGTGGGCCCCGGCTTCCTGGCTTCGAGCGTCGCGGTGCGCGACCTGCCACCGCCGCCTCGCCTCGGTGAGCACACCGGGGAAATCCGTGCCTGGCTCGCAGGGGACTGATTCCCTGCGGGCCGGAACTTGACTTCCGTCAACCATACAACTGGATCAACCGATAAGGGGGATATGAATGTCCAGTCACTTGCGTCACTCTCATCTTGCGCCCGCTGCGGCGAAACCGGCGGCATGGCGCGTTTCGCTGGCCGTCGCAACGGCCATCGCTGCCGGCGCGGCCACCTGGCCCGCCATGGCGGCGGATGCGGAGGATGAGAATGAACTCCTCGAGGTAGTGGTCACCGGTTCGCGCATCATCCGCGAGGGCATGACTTCGCCCACCCCGGTGACCGAGCTTTCCACCGAGGAGCTGCTGCAGACCAACCCGCAGTCGGTCGCGCAGGCGCTGGCCTCGCTGCCGGCGATGACCGGCTCGACCACGCCGAAGACCATCGGCGGCCGCTCCACCGTGGGCCCGGGCAGCTTCCTGAACCTGCGTAACCTCGGCAGCAACCGCAACCTGGTGCTGCTCGACGGCCGTCGCCTGGTGCCCGCCAACGTGGCCGGCAACACCGACGTGAACCTGCTGCCGCAGGGCCTGATCAAGAACGTCAACGTGGTGACCGGCGGCGCCTCGGCGGCCTACGGTTCCGACGCCGTGGCCGGCGTCACCAACTTCATCCTCGACACGCGCTTCGAGGGACTGCGCGCCGACCTCAGCGGCGGCATCTCCACCCGCGATGACGCCGGCTACCGCCGTGTCGCGCTGGCCGGCGGCACCTCCTTCCTCGACGGCCGCCTGCACGTGATCGGCTCCTTCGACTGGCGCGACAGCTCGCAGGCCTACAAGGAGAACCGCGCCTGGGCCAGCCGCTACTGCGCCACCATCTCCATCCCCGGCGTTACGCCGGCGACGCAGTCGCCGTCGAACCCGCGCCAGACCATCGCCTGCAATGTCAGGCAGCCGATCGCGTCCTACGGCGGCGCCATCCTGTCCGGGCCTCTGGTGACCGACGACCAGGGCATCACCTTCGGCGAGGGCGGAGTGCCCATGCCGTTCCTGTACGGCAGTTACCGCACCAACTCGCTGATGGTGGGCGGCAGCGGCAACTACGTGGGCGACACGGCCAACTTCAACACGCCCACCGACAACAAGGTGTACTTCACGCACATCACCTACGACGTGACCGACAACGTCGAGGCCTTCGTGCAGGGCACCTTTGCCACGGCCGACTCGAACTACACGCAGACGCCGCCGTACTTCTACAGCACCACCCCGCTGAACATCTTCAGCGGCAATGCCTTCCTGCCGGCCAGCATCCAGCAGCGCATGGACGACCTGGGCGTCGCCAGTTTCGCGCTGGGCATCGTGCCCAAGGACTGGGGCAACATCGACCTGAAGTCCAGCTACCAGGCCTGGGACATCACCGGCGGCCTGAAGGGCAAGCTGTCCAACGGCTGGAACTGGGACGTGTACTACGAGCAGGGCCGCACCGCGTTCCGTCTCGACTACGAGCGGCAGATCTCGCTGTCGCGGCTGTACCGCGCCCTCGACGCCGTGCAGGCGCCGGACGGCACCATCGTCTGCGCCAGCGCGCTGGCCAACCCGGCCTATGCCGACTGCGTGCCGCTGAACCCCTTCGGCCCCGGTTCCGCCTCCAGGGCCGCGCTGGACTACATCCAGCCCGCCAATCAGCCGTGGAACTACAACATCATGCGGCAGAAGGTGATCGCGGCCAGCATCAACGGCGACCTGTTCCAGAACTGGGCCGGCACCGTCTCTGTTGGCGCGGGCCTGGAGCACCGCAAGCTCGACGGCGAGATCCTGTCGGACACCGCCTCCCAGATCGTGCCCGACCAGACCGGCATCCGCGGCATGCCCGCGGCCTTCGTCGGCCGCGCGGGTGACTGGTCGACCAGCAACGTGCTGCCCATGGACGGCAAGTACGACGTCACCGAGGGCTTCGTCGAGGCACTGGTGCCGCTGGTGCGCGGCCTGTCCTTCATGCAGGCGCTGGACCTCAACGCCGCCTTCCGCATCACCGACTACTCGCAGAGCGGCACGGTGAACACCTGGAAGGCGGGCCTGACCTGGAACATCACCGACAACGTCCTGCTGCGCAGCACGCGTTCGCGTGACATCCGCGCGCCCGGCATCGGCGACCTGTACACGCTCGACAGCTCCGGCCCGGACAGCATCATCGACGACACGGTGAACGGCACGGGCCGCCGCCCGGTGGCGGTGATCCTCTCGGGCAACCCCGACCTCAAGCCCGAGGAGGCCGATACCTGGACCGTGGGCATGACCTACCAGTCCCGCTGGCTGCCCGGCTTCGCCATGACCGCGGACTACTACAACATCCGCATCAAGGACGCGCTGGACAGAGCAGGCCTGCAGGACATCGTGGATCGCTGCGCCCAGGGCCAGACCCAGTTCTGCGCCGACCTGGTCGGTCCCCCGGGTGCGTTCACCGGCGTGCGCACGCGCACCATGAACATCAGCAAGGCGCGGGTGCGCGGCATCGACCTCGATCTGAACTACCGCTGGAACATGGGCGGCGTCGATACCTCGCTGCGCATCGTGGGTTCGCGGCTGCTGGAGCAGTCCACCACCATGCCGACGGTCACCACCGAGATCTACACCGATCGCGTGGGTGACATCGGCAATGGCCTGCCGAAGTGGCAGGCGACGGCCTTCCTCAATGCCAACGTGGGCGCGGTGGGCCTCAACGCCAATGTCCGCTACATCGGCAAAGGCCTGCGCAACAGCACCTGGGTGCCGGGTGACATCGACCCGCGGTTCGAGAAGATCGGCAGCGTGACCACCTTCGACCTGGGTGCGCGCTACAGCCTGGACGTGAAGGGCAGCCCCGAGCTGTTCATCAACGTGCAGAACGTGTTCGACCGGGATCCGCCGCTGATCCCCTCGAGCCAGCTCGTGGGCCCGCAGACCAACGTGGCGCTGTACGACACCATCGGCCGCATGTTCAACGGCGGCGTGCGACTGCGCTTCTGACCAGCCGGGAAAACCGGCGGGGGCCGCGCCTTACGGCGCGGCTCCCTTCCGGGCCAGGACCTCGTCGAAGAACCCGAACACCCGCGGCCACACCATCGGCACCATGCTGCCGTGGTTGCCGTCCACTTCCAGATACTCCACGTCGAAGTTGCGCTCGCGCAGGAATCGCGCCAGCGCACGGCTGCCTTCCAGTGACGGCGTGGCGCCGGTGCCCTCGGTGATCAGGATGGGCATCCTGCGCAGGGACTCGAAGGGATAGCTGCGCGCATCGACGAAGGGACCGGACATGGGCGCGATGGCGCGCCAGCGCTCCGGATAGCGCGCGGCCAGGTGCCAGGTGCCGCCGCTGCCCATCGAATGCCCGACCAGGAAGGTGCGCTCGCGGTCGGCGCCGTATTCCTCGGTGACCTTCTCCAGCACGGTGATGACATCCAGCTCGCTCAGCGCCAGCTCGCGACGCCGCTCCGGCGTGATCGCGGCCAGCTGCGAATCCGCAGCCTTCTCCTCGCCGAACACCGCCGGCAGGCGCAGCGGATTGCCGTAGGCACCCAGCGGCGAGAAGCCCAGCGGCGATACCACGATGTAGCCATGCTGCTCGGCAAGCCTGGGGACCTGCCCGTCGGCCATGTCGAGGTAGGTGCGCTCGTTGGCGCCGGCGCCGTGCAGGAACAGGATGATGGGCAGGGAAGCCTTGCCGTCCCAGGTGGTGGGGACATAGATGCGGTACGGCAGCGTCTGGCCGGTGGGCGGGAAGACATACTCGCGCTGCTGGTCGCCGGTGGGCGGCGCGGCCGCCCAGCCGGGCATCGCCATCGCCGCGCACAGCACGGCCAGCAGCAGGGGAACGAGGCGGCGCGGCGACGCCACGCGCCAGCCGCGCGTGGCCACCGCGCGATGAATCATGACAGCATCCTCCCGGCTTCCTGGGCCCTTCCCATGTCGCGGAACGGCGCCTGCGACACGCAGCGCTGCGCCAGCATCACGAACTCGCGCACCAGTCGCGAGGTGTTGCCGCGCTTCCATGCCACCACGATGCTCACCTCGGGTGGCGCGTCATGCTCCAGCGGCCGCGACACCACGCCCGGCGGCAGCAATGCGCTGATCGACTCGGGCAGCAGCGCGAATCCCAGCCCCTCCTGCACCATCTGCAAGTGCCCCAGCACATTGTCCGCGCGCGAGACCGCGTGCATGCGGATCTCGGCCTCGCGATACAGCGCCGCGGCCGCTTCGTACAACTGCGGCGACAGCGAGCGCGGCAGCGTGATGCACGGCAGGTCGTCCAGCGCGTGCACCGGGATGGTCCGGCGGCTGGCCAGCGGATGGTGCTTGGGCAGCGCGATCACCAGCGGCTCGCGCAGCAGCTCGACCTCCTCCAGCCGCGGGTCATCCACCGGGCCGCGCATGAAGGCCACATCCAGCACCCCGGACAGCAGTCCCGCCACCGGCTCCACCGCGTAGCGGCTGTGCAGCACCAGGCGCAGATCCGGCAGCATCTCGGCCAGCAGCGGGCGAAGGGGCGGCAGGATGCGGGCATCCGCGGACGGGAAGGTGCCGACGGACAGCTCGCCCGCCTCCCCAGCCGCGGCCTTGCGCGCCAGCATGCGCGCATGCTCCACGCGGCCGAGGATGTCGCGCGCCTGCTGCAGGAAGATGCGGCCTGCATTGGTCATCGCCACGCGATGGTGGTTGCGCTCCAGCAGCTGCACGCCGAGGTCGGCCTCCAGGCGGCGGATCTGCTGGCTCAGCGAGGGCTGCGCCGTGTGCAGCCGCTCGGCGGCACGGGTGAAACTGAGCTCCTCGGCGACGGCCACGTAGTAGCGCAGGTGTCTAAGCTCCAGTGCCACTGCCGCTGACCTCCCTTCAGTCGAGCCATTTGGCCACGCGGAAGCCGAGGTAGTTGCGGCCGCGCGTGGTTGCCGGATACGGCGCGCCGCGGCGGGCCGATCGCTGCATGTACTCGTTGCTCATGAACGTGCCGGCACGGAACACGCGCACCATGCAGTCGCCGTTGGTGTTGGCGCTGCCGTCGGTGGGCGCGTTGGACAGGTCGTTCTCGAAGCAGTCCTGGGTCCACTCGAAGATGTTGCCGTGCATGTCGTACAGGCCCCAGGCATTGGGCGGGAACGAGGCCACCGGCGAGGTCTCGTCCACCCAGCGGTCGCGACCCTCGGCGTGCCCGCCGAGCTTGCCGCGCTCACGCAGGCCGAAATTGCCGTAGTTGTAGTCGAGCTTGTCGCCCCAGGGGAAGGCCGTGGTGGTGCCGGCACGCGCGGCGTACTCCCATTCCGCCTCGCTGGGCAAGTGGTAGGCATCGTTGCTGCCGGTCTTCCAGTTGAGCCATCCCACGAACACCTGCGCGTCGTGCCAGCTCATGCCCACCGCGGGCCGGTTGCCGCGGCCGAAATCCCGGTAGTCGGGATTGGGCTGGCCGTCCATGCCCAGCTTCAACGCCTGCTCGATGGCGGCGTACTCGCACCAGTTGTCGCGGGCGCAGGCTTCCCACTGGTCCCAGGTCACCGGCGTCATGCCCATGGCGAAGGGGCGCGCGAAGGTGATGCGGCGCTGCTTCTCGTTGTCACGGCGGTCCGGCTCATCGGGCGGCGAGCCCATCAGGAAGGAGCCGGCCGGCAGCACCACCAGCTCGGGGCAGTTGCGGCACTCCTTGATATGCTCTCCGGGCTGCGGGGCCGGACCCTGCGCCGCCGACAGCGGCGCCACCACGGCGACCATGGCCACAGCCGGCAGCCACTTGCGCAACCACGACTGGTTCGCTGCTCTCATATCCCCCCCGGCAATTGCTGCGGCACCGGATCTCCCGGTTTTCAGGGCCGCGAGCTGTTGTTCAGTCGATGGAACCTTGGCCGGCCGATTGTAAGCACCTTCACAAAACCGGAAAAAATCATCTTCCCGGATCGGTAACGATCCACCGGACGAATTGATCGGAGCTGGCGCGGGAGTCACTTTCCGGCCGGGAGCCCTCCTGCGCGGGGCGTTTTGGCTGGCGCGGCAGCCACTTGCACCAGAAGGGCGCGGCAGGCAATGCCTGTCGAGGCAGCCCGCTTTCCCCGCTGCTGCAGCGGCCGGTCCCGGGACTGCAGCACACAAAAAAGCGCGGGCGCCCACCAGACGCCCGCGCTTGCCGGTCAGCGGATCGGGATCGACTTCAGAACCGGTACGATGCGGTCACGCCATAGGTCCGGGGCTGCAGCCAGGTCACGCCGATCAACCGTCCGGTCGCCAGCGCGAAGGTGCTGCTGGGCCGGTCGACATCGCCCAGGTTCTTGCCCCAGAGCTGCACGTCGAGGCGGCCGTCGGCCGTGCTGTACTTCAGTGCAGCGTCGACCAGCGTGTACGCCGCGGCGCTCTCGATCTCGCGCTCGTACTCGCTGAAGTACACCCGGCTGCGGTGCGACACGTCACCGGTGAGCGACAGCGTGCCGCCGGCGAACACCGGCGTCGGGATGATGTACTGGAGATGGGCATTCCACGCCCACTTCGGCGTGTTGCGCACCTGGTTGCCGGCGAGCTGGATCTCGCCGCTGCCGGGCGAGCCGGGCAGCGTGGGATCGGGGTTCTCGTCCGGGTCCCATTGCGGCGCGCCCGGCGTGAGCACATTGCCGGGATGCAGCGGATCGAGGGTGAGGAAGTCCTCGAAGGTGGCGTCTGTGTACGACACGCCACCGCTGATGGTCAGGCCCCGCGCGATGCGGCCGGCCAGTTCCAGCTCCACGCCCCTGGCCTCGGTCGAGGCGGCGTTCTCGAAGATGGTCTGGTAGCCGGTGGGACCGCCGGCAATGGTCTTGTTCAGCTGCGCACCCTTGAGGTCATAGGTGTACAGCGCCAGGTTGGCCGTGAGCCTGCGGTTGAACATCGAGGACTTGATGCCCAGTTCGTGGTTCGACAGCTTCTCCGGGTCGACGATCACCGTGCTGAACGCGGCGTTCTCGCCCGAGCCCGCCTTGAAGCCCTCGGCATAGTTGTAATAGACCAGCGTGTTGTCGTTTGGCTCCCACGACAGGCCCGCGCTGGGCGTGAACTCCTTGAACTTGCGCTCATTGGCGTACACCGCGCCGGAAATGGTCGGCGCGGCATTGATCACCGGACCGGCGCCGCCCGCGGCGATCACCACCGAGATGTTCTGGGTGTCGACCTTCTCGTGGCTGTAGCGGCCGCCGAGCTTCAGGGTCCACTTCGACAGGCCCTCGTCGAACATGCCGAGGTTGAAGTTGGCCTCGCCGAAGCCGGCGATGGCGCGCGTGCCGAGGTTGGACTTGGTGCACACGCGCTTGGGCGCGCGCACGTTGCCGTCGAGCCCTTCCGGACCGTAGCCGCAGAGGTGGTAGGCCAGGTCCAGCAGCCCCAGCGCCTCCAGCTTGGCGATGTTGGACTGCAGGCCGTCCTGGCGCGCCAGGCCCACGTTGTCGATGGGCCATTGCCGCTCGTGGAAGTAGTAGATGCCGCCGACCACGTCGACGTAGTCCCCCTGCCAGTTCAGCTGCAGCTCGTTGCTGAACTGCCGGCTGTCGATGCGGCGCTCCTGCACCGTGCTCGGATAGGCCGCCGTGCCCGGCCCCTGGATCGCCGACAGGTCCAGGTCCTGGAACAGCGAGGTGCGGAAGTCGCGGAAATTGGTGATGTTGGTCAGCGACAGGGTGTCGGTGAGCTGCGCGCGCAGCGTGCCGGTCAGCGCCCAGGTCTTTGTCTGCGTGCCCGGCTGGACCTCGCTGGCCAGGTCACGCGGGTTGGTGGCATAGCCGCCCTCGCCCAGCGGCGCCAGTCGCGGAACACCGGGGAAGGAAGCGCGCAGGTAGTGCACTGCGCCGGAGCTGTCGTCCTGGCGGAAGTACTCGCCGGTCAGCAGGTAGCTCAGCGAATCGCTGAAGTTGTACTGCAGGTGCGCACGCGCCATCGAGCGGTTCAGGTCATCGACATCGGCGCCGCTGACCGGGTTCACGCCGAAACCGCCGCGGTTCTCGTCCTTGACCGCGACACGGAACAGCAGGTTGTCGGTGAGCGGGCCGCCGAAGGCCGCCTCGAGGTTCAGCAGGTCGTAGTTGCCGGCAGTGACGCGCGCATAGCCTTCGTAATCGCGCGTGGGCTTGGCGGTGACCAGGTTGATCGAACCGCCGGTGGCATTGCGGCCATACAGCGTGCCCTGCGGGCCACGCAGCACCTCGACGCGCTGCAGGTCGAACAGCGATGTGAGCTGCGCCTCGGCGCGCGATACCACGGCGCCGTCCACGTGCAGCGCCACCGCGGTGGCGTTGCCGGTGGTGGAGGTATTGGCGCCCACGCCGCGCACGAAGATCTTGGCCTGGTTGAAATCATTGCCGAAGTTCACCGAAGGCACGATGACCTGCAGGTCCTGCAGGTTGTTCACCTGCGCGTCGAGGATGCGCTCGGCATCAATGGCGGCCACTGCGGAGGTGACGTCCTGGATGCCGCTTTCACGCTTGGTCGCGGTGACGACGATCTCCTCCAGCTCGAAGATCTCGTTGTCACCGGCGTCCTGGGAGAAGACGGGCACGGCGGCGCAGGCAATGGCGAGCGCAACGCTGGCCCGGACGGAAAGTGTCGATGCATTCACGGGTGCTCTCCTCAGCAAGATGTTGGTGAGGCCAAGGGTTGGACCGTGTGATTTATGCGACTGGCAGGCCCGGATGTCCAGTTACGGCTTGTGCCTATGCAGGACAGCCGGGAATGCGGGCAGAATCGCAGGCACGAAGGCGCCGCGCGGCGATGCCCCCCCGCATCGCCGCGCGATGGGGCAGGCGGGATCAGCCCGCCGCCGCCCCTTGCGCCCGCTGCAGGTCGGCCGCCGCGGCGGCCCGCACGCCGCGCTCGATGCGCCAGATCAGGAAGCACACCACCAGGCCGGTGGCCACCACCACGTAGCCTGCGACGTCGTAGTGCTGCAGCCTTCCGTCGGCACCCTCGGTCACGATGTGGCCCGCCACCACCGCGGCGAGGCCGCCGGCCAGCTGCGACAGCGACGAGGACACGGCATTGAACGAACCACGGTGCGTGGGCGCCGGCACCTGCGTCATCAGCGCCTGGAAGGGAATCATGCGCGCGAAGATGCCGAAGAACATCACCACGTTGATCAGCGTCACCACCAGCAGCGTCGAGCGGTCGAGGTGGGTATAGACCAGCACCATCACCGCCATCACCGCGGTGCCGGCGAAGAACACGCGCAGCTTGCCCACGGCATCGGCGAGCCTGCCGACCACGGGGCCGACGAAGATCATCGAGATGCCCGTGACCAGGTAGATCACCGGCAGGTGGTCGAGGTCGATGCCCAGGTTGTTGACGGTGAACGCACTGCTGAAGGGCATCAGCATGAAGCCGCCCGTGGTCAGGAACAGCATGGCCAGGTACGAAAGCAGGTGCCGCGGCTCCACCAGCGTGTGCAGCAGGTGCGCCAGCGGGCTGCGTTCCTGGCGAAGCTTGAGGTGGGCCGCCACCGGCTTCATCACCACCATGATCAGCACGCCCACCACCGCGCTCAGCGCCGCCAGGCCGAGGAAGGGCACATGCCAGTTCCAGCGCGCCGACACCCAGATGCCCACCGGGATGCCGAGGATCTGGCTGGCGGCGAACGCGGTCTGGATGACGCCCATGACGCGGCCGCGGTGCTCGACGGGGAACAGGTCGGTGGCGATGGCCAGCACCACCGAGCCGATCACCCCGCCGAACAGTCCGGTGAAGATGCGCGCGGCCAGCAGCGAGGGAAAGCTGCTGGCCAGGCCGCACCAGGCCGTACCGGCCACGAAGCCGGTGAAGAAGAACAGCAGCAACTTCTTGCGGTCGAAGCGGTCGGCGAAGCCGGCGGCCAGGAAGCCGGAAGCGCCGGCGGCGAAGGCATAGGCCGACACCACCGTGCCGAACTGCGTCGTGGAGGCGTTCAGCGCCGGCATGATCAGCGCGCCCAGCGGCGCCATCAGCATGAAGTCGATGATCACGGCGAACTGCAGGAAGGCCAGCATCGCGATGACGGCCTTCTGGTAACGGGAGAACACGGGAGCGGACGCGGCGGCAGCAGCGGAAGCCATCGGGATCCTCGGGGCGGATTGCAGGCGGCGCATGATGACACCAGCGCTGCCCGTAAGGGAGATTCCCGGCCCCGGCCCGCGCACATATAATGTTGACAACGATCCGGCCCCACCGGATCCAGTCGAAAGGGGTGGCGATGCGCCCCTGGCGCAAGGCCACCCGCCGGCGCCGCCCTACTTCTCCTTGCGGTAAGGCACGAAGTGCTCGATGAACACCACGCCGGTGTGGAAGCCGGTGGCGCGGTCGATCGTGCGGATGATGTCGGTATTGCAGACCTGGCTGCCGGTGCGCTCCATGATCACGATGTTGTCGTGGTCCAGGTCCTCGGCATATTTCGCCCGGGCCACGTAGATCACGTCGCCGGCGTCATAGACCAGCCCCACGTGTTCCATCACCTGCAGCCTGTCGCTGCGGAAGGTGGTGATGCAGCTGACCGGCTCGCCGGCCACGCGGCCCTCGAGCATCTTTGCCAGCCTGGCCTCGGCCTCCTCCTTGCGGTCGGCGGCGCCGGCCACGGCCGCGGCGAACGCCATCACGGTTGCTGTGAGCAGTGCTGCTGCCTTCATGGTCGTTCTCCGTCCGTTGGTTACGACCCATTGTCGCGCAACTGGCGGCGACCGGCGATCCGGCCCTTGTGCAGTGCGATAGCGCCGCTGTTAACCTTCCGCCGGCTGGATGGTTTGAACAGGCACGCGAGACAAACCTTCAGCAGCCCGGAGAATCCCCATGTCCATGCCCTCCCCCTTGTTCGTCCTCGTGCCGCTGGGCGCCTTTGCCATGATCGTGGTGCTGGCATGGCTGGCTCACCGCAGCAAGCTGGCCGCATCGGCCAATGAACGCGACGTGCAGCTGGCACTGCTGTCGAAGTTCTCCACTGCCGAGGAGATGACGCGCTTCCTGCGGACCACCGAGGGGCAACGCCTGATCGACCAGCTGGCCAGCCCGAAGGGCTTCGATGCCCGGCGCACCGTCATCGACTACCTGACCGGCGGCGTGGTCTGCCTGTTCATCGGTATCGCGATGGCGGTGCTGGTGAGGCATGGCATGGGCTTCATGGCCATCCCGGGCTACATCCTGCTGGGCACCGGCGCGGCGCTGCTGATTGCGGCGGCGTTCACCTGGCCGCTGGCCCGGCGGCTGGGACTGATCGCCGGCGCCTCCACCCCTCGCGCCTGAGGCGAGGTGGGCGCCATGGCGGATCCGGGCGCCGCGCGGCCGCTGCAGGCCGGCGAGGTCGAGCGGCTGTACCGGCAGCACGGGCCGAAGCTGCTGCAGTTCATCCGCCGCCAGGTGGGCGAAGCGGCCGTCGCGGCCGACCTGCTGCAGGACGTGTTCGTGCGGCTGTTGCGTGCCGGCGCGCAGCTGCGCGGCGATGGCGGGATGCGCGCCTACCTGTACCGCACCGCGAACTCGGTGATCGCGGAGCACTATCGCGTGCGCGGCCTTCGCCGTACCGTACCCTTGGGGACGGAGGATGAGGAGGACTCATCGGACGGTCCGCCCGGCAACCTGCAGGCGCAGGAGGACGCGGCCGGCCGCAGCGAAACCCGCTCGCGCGTGGAGCGCAGCTTCGGCCGCCTTGGCGTGCGTGACCGCACGCTGCTGTGGCTGGCCTACGTGGAAGAGATGAGCCATGAGGAGATCGGCAACGTGGTGGGCGTGGGCACGGCCAGCGTGAAGGTGCTGCTGTCGCGGTCACGGGCGCGGCTGTCCGCGGCGCTGTCGGCCGAGGGTGTGCGCGGAGACGCATCATGAAAGACGATAACGTGCGCGAACTGCTGCAGGACCTGGCGACGGACGAGCTGCCGATGCCCGACTGGGGACGCGTGGGCCTGCGCGCGCGCTTCGAGGAGGAGATCAGCCGGCGGCGCGAGGCCTTCCGCAGGCTGCCCTGGGTGCAGGTGGCCGTGTTCGTGCTGGCCGGCCTGTCGCTGGCGACGCTGGCTGCCTGGCTGGTACTGAAGGTCACCGGGGCCGGCTGACAGATCGTGGAAAGAGCCGTCTTCCTGCTGCCATGGGCCGGCGCACTGCTCGCGCTCGGCGGCATCTTCCTGGCCCTGCGCAGCAATGCGCACAGGCGCCTGATCCTGAGCCTGCCCACCAGCCGCACTGACGGCGTGTTCATCGGCCTGGTCAAACTGAAAGGCACCGCCGAGTCCGACGCGCCGCTGCGCAGCCGCCTCGCCGGGGCGCCCTGCGTGCTGTACTCGTGGAAGGTGGAGGAGAAGTGGCGCCGCACGGTCCACACCGGCGGCAGCCGCGGCCGCGCTGGCATGCGGACCGAGGAAGGCTGGCGCACCGTGGCCAGCGGCGGCGTCATACCGGCCTTCTACCTGAAGGACGATCACGGCGCCGTGCGGGTGGATCCGACGGGCGCGAAGCTGGAGCTGGAAAGCCTGTTCTCGTACAGCTGCAGTGAGGACGATCCCCTCTACTACGCCAAGGGCCCGGCCGAAGCCATCCCCCACTCCGTGGGGCGCCGGCGCTTCACCGAGCAGGGCATCCGCCTGCATTCGCCGGTGTTCGTCATCGGCCGCGCCCGCGAACGAGAGTACGTGGTGGCACCGGAGATCACCGCCGACCGGGCCGCGGAATTGTTCCTGGTGTCCTCGCGCACCGAAGGGAAGGTGCTGGCCAGCCATCGCGGCGCGTCGATCGCGTGGAGCATCGTGGGACTGCTGCTGCTGGTCGGCCTGCTGATGGGCTGGGACGCGGCAGAGGAGCGGGAGTGGCGCGATCGCCTGCCCTTCTACGCCGCAGCCGCGGCAGGCTACGCGCTGGCGTGGTGCGTCGGCTGGTTCTGGTCGGTGTACAACAACCTGGTGGCGCTGCGCAATCGCGTGCGCCATGGCCTGTCGCTGGTGGACGTGCAGCTTCACCGGCGCCACGACCTGATCCCCAGCCTGCTGCACGTGGTGGAAGCATTGCGCGACCACGAGCGGCAGGTACAGTCGACGCTGTCCGCGCTGCGTGGCCAGGCGGCGGCGACCCTGCCCGGCGAGGGCGGACCCGGGCCGCATGCGCTCGCCCCGTCGCTGCGCCTGCTGCGGGAGGCCTACCCGGAACTGGCGGGCAATGCCGCCTTCCTCGCGCTGCAGGCGGAGCTCACCGCCACCGAGAACCGCATCGCGCTGGCGCGCGACTACTTCAACAGCATCGCCACGCACTTCAACACGGCCATCGCGCAATGGCCCGACCGCATTGTCGCTGCGATGGCGATGTTGCGGCCGCAGCCGCTGCTGGAGGCGCAAGATTTCGAACGCGCCGAGGTCGACGTCCACCTCGCGCCGTAAGCGTCGTTGCGGTAGGCATTCCCCCTGCCATGAACTAGCATGGCGATCCCCGGGTCGCCTGCGGCCCGGGCATGAGAACCACAAAGGGGAATCCATGAGAACCATCAGAATGGCCGCGTGCGCCGCGGCCGTGGCACTGGCCCTGGCCGCCTGCGGCAGCAAGGACACCGCCGGCGGCTATGGCGACGACCGCGCCAGGATCGAAGACCTGCAGGCCCGTTACCTGTTCGCCTTCGACTGGGGCGATGCCGAGAGCTACGCCAACACCTTCACCGAGGATGGCGTGCTGAACTTCGGCTGGGGCGAGATCCGCGGCCGTGATGCCATCCGTGCCTTCATCGCCGGCGACGGCGAACGGCCGGAGCCGCCCGAGGGGCAGCGCCGCCGCGTGGGACGCCACATCATCTCGAACATCGTGGTCAAGGTGGATGGCGATCGCGCCACGGGCCAGGCCTACTGGACCCACATGACCACCAACGAGAACGACGGCTATGGCACCGTCGACTTCTTCGGCCACTACGAGGACGAGATGGTGAAGGTGAACGGCGAGTGGCTGTTCTCCAAGCGCTACATCTTCAACGAGGCCATTCCAGAATGGGCCTCGGGCCGCAACAACCCGGTGGTGTCGCCCAGCCCGCCGCCGCGGGAGCGGGCGCCGTCCAACGGCGGCAACTGACCGCAACCGGAAGGTCCCCTGGCGCCGATGCGGCGCCAGGGGACTGTCGTTCAATCCGGCACGACCGACGAACGGCTATCCAGCCGGATACACCTGCTTCACATCCCAGGCCCTGCCCAGGCCCAGGTCCGACCGGTCCAGGTTGGCGATGAGGGTGTCGAACATCGCCGCGTAGCGTTCCACCGCGCAGCTCTTCTGCGGTCCCGCGATGGATTCCCACAGCGAGCACACCACGTCCTCGCCATTCCCGCCGTACAGGATGTGCCGGTAACTGGCGTCATGGCAGGTGCCGGCCTGGTCCAGCAGCGTCAGCTGTTCGTGGGGATTGCGCTGGTTCTGCAGCACGAGCACGCGGTTGCGCAGGTCGGCACAGGCATGGGGGTTCCGGGCCTCCTCCAGCGCATGCATGAATGACGGGCAGGGCGCGCGGCTCCAGTCGCCGAACTGCTCGTCCACGCGGGCAAATCCCAGCGCCGCGGCCTCCGCCTCGCTGGCCTCCGGGATGTCGTGCACCATGATCTCACCGGTTCCGGCACCGCAGACCGTGGGGTACATCATCCCCGTGTAGCCGCAGCTCGAGCGGCTGACGGCAATGCCCGCATTGACCAGCTTGCCGGCGCTCTCCTTGAGCGTGAGCTGGGGCCCCTCGCACTGGCGCAGGTGCGGGCCGTACTCGAAGACGGCGATCCTGCCGGGAGGCGGATCGCGGGGCTCGGTGTCGCCGGGCTCCTTGATCGGCACGACACCCCCGTCACCCAGGCAGCCAGCGGCGGCAAGGCCGAGCACGCAGATCAGCAGGGTCTTGCGCATGCTTCCTTCCTCCCCTTCAGGCTTCCAGGCGGTACATTCTGCGCCGGCTGGCTGAACAGTGGATGAATGACCACGGTGGTCGGCTGCGAATGAGCCGTCCACCGCGCCCCGGGCCGGGTATGCTTGCCGCCTCTTCAGGAGGACAACATGGCCTGGGTCGGCATCGTCATCAGCATCGCCCTTTTCGAGTACTTCTTCTTCGGGTTCGCCGTCGCGCGCGCGCGCGGCCGCTACAACTGCCCGGCGCCCGCCACCACGGGCAACCCGATGTTCGAGCGCTACTACCGCGTGCAGATGAACACCCTGGAGCAGATCGTGATCTTCATCCCGGCGCTGCTGCTGTTCGCGTGGCGATTCGATCCGCGCTGGGCCGCGGCGCTCGGCGCGGTGTGGATCATCGGCCGGCTGGTCTACTTCCTCACCTACGTGCGCGAGCCGCGTTCGCGGGCCCTGGGTTTCGCGCTGACGGCGCTGCCCTCCCTGGGCATGCTGGCGGCGTCGCTGCTCAGCCTGGTGATCGAGGTGCTCCGCCCGGCCGCCTGAGCCAGGCGCATCGCGTCAGCGCACCAGCAGCGCGCCTTCGGCCGCGCCGCTGCTGCGCAGGTCCACGGCCGCCGCGCCGCGATGGCGCGTGAAGGTGTCTTCCTCGTCACTGGAATGCCAGGTCCAGGCATCCAGGTAGTACAGGCCGCGTGACAGCGGCGAGGCCTCCGAACCCGCCGGCACCGGCGATGCCTCGAGGAAGGCCGAACCCGCCGCCTGCTGCAGCAGCTCCTCCAGCGGCGCCATCGTCACCAGCGCGCCGTCACGCGTGACCAGCAACGCGCCGTGGTCGTAGCGGCCCGGCCTCTCCACGGTGACCGTAGTGGACACCAGTCCTGGCAGTGCCGGCGCGGCGGGCAGGCTGATGGGCGGCACGGT
This sequence comes from uncultured Steroidobacteraceae bacterium, assembly GCA_964455685.1. Taxonomy (GTDB): domain Bacteria; phylum Pseudomonadota; class Gammaproteobacteria; order Steroidobacterales; family Steroidobacteraceae; genus ZC4RG30. The sequence continues at coordinate 38,008 of CAYVZE010000007.1, forward strand.
GAAGAAGGCCGTGTCCAGCGCCTGGCGTGCGGGACGCAGCGTCTCCGCGGCAAACCCGCCGACGCCGTAATGCGGCGAGTACGCGGCTACCGCGTAGCCCGCCTGGCCCTCGCTGGTGGAGACGGTGCGGAGGTTCAGCGCCGGGCTCCACTTGCCGTACAGGACGGTGCTGGCGCGGGACAGGCGGATGTCCTCCGCGAAGCGGCCGGAGAGCGGATCCACCGTGGCCATGGCCACCAGGAACGGATCGCCCGCGCCCTGCGGCGTCTGGTAGAAGCCCACGCGCGCACCGCGCGGCTCCACCGCGCTGCCGGCGAGCACATTGGCCTTGAAGGCGTCGGCGGGCTGCAGGCCGAGTGACACCGCCACGGCATTGCCCGGGCCACCCCTGCGCACCGGCACTTCCTCGATGATGACGGTCTGCACGCCAGGGCCGTGGATGACGAGGTCGTAGTCGGTGGTGCGCTCGCCCTCATCCAGCGCCAGCGGATAAAGGAAGAAGCGCCCGTCGCGCGACACCGCGGCACTGGCCACCGGCAGGCGCCGCCCCAGCGCCGCATCGAAACGCTGCGCGGTGACCTGCACGTCCGGCCGCCCGGTGGGCGTGTCGATGACCAGCTGCGACAGCCCCAGCGTGCCGGTGATCGCGCCCGCATGTTGCGTATCCGGCGCATGCGCGCGCAGCGTGGCATTGAGCAGGAAGCGGGTCTCACGGCCGTAGCGCAGCTCGGTGAGGTCGTGCGCGGCATCGAACACAATTTCGACCGTGTTGGTGGCGCTGCCGCCGCCGATGGACACGACGGCCTCCACCACTTCCAGTTCCAGCGCCATGCCGATGCCCTGCTCAGGGGCCAGCACCTCCAGTGGCGCGGTGGCCAGCTCGCCATCCTCGTCGTACCAGCTGACCTCGTTGTTCCACTCGGCACCGGCCTGCTCGGCGGAGTCGCGCAGCCGGCCGTGGGTATCGGCAAGCACCAGGCGCACCTGCCGCCAGGTGCGCGAGGGCACCACGATGTCGTCGACGAGCTGTGCGAAGGCCCCGCCATCCAGGCGCACCAGGTCGAGGGTGACGGCGTCATCCAGCCGGCGCTTCTCCCAGTTCCCGTCCTCCGGCGGCGCGTCGGCATCCTCGTGGAACCAGACCTGCTCCACGGTCACCAGCACGCGCTGGTAACGCGCAGGCACGCTGGCGGTGGCATTGACCTCGACGATGGCATCGCAGGCGCTGAGCGCCAGCGCCGCAGCCACTGCCAGCAGCAGCCGGCCCGGCCAGGAGCGCATGCGGGCCATCAATCCGTTCATAACCTCGCTGCGTGCCAGGCGATGTGGCTCGCCATGAAGGTGGAGATGAAGAAATAGGAGTGGTCGTAGCCCTCGCGCATGTTCAGCTCCAGCGGGATGCCGGCCTTGCGGCAGGCTTCCTCCAGCAACCAGGGCTTGAGTCCCTCCTCGAGGAACTGGTCTGCCGTGCCCTGGTCCACCAGCAACCCGGGCAGGCGGTGGCCGTCCTCGATCAGGTGGACCGCATCGTAGGCGCGCCACGCAGATTCATCCTCGCCCAGGTACTTCTGGAACGCGGGCCGCGACCAGCCGGCGCCGGAGGGATGCACGATGGGTGCGAAAGCCGACACCGAGCGGAAACGGCCGGGATTCTTCAGCGCCAGCGTGATCGCGCCATGGCCACCCATCGAGTGGCCGAAGATGCCCTGGCGGTCCATGTCCACCGGCGCCATCGCGGCCACCAGCGGCGGCAGCTCCTCCAGCAGGTAGGTCTGCATGCGGTAGTTGCGGTCATAGGGCGGCCGGGTGGCATCGAGGTAGAAGCCCGCGCCCTGGCCGAACTGCCAGTTGTCCTTCTCGTCGGGCACGTGCTCGCCGCGCGGACTGGTGTCCGGGCAGATGATGGCCACGCCCAGCTCGCTGGCCGCGCGGCGGTACTCACCCTTGTCCATCACGTTCTGGTGAGTGCAGGTGAGGCCGGAGAGGTACCACAGCAGCGGCACCTTGCCCCGTTCGGCCTGCGGAGGCAGGTACAGCGCGAAGGTCATCTCGCAACCGCAGGCCGCGGAATCATGCTTGTGGACGGACTGGACGCCGCCGAAGGACTTGCTGGAGGAAAGGGTCTGCATGGGCCCGATCGTAGCGCATCCCCCGCACTGATAGCCTCGCCGGCATGGGCCGGGGCTCCCCTCAGGGGCTACGCTGCGCGCAGTACCAGCGGAGGGTCACCATGAGAACACTCGGTTTCGGCCAAAAGGTCGGCCAGGTCGTGCAAACCGCCTACGTCGTGCCCGACATGCGCGCGGCCATCGACTGGTGGATCAAGGACGCCAACGTGGGCCCGTGGTTCCTGCTCGAGAGCTTCACCGGGCCCGAGCAGCGCTACCGCGGCAATCCCACCCAGGCCGATGTCGCGATCGCGATGTCGTTCTCCGGGCACATGATGATCGAGCTCGTGCAGCCCAGGGACGAGCGGCCGTCGGTCTACAGGGAAACCATCGAGAAGCGCGGCTACGGCTTCCACCACATCGGTGTCGCGGTGGAGGATTCCGAGGCGGCGCGCGAGCCGTACCACAAGCGCGGCTACCACGTGGCCTTCTGCACGCCGGTACCCAGCGGCGGCACGGTGTACTACATGGGCGACCGTGACGATGCGCCCGGCTTCGTCGAGCTGATCCCGGCCACCGAGGGCATGGACGAGATGTTCACGCGCTACTGGCGCGCCACGGTGGACTGGGACGGGCGCGACCCTGTCCGGCCCTTCGGCTGATCCCTGGTCCTGCGCAAGACGAGACCGGTGCTACGGCGACAGCGTCGCCGCGATGCGCCGGATTTCCTCGGGGGAATGCTCGCCGGCCAGCGGCGTGCCGGGCATCAGGTACCTGCCCATCGCCAGCCCGCCCACCAGCACCGGTTCGAAGCCGATGTCGCGCACCAGCCGCGACACGATGCCGATGGCTTCGGCATCATCGCCGGCAATGGGCATGGCCACCTGCCCCGGCGTCTGGTGCACGGCGCCCATGCGCGCCGCACCCACGGCGTTGAAGGCACGCACGATGCGCGCGCCGGGCAGCAGGCGTGAGGAGGTCGCGCCGGCGCCTTCAGCGCGCGCCTGTTCGGCGATTTCGCCGTCGCGCTGCGGGAAGGGATTGCAGGCGTCGATGACCACCTTGCCGCGCAGCGCAGCGCCGAGCCCGCGGCCGAGCGCGGGCAGCGCGCCATAGGGCACCGCGAACAGCAGCACCTCACCGAAGGACACCGCCTCCTGCGGCGTGCCGGCACGGGCATTGGCGCCCACCGAGGCGGCGAGCCTGCGGTCGGCCTCGAGGTCCAGCGAAGAGAACATCACCGCGTAGCCGGCCTGCGCCCAGACGCGGCCCAGGTTGCTGCCCACGTTGCCCGAACCGATGATGCCGATGCGCGGCCGCGCGGCCCCTGCTGCAGCGCCATCCTCCGCGCCCCAGGCCACGCGCGCGAACGCCAGCGCCGGCAAGGACAGGGCTGCTGCCTGCAGTACCCGGCGACGGTCCGGCTTCTTCCCTGCTGCACCTGCATCGTCCATCGCGAACCCTCCTTGATCCGGGGCAACCCGACGCCAGCCCCGATATTGCCACCGCGCGGCGCACGGGCGCATTCTCGGGGAAAAAGGGAGGGACCCGGGCATGAAGGCTGCCGTTTTCCGCAAGCTGCGCGCGCCACTGGAAGTCACCACGCTGCCGGACCCGGAGCCGGGACCGGGTGAGGTGGTGGTGGAGGTCTGCCGATGCGGCATCTGCGGCAGCGACCTGCACATCACCGAGGATCCCATCTTCGGCGTGCCGGCCGGCACCGTGCTGGGCCATGAATACTCGGGCCGCGTGGTGGCCGTCGGGCGCAACGTGGACTGCGCCCGCGTGGGCGAGCACGTGGCCGTGTTCCCGGTGCATGGCTGCGGCCGCTGCGCCACCTGCCTGTCGGGCATTCCCGCGTGGTGCCGGCAGATGCGCGTGGATGGCGGCGGCTACGGGCAGTACGCGCTGGTCGAGCAGCACCAGCTGGTGAAGCTGCCGCGCACGCTGTCGCTGGCCGACGGCGCGCTGGTGGAACCCATGGCCGTGGGCCTGCATGGCGTACGGCTGGCGCGCGGCGAGCCCGGCGCGCGCGTGCTGGTGGTGGGCGCCGGGCCCATCGGCCTCGCGGCCGCGTTCTGGGCGCGCCGGCACGGTGCCGGGCGCGTGGCGGTTACGGCCAGCTCGACGCGCCGCGCCGGACTGGCGCTGGGCATGGGTGCGCATGTGTTCATCGATCCGGCGGATGCCTCGCCGGCGGCGGTGGAGGCGGCCCTGGGCGGCCCGCCGGACATCGTCTATGAATGCGTGGGCAAGCCGGGACTGATCCAGCGTTGCATCGAATACGTGCGCCCGCGCGGCACCATCGTCGTGCTGGGGCTGTGCACGCCGCCGGACACCTTCATGCCCTTCCACCTGGTCTCCAAGGAGCTGGTCATCCAGGGCTCGGCCTTCTACGAGGTGCGCGACTTCGAGCAGGCCGCCGAGGTGCTGGACCACGAGGGCGACGCGCCGCGCGCCATGGTCACCGACCGCATCGGCCTGGATGCGCTGCCGGAGGTGTTCGAGGCGCTGCGCCAGCGCAGCACGCAGTGCAAGGTGCTGGTGGACCCCTTCGCCTGACCGGGGAACGCGTCAGCGACGGCTCCCGGCAGCCGTCGCGCCCGACGGAAGCGACCCCGCCCCCGTTCGGGTAATCTTCGGCCCGATGGAAGCCTCTCCGCACGACGCCACCACCGTGGCGGCCGATCCCCGCCACGTGTCCTACACGCACCTGATGTACGGCCTGCACGCCTTCGCGGTGCTGATGGGCGTGCTCACGGCCGCGACCATCGTGGGGCAGTTCCTGTTCAGCCTGCCGTCCATCGTCGCGGTCATCATGAACTACGCCCGCCGCCGCGCGGTGCGCGACACCTGGCTGGCCTCGCATTTCAGCTGGCAGCTGCGCACCTTCTGGTGGGCGCTGCTGTGGATGGTGGCGGCGTGGCTGCTGTTCGGCCCGCTGCTGCTGCTGTTGATCGGCTACCCGCTGCTGGTGGGAAGCATGCTCGCGGTGGGCGCATGGGTGGCCTACCGCGTGGCCCGCGGCTGGCTGGCGCTGTACGAAGAGCGCCCCATGCCGACCTGAGGAGCAAGACGGATGATCCGCATATCGATGCTGCTGGCGGCGCTGCTGCTGGCCGGTGCCTGTGGCCAGAAGGGCGACCTTTACTTCCCCGACGAGGAGCGCGAGGTGATCGACCGCGTGCCGCTGGGCACCCTGCTCTCGCCGGGACCCGGCAACGCGCAGCCGGAAGAAGAGGACGAAGCCACTGCTCCCGCCGCCCGCCCGGCCGGCGTGGCGCAGTAGACCGGACGCACGCATGACGGACTCCTCCGGCCAGCAGCAGCCGCCCCTGATCCTCGTCGACGGCTCCTCGTACCTGTACCGCGCCTTCCACGCGCTGCCGCCGCTGAACAACTCGCGCGGCGAGCCCACCGGCGCGGTGTTCGGCGTGATCAACATGCTGCAGCGCTACGTGAGGGAGCGGCCGGACAACTGCGTGGTGGTGGTATTCGACGCGCCCGGCAAGACCTTCCGCGACGAGCTGTTCGCCGAGTACAAGTCGCATCGCCCGCCCATGCCCGACGACCTGCGCGCGCAGGTGGAGCCGCTGCTGGAGCTGGTGCAGGCGCTGGGTTTCCCGCTGCTGCGCATCCCGGGCGTGGAGGCCGACGACGTGATCGGCACGCTCGCGGTGCGTGCCGCCAACCAGGGCCGCAAGGTGCTGATCTCCACCGGCGACAAGGACATGGCGCAGCTGGTCAACGGCCGGATCACGCTGATCAACACCATGACCAACACGGCGCTGGACCGCGACGGCGTGAAGGCCAAGTTCGACGTGTGGCCGGAGCAGATCATCGACTACCTCGCGCTGGTGGGCGACAGCTCCGACAACATCCCCGGCATCGACAAGGTGGGCCCGAAGACGGCGGCCAGGTGGCTGAACCAGTACGGCACGCTCGACAACCTCATCGCGCACGCGCACGAGATCACCGGCAAGGCCGGGGAGAACCTGCGCAACAACCTGGAGACGCTGGCGCTGTCGCGGCAGCTCGCCACCATCCACACCGACGTGGACCTGCCGCCGGAGGAAAACCTCTATGCGCGGCGCGAGCCCGACCGCGAGCGCCTGCGCGAGATCTACACGCGGCTGGAGTTCCGCGGCATGCTGCGCGCGCTGGAGGCCGGCGACGGCGCCGCGGCATCGCGCGCCGGCAACGCTGCCGCGGAAGGCACGGACGGGAAGAGCGCCGGAGCTGCGCCCGCAAGGCTCGCGCCCGCCGCCCACGCCGAAGACGGCGTGGACACCGCCGCCATCAACGCCAACATCGCCGCGCTGGTGGCCGCGCCGCGCGCCTACGAGACCCTCCTCACCGAGGAGGCGCTGGACCGCTGGCTGGACCTGCTGGCGAAGGCGGAAATCGCCGCGTTCGACACCGAGACCACCAGCCTCAACTACAACCAGGCCCGGCTGGTGGGCATGTCCTTCAGCGTGGAGCCGGGCAAGGCCGCCTACCTGCCGCTGGCGCACCGCTATCCCGGTGCGCCCGACCAGCTCGACTTCGACCGCACGCTGGAGAAGCTCCGGCCCTGGCTGGAGGATCCCGCGCGCGCCAAGGTGGGCCACCACCTGAAGTACGACGCGCACGTGCTGCGCAACCACGGCATCCGGCTGGCGGGCTGCCGGCACGACACCATGCTGGAGTCCTACGTGCTCAACAGCGTGGCCACCCGCCATGACATGGACTCGCTGGCGCACCACTACCTGGACATCGACACCATCAAGTACGAGGCCGTGGCCGGCAAGGGCGCCAAGCAGATCTGCTTCGACCAGGTGCCGGTGGACACCGCCGCCACCTACTCTGCCGAGGACGCCGACGTCACCCTGCGCCTGCACCTGGCGCTGTGGCCGCAGCTTCAGGCGCGGCCGAGGCTCAAGGCGCTGTACGAGGAGATCGAGCAGCCGCTGGCTTCCGTGCTGCTGGAGATGGAGCATCGCGGCGTGCTGCTGGATGCGGCGCTGCTGCGCGCGCAGAGCGGGGAGCTGGGCGCGCGCATCAATGAGCTGCAGAAGCAGATCCACGCGGTGGCCGGCGGCGAGTTCAACCCCGACTCGCCCAAGCAGCTGCAGCAGATCCTGTTCGAGAAGCTGCAGTTGCCGGTGATCCGCAAGACGCCCACCGGGCAACCCTCCACCGCCGAGGACGTGCTGGAGGAGCTGGCCGCCTCGGGCTTCGAACTGCCCAACCTGATCCTGGAATACCGCGGCCTGGCCAAGCTCAAGTCCACCTACACGGACAAGCTGCCGGGCGAGATCGACCCGGGCACCGGCCGCGTGCACACCAGCTACCACCAGGCGGTCGCAGCCACCGGCCGTCTGTCCTCGCAGGACCCGAACCTGCAGAACATCCCGATCCGCACCGCCGAAGGCCGGCGCATCCGCCAGGCCTTCATCGCCCCGCCCGGCCACGTGCTGGTGGCGGCCGACTACTCGCAGATCGAGCTGCGCATTATGGCGCACCTGTCGGACGACCCGGCGCTGCTGCGTGCCTTCCAGCAGGACCTGGACGTGCACCAGGCCACCGCCGCGGAGGTGCTGGGCAAGCCGCTGGACCAGGTCACCCCCGAGGAGCGCCGCAGCGCCAAGGCGGTGAACTTCGGCCTGATCTACGGCATGTCGGCCTTCGGCCTGGCCCGCCAGCTGGGCATCGACCGGGGCGCGGCGCAGAAGTACGTGGACCTGTACTTCGACCGCTACCCGGGCGTGAAGGCATTCATGGACCGCATCCGCGCCCAGGCGCGCGAGCAGGGCTACGTGGAGACCGTGCGCGGGCGGCGGCTGTACCTGCCGGATATCCGCTCGCGGAACCGCAACCTGCAGCAGTACGCAGAGCGAAGCGCCATCAACGCCCCCATGCAGGGCACGGCGGCCGACATCATCAAGCTGGCCATGCTGCGGGTGGAACGCGAGTGCACCGAGCGCAAACTCCCGGCGCGCCTTATCATGCAGGTGCACGACGAGCTGGTACTCGAGGTGGCCGAAGAAGCCATCGACGCGACCATCACGATGCTGCGCGAGCAGATGTCCACGGCTGAAACCCTCAAGGTGCCGCTGAAGGTCGACATCGGCGTCGGAGCGAACTGGGACCAGGCCCACTGATCCCGACAACATTTGGGGAGTAAAGGACTGCATGCCGACCCGTGAGGAGGTCAGCGCGGACATGCCTGCCGCGCCGGTAGCCAGCGTGCGCAAGGCGGCGCTGGTGTTCATCTTCATTACCGTGCTGATCGACGTGCTGGCGTTCGGGGTGATCATCCCGGTGCTGCCCGGGCTGGTGCGCGAGTTCACCGGCGGCGACTTCGCCGCGGCCGCCCGCTGGGTGGGCATCTTCGGCACCCTGTTCGCGGCCATCCAGTTCGTCTGCACGCCCGTCCAGGGCGCGCTGTCCGACCGCTTCGGGCGCCGCCCGGTGATCCTGATGTCCTGCCTCGGCCTGGGCGTGGACTTCATCCTGATGGCACTGGCGAAGTCACTGCCGTGGCTGCTGGTGGCGCGCATCTTCTCCGGGCTGTTCTCGGCCAGCTTCACCACCGCCAATGCCTACATCGCCGACGTCACGCCACTGGAGAAGCGCGCCAAGGCCTTCGGCATCGTCGGCGCGGCCTTCGGCGTGGGCTTCATCATCGGCCCGGTGCTGGGCGGCCTGCTCGGCAGCCTCGACCTGCGCGCGCCATTCTGGTTCGCCGCCGCGCTGGCGTTGCTGAACTTCCTCTACGGCTGGTTCATCCTGCCCGAGTCGCTGCCGAAGGAACGGCGCACGAAGCGCTTCGACTGGTCGCATGCCAACCCCGTCGGCTCGCTGGTGCTGCTGCGCAGCTTCCCGCACGTGCTCGGCCTGGCCGCGGTGATCATGATCGCCAACATGTCGCACTACGTGTATCCGAGCGTGGCGGTGCTGTTCACCGAGTACCGCTATGGCTGGAGCGAGCAGCAGGTGGGCGGCATGCTGGCGCTGGCCGGCCTGTGCAGCGGCATCGTGCAGGGCGTGCTGGTGGGCCGCGTGGTGCCGCGGCTGGGCGAACGACGCACGCTGCTGCTGGGCCTGGCCTGCGGCGCGGCCGGCTTCGCCATCTACGGCTTCGCCCCCACCGGACTGGTGTTCCTGATGGCGCTGCCGGTCAGCGCGCTGTGGGGCCTGGCCGCGCCGGCCACGCAGTCGCTGATCACGCGCCACGTGCCCCCCGATGCGCAGGGCCGCGTGCAGGGCGCGCTTACCAGCCTGATCAGCCTGGTCGGCATCTTCGGCCCGCTGATGTTCGCCTCCACCTTCGGCCTGTTCATCAGCGACCACGCGCCGGTGCACCTGCCGGGCGCGCCGTGGCTGCTGGCCGGCCTGTGGCTGGTGGCCGGGTTCCTGATGGCGCTGCGCTTCGCGCGCGCGCCACAGGCCCGGCCGCATTCCTGATCCCGGGGGTTTTCCGCCCCGCGCACCATGACGTTCTCCCGGGTCGCGCCGGGAGGCCGTGCTATCTTGGCCCAAGCCATGGATGCGCGGTCCCCGACCCCGACCCGACCCCGGCCAGAGGACTGGACGTCCGCCGGCGTCGCCTTCGCCGGCGTGCTGTTCGTCGTGGCGTGGACAGCCGTGTTGCTCGCCCTGCGTGCCCAGGGCGGGCCGCTGCCGCAGGGCCTGCACTTGCTGGCGCTGTTCTTCCTCGCCTACGGCCTGTTCACCATCAGCGTCGGCTACCGCGGCCCGGACCACAGCTACTACTCCTTCGACCGCGTCGCGCAGGTCGCCAGCGTGCTGGTGCTCGGGCCTGTGGACGCGGCCTGGATCAACGGCATCGCCTCGCTGCTGTACCCGCTGCACCGCCTGCGCCATGGCGTGGGCCTGCGCAGCGTGCTCAACGCCTCGCTGGTGAACTCGGGCACCATGTCGCTGGGCATCCTGCTGGCCGGCCTGCTGTACACGCGCATCGGCGGCGAGGTGCCGCTGATGGTGCTGGACGGCCGCGCCGTGCTGGCGCTGCTGGTGCTGGTGCTGGCGCTGCAGGTGCTGAACGACACGGCCATGTTCGTGCTGAACCTGCTGCTCGGCCGTGGCAATGCCGGCACCTTCTCGCTGTTCTCCTATGCGCTGGAGCTCGGCGCAGCCGCCACCGGCGCGCTGGTTGCGCTGGTCCACAACCGCTTGGAGCTGTCCGCGTTCGTGCTGCTGTTGCTGGTGCTGGGCGTGGGCATGCTGGCGCTGCGGCAGTTCGCGCTGATGCGCTTCCGCCTGGTCGGCATCGTCGAGGAGCGCACCCGCAGCCTGGTGCAGAAGACGCTGGAACTCGAGCGCCTGGCCACGCTGGACAACCTCACCGGGCTGTTCAACCGCCGCTATGCCGACAGCTGGCTGGGGCAGCAGGTCGAGCTGGTCTCGCGCCACCCGCAACCCTTCACCGTGGCACTGGCCGACATCGACTACTTCAAGCAGATCAACGATCACCACTCGCATGCCACCGGCGACGAGGTGCTGCGACGCGTGGCCGCCATCCTGCAGGCGCGCTGCCGGGCCAGCGACGTAGTAGCGCGCTACGGCGGCGAGGAGTTCCTGTTCTGCTTCCCGAATACCGGGATCAATGAAGCCAGCGCGCTGTGCGAAACACTGCGCGCGGCAGTGGCTGCAGCCGACTGGGCGGGACTGGGACTGGCGCGCGCGGTGACCATCAGCTTCGGGCTGGCCACCGTGCGCGAGGGCGCCACGCTGGAGAGCCTGCTGCGCGAGGCCGACGAACACCTGTACGTGGCGAAGAACACGGGCCGCAATCGCGTGGTCGCGCAGGACGCTGCAGCGCATCCAGCGGCATCAGGACGTTAACGAAACCTTAACCCTGCGGCCCGCTCGCAGCGGGAACTTCACGCCGCACCGCTGCTCCAACCACCTGAGTGCCCCAAGCACTCCCCGCTTCCCTCCCTGAGCGGGTTTGCCGTCCGGCACCGAGACCTGCCCGACGGCCTTTTGCCCCGGCGGTTCACTCCGCCGGGGTCATTTCTTTTCCGCTCCCCGAAGACATCCAGGCCCGCAGCACCTTGCGCGCCTCCTCCAGCCCCACGCCCTTGAGCGAGGAGAACAGCTGCACGCTGGCCCGTCCCTCCAGCGCCCTGCCGGCCTCGCGCAGCGCGGCAAGCTGCTGGCCGCGGCCGAGCTTGTCTGCCTTGGTCAGCAATACATGGGTGCGCTCCGGCGGACGGGCAGCCCAGTCCAGCAGCGCCAGGTCCAGCTCGCCCACGCCGCGGCGGATGTCCACCACCACGATCAGCCCGCCGAAGCTCTGGCGCTGCTTCAGCGCCTCGCCCAGCGGACCCCAGCGGGCCCGCGTGGCCGCATCGACCTGGGCGTGGCCATAGCCCGGCAGGTCGACCAGCCTCTTGCCTGGCGCGATCTGGAAATAGTTGTACAGCTGGGTACGTCCCGGGGTGCGGCTGGTGCGGGCCAGGCCCTTGCGCGCCAGGATGGAATTGATGGCGCTGGACTTGCCGGCATTGGACCGGCCGGCCACCGCCACTTCCCAGCCCTGGTCGGGCGGGAACTGGGACGGGGCGGCGACACCCTTGATGAACTGGACTTCCGGAAACTGGCTCACGGCTCGGACGGCTGCAAATCGGACTCGCAGTGTACAATTGACCGGTTATTCAGCCCGTCTTTCTTGGGAGTCTCGAGGACCAATGAGGATTGCCGCCACCGCCCTTCTGACCCTGGGCCTGATCGCAGGAGCCGCCCGGGCCGCCGAAACTTCGGTCATCGCCGGTGACCCCGCCGCCGGTGCCGCCAAGGCAGCCACCTGCACGGCCTGCCACGGCGTGAACGGCAACAGCGTGACCCCCGACTGGCCGGTCATCGCCGGCCAGGGCGCGGCCTACGCCCGCGAGCAGATCAAGCGCATCCGCGACGGCGAGCGCGTCGCACCGCTGATGCAGCCGATGGTCAAGGACCTGACCGACGAGGACATCGCCGACCTCGCCGCGCACTTCGCCGTGCAGACGCCCGCCGGCCTGGAGGCCGACCCCTCGTACTGGGCCGAAGGCGAGAAGCTGTACCGCTTCGGCGATGCCAGCCGCGGCATCCCGGCCTGCGCTGCCTGCCACGGCCCCAACGGCCGCGGCATCCCGGCCGCCGGCTATCCCGCGCTGCAGGCCCAGCATTCGGTCTACACCGTCAAGCAGCTCAATGACTACGCCACCGGCGCGCGCTACAACAAGGACGCGCAGGGCCGGCCGCTGAGCGGCCCGAACGCCGAGATCATGGCCACGATCGCCCAGCGCCTGTCGCCGGAAGATCGCCGCAATCTGGCTTCCTACATCCAGGGGATGCGTTGAGATGAAGAAACTGCTGCTCGCCTTCGCCGCGGTCGCCGTCCTTTCCGGGTGCGGCCAGAAGTCCACTTCCGTCGATAGCGAGACAGCAACCGCGCCGCCGCCTCCTGCCGCCGACGCCGGCGCGCAGCCCGAGGCTGCGGCCCCCACCGAGGCCGAGCTCGACCAGCGCGCCACCGCCGCGCAGGAATCCACCGAGGCCCCGCCCGCCACCACGCCGGCCGATACCTCGCTGGAACGCATGGTGGCCATGCCGGAGAACGCGCAGCTGCCCGGCGGCCGCTGGAAGGCCGGCACGCACTACCGGCCCATCGTGCCGGCGCAGCCCACCAACGCCGGCCCCGGCGAGGTGGAGGTGATCGAGTTCGTGTGGCTGGCCTGCGGCAGCTGCTATGCACTGAACCAGCGCGTCACGTCCTGGAAGGGCCGCCTGCCCGAGTGGGTGAAGTTCCGCCAGGAGCACGTGATGTGGGGCCCGGCCTACCGCGGCCTCGCGCGCCTGCTCTACACGCTGGAGGCGCTGAAGCGGCCTGACCTGGTCGCCGCCGCCTTCGACGAGATCCACCAGCGCCGCCGTCCCCTGGCCGCCAACAGCGACGAGCAGACGCTTGAGCTGCAGCTGGCCTTCGCCAAGGCCAATGGCGTGGCCGAGGCCGACTTCCGCCGCGAGTACAACGGCTTCGCCGTGAACACCCGCCTGCGCGCCGCCGAGGAGCTGACGCGCCGCTACCGCATCGAGCACACGCCGGTGTTCATCGTGAACGGCAAGTACATGACCGACGTCGAGATGGCCGGCGACGGCGCAAAGCTGCTCGAGCTGGTCAGCGACCTGGCGGCCTTCGAGAAGCGCTAGCGCAACACGGATCGGCGGTGCCGCGGCATCGGCGGCACCGCAAGGGAGGCCGCAGATGCTCACCGTCTACTGCCTGGTGCCGGCCGGCCTCAAGCGCATCGAGCGCGATCCCGGCGCTCCGCTGCCCGAAGACGCCGTCTGGCTCGACCTGTTCGAGCCCACTCCCGAGGAGGAGCGCCTGGTCGAGCAGCGGCTCGGCCTGGACATCCCCACCCGCGAGGAGATGCGCGAGATCGAGTCCTCCTCGCGGCTCTATGAAGAAGCCGGCGCGTTGTACCTGACCGCCACCGTGGTCACGCGGCTGGAGACCCAGGCGCCCGAGAACGGCCAGATCACCTTCATCCTGCGCGGCTCGCGGCTGGTCACCAACCGCTACGTGGACCCGCTGCCCATGCGGCGCTTCATCGCGCACACCGAGCGCTATCCGCAGGCGAATACCACCGCGCAGGCCGTGCTGGCCGGCATCCTGGAGTTCATCATCGAGCGCATCGCCGACGTGATCGAGCGCGTCGCCGCCGACATCGATTCCGCCTCGGCCGAGATCTTCAACCGTCGCGTGCGCGCCAATGGCGCCGACGTGCGTCGCGAGGTGCGCGACTTCAGGGTGCTGCTGGAGCACATCGGCCAGAGCGGCGACCTGATCGCCCGCGCCCGCGAAAGCCTGGCCAGCCTCGCCCGCCTGCTGGCCTTCCTGCAGCAGGCCACCGTCAGCATGCCGCAGGAGCAGCGCGAGCGGCTGCGGACCCTGTCCAAGGACGTGGTGGCCATGAGCGACCACGCCAGCTTCCTGGCCACCAACCTGAACTTCATCCTCGACGCCACCCTCGGCCTGATCAACATCGACCAGAACAACATCCTGAAGATCTTCTCGGTGGTGACCGTGCTGCTGCTGCCGCCGTCGGTGATCGGGGCGCTGTTCGGCATGAACTTCACCCATATCCCGACGTTGCAGCACCCGGCCGGGTTCTGGGGGGCGCTGGCGGCGATGGTGGTGTCGTCGGTGCTGCCGTACCTGTGGTTCCGGCGGAAGGGGTGGTTGTAGGGGCGGGAGGCTGGTCGCAGGCCCTGCCGTCTAGTACCCTTTGCGATCCGCATCAGGGCGCCCGTAGCTCAGCTGGATAGAGTACTGCCCTCCGAAGGCAGGGGTCACTGGTTCGAATCCAGTCGGGCGCGCCATCTCTTCTCTCAACGAAGCTGCCGCTGGCCATGGTGCCGGCGATCGCATCACTTCCCCCCCCCCGCCAGCCGGGCGGGCGCCCCTCAGCGCAGCAGCTGCAGGATGCCCAGCGGATGGTGCGCGCGGGCAATGGTGTACATCCACCCGTACACCAGCAGCGCGGTCACGAAGAGCATCACCCGCACCGGGAGCTTGCCGCGCACGCGCAGCGCCGCGTAGCCGAGCACGATGTATACCACCAGCAGGCCCAGCTTCACGAGCAGCCAGCCGTTGGCGAAGCGGCCCCAGGGCAGGATAGCCACCATCAGCAGGCCCGCCGCCAGCAGCACGGTGTCGACCACGTAGGTGAGGATGCGCAGCGGCAGCCACATCGGCCAGCGATGGCCGGCGAGGGAACCCGCGCCGCGCAGCGCGAAGATGCACACGCTGGCCAGCACCACGGCGATGTGCACGGACTTGATGTGGGGATAGAACTGCATCATGGATCGGACAGGGCTCCACCGCACCGCCCGGGCGGCGCGGGACCAGGCTGTTGATGGAACTGCTCAGCTTCCCAGCGCCGCCTCGATGATGCGGCGGATCTCGCCGCTCACCGGCTCGTCGCGCCCGCCGGCCTTGCCTTCCAGCGCCTCGCGCAGCGTGCGGCCCTTCGCGTCCCTGATGTCCACGCGCGCGCCGTTCTCCAGCAGCAGCGTGGCCACCCGCGGCCAGTTGCGGCTGATGGTGCCGAAGATGGCGGTCTGGCCCTCACGGTCGGTCATGGCGCTGGGACGGGCGATGATGGCGGTGCGGCTGGTGGTGTCGGTGATGCGCGCATTCACGTCGGCGCCGGCCGCCAGCAGCAGGCGGATCACTTCCAGCGCATTGGCCTCGGGATCCGGCCCCAGCGCCTGCACGCCGGCACGCGAGGAGCCACCGCCGTAGCCGATCCCCGAGGCGCCCATCAGCGGCGTCACGCCCATCACGTTGGGCAGGTCGGGCAGCGCACCATGGCGCAGCAGCAGCTCCACGGCGCGGTGGTCCGCGGACCAGGCGGCGCGCAGCAGCGGCGTGCAGCCGGTGGTGAGCA
>CAYVZE010000008.1:0-53342 GCA_964455685.1 uncultured Steroidobacteraceae bacterium
CCTCGATCTCCAGCTCGCGGCAGATGGCCAGCAGCTTGGTGTTGATCAGGCCGTTCAGCACCATGGCGGTGGCATCCAGCGCCTTCTCGTCGGTGACGCGGCGGCCCTGGATCATCTTGGTCGGCACGCCCATGGCCTCGGTGATCTCGGTCAGCTGCGGGCCGCCGCCATGCACCATCACCACCTTGATGCCGAGGTAATGCAGGATGGCGATCTGCTCGATCAGCGCGCGGGTGGCCGCGGCATCGCCGAACACGGCGCCGCCGGCCTTGATGACGAAGGTCTTGCCCTTGTACAGGCGGATGTAAGGGGCGGCATTGCGCAGCGCGCGGACACCCAGGGACTTGTCGGGGCTGATCATCGGTCTTAATCCCTCGAGGAAGAGAGCAGGCGGTGCAGCACGGCCATCTGGGCCGGCATGCGGTTGTAGGCTTCGCGCAGCACCACGCTGCGCGGGCCGTCGAGCAGGGCGTCGGCCACGGCGACGTTGCGGCGCACGGGCAGGCAGTGCATGAACTTGGCTTCGGGACGGGCGTTGGCGAACCAGCTCTCGTCCACCTTCCAGTCCGACAGGCCCTTGCGCAGCTCGGCGTCGGCCTTGGGATCGCCGTAGTGGCGCGTGGAGCCCCACTCCTTGGCATAGAGCACGTGCGCGCCCTTCATGGCGGCGGCACGGTCGGTGGTCTCGGTGAACGAGCCGCCGGAGGCCTCGGCCAGGCGCCGCGCCTTCTCGGCCAGCGGCGCGGGGATCTCGAAGCCCTCGGGGCGGGCCACCACCACTTCCATGCCGCGCTGCGCGGCCATGGTCATGGCTGCGGCGGGCACGGCCAGCGGCAGGGCGCGCGGGTGGTTCACCCACGACAGCACGAACTTGCCATGGTCGGGCACGTTCAGCTCGTCCAGGGTCTTCCAGTCGGCCAGCGCCTGGCAGGGGTGGTTCATCGCCGATTCCATGTTGATCAGCGGCTTGTCCACCAGCGCTGCGATCTGGCTGAACACCTTCTCGCGCAGGTCATCCTCGAGGTTCACGCCTTCGGCGAAGGCGCGGATGCCGATGGCATCGGCATAGGAGGCCAGCACCGGGATGCCTTCGCGGATGTGCTCGGCGCGGTCGCCGTCCATCACCACGCCGTCGCGGGTCTCCAGCTGCCAGGTGCCGGCGCCGGGCGTGATCACGAACGAGCTTCCGCCGAGCCGGGCCATGCCGGCCTGGAAGGAGGCCAGCGTGCGCAGGCTCGGGTTCATGAAGAGCAGGCCCAGCACCTTGCCGGAGAGGGCCTGGCGGCGCGGCGAGCGCTCCAGGCGGCTGGCCAGCGCGACCAGGTCGCGCACCGCCTGGGGCTCGAAGTCCGCTAGATCGATGAAGCGTTTCATGTTGTCTTGAGGGACGAGCCTTATCCCAGCCGCTTGAGCGCGGCGGCGAGCAGGTCGACCTCGGCCTCCTTGAGGGTGAATGGCGGCAGCAGGCGCAGCACGTTGGGATCGCCGCTGGTGCCGGTGAGGATGTTCTGTTCCATCAGCGCCTTCTGCACCTGGCTGGCGGGCACGCGCGTGATCAGGCCGGTGAGGAAGCCCTCGCCCTGGTAGCCGGTCACCGGTCCCACGATGCAGGTCTCGCGGATGTACTTCGTGACGCGACGCACGTTGGCGAGCAGGTCCTCGCTGGTGATGGCGTCGATGCAGGCCTCGATGGCGGCCGCGGCCACGGGGCCGCCGCCGAAGGTGGTGCCCAGCGCGTCGAGCTTCACGGCGGCGGCGGCCTTTTCCATCATCAGCAGCGCGCCGACGGGATAGCCGTTGCCCAGCGCCTTGGCGGAGGTGATCAGGTCGGGCAGCACGCCGTAGAGCTTGGCGGCGAACGGCTCGCCGCAGCGGCCGAAGCCGCACTGCACCTCGTCGAAGATCAGCACGGCGCCGGTCTCGTCGCAGCGCTGGCGCAGCGCGGTGAGGTATTCCTTGCCCAGGTCGAAGGCGCCGCCCACGCCCTGGATGGGCTCGACGATGACGGCCGCGGTTTTCTCGGTGACCTGCGCCAGCGCGGCGGTGTCACGCCGCGGGATGAAGGTGACGTCGAACGGCATACGCGGGAAGCCGTACCACTTCTTCGCCGCGCCCCAGGTCAGCGCGCCGGCGGCGGCGGTGCGGCCGTGGAAGCTCTGCTCCAGCGCGATCACCTCGGTGCGGCCGGGGTTGAGCGTGAACGCCATCTTCAGCGCGTTCTCGTTGGCCTCGGCGCCGCTGTTGACGAAGAACACGCTCCTGGCCGGCAGGCCGGAGAAGGCGATCAGCTTCTTCGCGGCGCGCAGGCGCACGTCCAGCGGCACGGCGTTGCTCTGGAAGTTGAGGTTGCGGATCTGGTCGTTGACGGCCTTGGTCCAGGCCGGATGGCCATAGCCCAGCGCGGCCACCGCGTGGCCGCCGTACAGGTCCAGCACGCGTCGCCCGTCGGCCGTTTCCAGCCACACGCCTTCGCCGCGCAGCACCTCGAGCGGGTACTGGGCGAAGACGCGCGCCAGCGGCTCGAAGGCCGGGGCGGATGCGGGTTGGGCGGCTGCGGTGCTCATGGGGTCGTCCGTTCGGGGTTGTGGGGGTTGTTCAGGTCCAGCCGGCGGCCGGCGCGGTCAGGCCCGCGGTCTCGGGCAGGCCGAGCAGGCGGTTCATCCACTGCACGGCGCCGCCGGCGGCGCCCTTGTTCAGGTTGTCCAGCACGCTCATCACGGCCACCACCTTGCCATCGGTGGCCAGCGACAGGCGGGCGTAGTTGCTGCCGGCCACGTCCTTCACGCGCGGCGGCGCGTCGGTGACGGTGACGAAGGGTGAGTGGGCGTAGAAGTGCTTGAGCTGCTCCAGCAGCTCATCGCGCGAGGCGGGCCTGGCCAGCACGCCCTGCACGGTCACGTGGATGCCGCGCGCGAACGGGCCGGAGTGCGGCACGAACGCGAAGTGCGCCTCCACGCCGGAGACGAACCTGGCCACCGCGGCCACCTCGGGCGCGTGGCGGTGCGCCAGCGGGTTGTAGGCGTACAGGTCGCTGTGGCGCTGCGGGTGGTGGGTGCCATCGGTGGGCTTGCGGCCCGAGCCGGTGGAACCGGTGACGCCGGACACGAACAGCGTGGGCTGGGCGATGCCCAGCTTCAGCAGCGGCACCGAGGCCAGCAGGATGGCGCTGGCGAAGCAGCCGGGGTTGCCCACGTGCGGGGTGGGCGAGCTGGCCAGGTGCTCGGGCAGCGCGCAGGTGAACTGCGGCAGGCGGTGCGGGGCGCCGTGGTCGTGCTTGTAGACGGCCTTGTAGGCCTCGTTGGTGGCGAAGCGGTAGTCGGCGGAGATGTCCACCACGTTGGTGGTGGCGCCGGCCTCCTCGGCCACGCTGAGGATGCGGTCGATCAGCGCCGCGGAGGCGCCGTGCGGCGCGGCCGAGATGATGGCGCTGCGCGGCAGTGAGCGCACCAGCGCCTCGATCTCGGCCAGCGAGGAGAACTTCGTCTCTGGGTACACCGGCGCCAGGTGGCCGAAGTACTTCGCCACCGGCTCACCGGGCTGGCTGTCGGACAGGATGCCGGCCAGCGCCAGGTTCGGATGCCCCGCGATCAGCCGCAGCAGCTCGCCGGACACATAGCCGGTGCCGCCGAGCACGATGGTGGGGATGCGTTGCGTCACGGTCGTCATCCTTCAGTTGGCGGCCGGCGCGGGGAACTTGTCCGCGAGGCCGACGTATTCGATCAGGTGGTCGCCCAGCGCGGCGCCATTGGTGATGGCGTTGAACGCCTTCACGTTCATCTGCTCCTGGATGATGTCCACGCCCACGCTGTTGTCGGTGGCCGGGCCGGTGATGGCGGTGGGCTCGATGCCGAAGCGCTCGCGCAGCAGCTTCACGCCGCCCCATGCGGCCACGGGGTCGTTGGCCGACAGCACCACGCTGGTCAGCGCCTTGCGGATGTCCTCGCACTCGAGGATGGCGGCCACGCCATAGGTGCCGATCAGGCCGTCGCCGAGCTCGAACACGATGATGTCGGGCTTCTTGGCGGCCAGCTCGGTGAGCATGGTGCGGGTCAGCGCCGGGCCGGTGGTGCCGGTGGTGGTGACCACGCCGAAGTCGGTGAAGATCAGGCCGTTGCGCGCGCCGGCATCCTGCATGGCGAGGATGTCACGCCGCAGCGACACGCCGGTGGCCTTGAACACGTCCACGGTCAGGCCGCGGTGGCGCATGCGCGAGACGATGGAGCAGGCGGCGGCGGTCTTGCCGGCCTCCATGCAGGTGCCGGCCAGCGCCACCACCGGCACGCCGCGGGCGTCCAGCGGGGCATTGAGGTCCAGCTTGTGCGCGCCCACGCGCGCCGGCACGCCGATGCGCTCGCCCAGGTAGGGGAACTGCAGCACCACGCCCAGCACCTTGCAGTCGAAGGGCCGGCCCTTGTCGGGGTTGACCGAGTCGCACACGCCCAGCACGCCGCCGATGTTCAGCATCTGGATCACGTCGCCGGCCTTGATGCTCCTGGGCACGTGGCCGGAGTAGCCGAACAGCGCCCGGCGCGGTCCCAGCGCACCCACGACGATGTCGCCCTTGACCACCTTGGCCATGCGGCCGCTGGTGAGCTCCAGGGTGTTGTAGGTGGACTTGTTGGTCAGCACCTCCACCACCAGCACCACGCCTTCCTCCGCGGGGATGTTGTCCTCCGCGATGCGCAGCTCGTGCTTGAGGTTCAGGGCCTGGGTGACCGAGCCGATCTTGTCGACGACGACTGAGCGCATCTTTGCTTAGCCCTTCTTCTGCTGCTGCGCCAGCTGCCCGGCGCGGGTGTGGAACACGCCCGTGAGGGCGACGATCTTGGAGAAGCCCAGTGCGTCCTGCGGGCTCCACTCGCCCACGGCCTCGCCGTAGACGCCCTTGGAGGCCTTCATCAGCGAATACGGGGAGTCCACGCCCTCGATGAACAGCGAGCCGGGACGCAGCTGCACGTACACCTCGCCGGTGACGCGCTCCTGCGAGGACAGCAGCAGCGCCTCGATGTCGCGGCACACCGGGTCGAGCAGCTGGCCTTCGTGCACCAGGTCGCCGTAGGGGGCGGCCACCATGTCCTTGATGCGCTGCTGGCGCGGGGTCATCACGAGCTTCTCCAGCTCGCGGTGCGCGGTCAGCAGGATCTCGGCGGCGGGGGCCTCGAACGCGACGCGGCCCTTGGTGCCGATGATGGTGTCACCCAGGTGGATGCCGCGGCCGATGCCGAAGCGCGCGCCGATGGTCTCCAGCTGCTCGATGATCTCCACCGGCGAGAGCGCCTTGCCATTGAGGCTGGAGGGCCGGCCGTTGGTGAAGCCGATGGTGTGGCGCTCGGGCGCGGCCGGATGGGTGAAGGCGTCCTTCGACAGCAGCCAGGCCGACTCGGGGATGGAGCCGGTGGAGGTCAGCGTCTCGGTGCCGCCGATGGTCACGCCCCACAGGCCGCGGTTGATCGAGTACGCGGCGCCATGCGGCGGGATGGGCATGTTGCGGGCCTTGAGGAAGTCGAGCTCTTCCTGGCGCTTGAAGGTGCGGTCGCGCACCGGCGCGTAGATCTCCAGCTCCGGCGCCAGCGTGCGCAGCGCGACCTCGAAGCGCACCTGGTCGTTGCCGGCGGCGGTGCAGCCGTGGGCGATGGTGTCGGTGCCGATCTCGCGCGCGACCCGGGCGATGGTCTGCGCCTGCATTACGCGCTCGGCGCCCACGCACAGCGGGTACAGGTGGCCGCGCTTGACGTTGCCCATGATCAGGAAGCGCAGCACCTGCTCGAAGTAGTCGGCGCGCGCGTCGATCTGGTGGTGCTCGATGGCGCCCAGCGCCTTGCTGCGCTCGGACAGCACCTTCGCGGCATCCGCGTCGATGCCGCCGGTGTCCACCGTGACGGTGATGACGGGACGGCCGGTGTTCTCCGCCACCCACGGCACCAGGAAGGAGGTGTCGAGGCCGCCGGAGTAAGCAAGAACGATGGGCTTGGCGCCCGCGCTGGACGTTGCGGTCATGTTGGATTCTGCCGTGGTTTAGATGCGGAAGACTTCGCGAAGGCGCTCGCGCAGGCGGGCCTGCGCGCCAGCGTCTTCGGTGGCGATGAAGATGGTGTCATCGCCCTGGATGCTGCCGACCACCTCGGGCCAGCTGGCCCGGTCGATGGCCACCGCCACGCTGCCGGCGGCGCCGGTGGAGGTGCGGATGACCGTGATCGAGGGGCCGGCGGTGCGGATCTCGCGCACGAAGCGGGCGATGGTGGAGAAGTTGTCTTGCACCGGCGCGATGGCGGCGGCGTCGGGCGGCAGGTAGCGGCCCTGCGCCTTCACCACGCCGAGCTCGCGCATGTCGCGTGAGACGGAGGACTGGGTGACCTCGAAGCCATCCTGCCGCAGCAGGTTCACCAGGTCGGACTGGCGGCGCACGGCACCGGCGCGCAGGTGGCGCAGGATGCTGTTGCGGCGTTCGGCCTGGTGGCGGTCGGTGTGCATAATTATTCAAATTATGCGCATAAATTTGAGGCAGGTCAAGGCGTGCCGCATCGGGCCGCGGCGGCTCGAAGAGGAGGCGGCGCGGCTGGCGCCGGGGGCGGTGCGCCGTGCGTGGCCGGCGCCTTCAGCCGAAGAGCACGACCAGCGGCACCAGCAGCGTGATCGACAGCACAGCCAGCGGGCCGGCGAACTGGCCTCGGGGCAGCAGCAAGGCGGGCAGGCGCAGGAACGACGCCGCGGACGGGAAGGCCTGGTTCATGCGGTGCTCCTTGCGGCGGGGTGGGGGAGGCGCGCGATGCGCCAGTCGAGCGTGCGCCAGCGGTGCGCGGCGAAGTGGCGGGCGGATACGGCCAGCGCGCCGGTGGTGAGGATGAGGGGCACGGGGGTGGGAATGCCCTCGCGCAGGTACCGGAGGGTGACGACCACGGTGGCCACGAAGGCGAGGAACGCGAGCATGGCCAGCAGCACGTCACCGGAAGACCAGTCGCGCACCAGCGCAGTGCCCACGTAGGCCAGTGCGGCGGCGAGCAGGAACTGCGAGGCCACCATCCGCAGCACGAGATGGGGATCGATGTGGTTGGCCAGGATGGCATACGCGGCCACCACCGCGGCGGTGACGCACCAGGAGAGCATGACCTGCCGCACGCCGATCCGCTCGGTGAGCTGGAACAGCGCGTGGCGGTCCATGCCGGTGCGCAGCCACAGCAGGCGGGCGCGGCGCGCGAGGTAGTAGCCGAGCGTGGCGGGATAGAAGGCGTTGAAGGGCAGCAGGAACAGGATCTGGCCGACGGGGTTGCCGCGCGGGTTCTGGCCGGTCATCAGGTGCACGAGCACGAAGATGATCGCCACCCAGCAGCCGATCAGCAGGTAAGTGCCGGGACGGCCGCCGATCAGCAGCATGGCCTGCGCCTCCTGCTTCGTGGGCTCCGCGTTGCGCGCGAAGCGATCGGTCAGCAGGCTCAGCCAGGAATACTCGCGGCCATCCCAGGCGGCGCCATGGGTGAGGCCGACGGGGCGTTGCAGGCGGTCCACGCGCAGGTACCACGCGCAGAACAGCAGCCATGCGCACAGGGCGGCCACGAACAGCCAGGTCACGCTGGGGATCACCGGGCCGACCACGCGTCCCAGCGCCATCACGGTGACCGGGATCAGTCCGACCAGGCCGTAGGTGTAACGCGAGAAGCTGATCGCGAACACCGTGATCCACGCCAGTGCGAGCACCGCCCAGCAGGCCTGGAACACGATCGCGGGCGGCAAGCCGCCAGGGCGGCTCCTGGGAGGCGCGTCCAGCCACCCGGCGATGGCGCCGGGCAGCAGGCACAGCGCTGCCAATGCGGTCACGACCAGCGTGGCAGCCAGCAGCATCTTCACCCGAGCGCCTGGGCGAAGGTGCAGCACCGAGGGCGTGGAAGCGATGCGCATGGCCGCCCCGCCCATGAAGACCGGCAGCATCAACAGCGGCATCAGGCCCATGATGGACAGGCCCACCGCCAGCGGGCCCGCGGACGGCCCGCCGAACAGGCCGATGGCCAGCGCACCCGCGAGCAGCAGCGCGCCGATGATGTTCAGCCAGCGTTGCAGCGGCGAAATCTCCAGGAACGCCGCCGCCATGCGCAGCACGCCGCTCATGAGTGGATCTCCAGGAAGATGTCCTCCAGGCCGAGGCCTTCGCATTCCACGTGGGCGTCCAGGCGCTGCTCCAGCCGCGGCAGCAGCGAGTGGTCGGGATCGCGCACGGTGAGCGTGGCGGTGTTGTCGCCGGGGCCGCGGCGCAGCGACAGCGTGCGCGGCACGCCAAGGTCGGCAGGCAACGGGCGGCGGGCGCAGATGTGCAGGCGCTTGACCGACTGCTTGAGCTCGTCGGTGTCGCCATCCCACAGCAGCACGCCGTCGCGCAGGATCCAGATGCGGTTGGCGACGCGCTCCAGGTCGGACACGATGTGCGAGGAGAAGATCACCGCGCGGCTGGCGTCGGCGGCGATCTCCAGCACCTGCTGCAGGAAGCGGCGGCGCGCCAGCGGGTCGAGGCTGGCCACGGGCTCGTCCAGCACCAGCAGGTCCGGGTGATGGCCGAGCGCGATCAGGGTGGAGAGCTTCTGGCGCTCGCCGCCGGAGAGGGCGCCGACGCGGCGGTCCAGCGGCACTTCCCATTCGCGCGCGAGGCGCTCGAGCAGAGCGTTGTCCCAGCGGTCGTAGAAGCAGCCGTTCAGCGCCAGCTGGCGGCGGCCGGTGAGCGCGGGCAGCAGCTCATCCTGCTGCGGCACGAAGCCGATGCGCGACTTCACCGCGCCGGACATGCGCGTGGGCTCCTCGCCGAACACCTTCGCGCTGCCGCTGGTGGGCGGGGAGAAGCCGAGCAGGGTCTCCAGCAGCGTAGTCTTGCCGGCGCCGTTCTTGCCGATGACGCCGATCACATCGCCCGGCTGCACCGCGGTGGTGATGCCGTCGAGGACCTTGCGGTTCCCGAACGACTTGGTCAGTTCGTGCGTGCTCACGGCGGCGGCGCTCATGGCTTGGCTCCCATCTTCTTCTTCAGTTGTGTGATCACGTCGTCCGCGGACAGCTCCAGCTGCTTCGCCGACAGCGCCAGCGCGTCGAGCTGGGGCTCCAGCTGCTTCAGGCGCGCCGCCACCGACACCTGCTCGCGGCGCGGCTGGGCCACGCGCATGGGCTTGCCGCGGTGGCGCTCGAGCAGCCCCTCGGCCTCCAGCAGGCTGTACGCCTTGGAGATGGTCATGGGGTGCACGGTGTGCAGCTGCGCCATGTCGCGCACGGATGGCAGTTCGGTGCCGGGCGCCAGCTGCCCGCTGGCCACCATGCGGCGCACCTGCTCGATGAGCTGCTGGTAGATGGGCACGCTGGAGTGGGGGTTGAGGATGAACATCCCGGCACCGAACTAGTGTACGCGTACAATAGTACACCGATGGAGGGGTGTCCACTGCTGGCGGCCCCGCGTTGCTAGCATGGGCACATGAGCAGGGATAACCACTTCGCCGGGCCGTACCTGGACCGTCGGGCCGAAGAGCGGCTGGCGCCGGACTGGCTGGAGCAGGCGCGCCGCGATCCGGCGGCGCTGTTCCTTGCCATGCGCGAGGGCGAGGCGCTGGTGCAGGCCGGGGCGGGAGAGGGGGCGCGGCTGGCGCTGCTGGGCGCGCAGGACCCGCGCGTGGCCGCATCGCTGATGCCCGGGCGCGTGGTGCTGCTGGGCTGGTACGAGCAGCGGCGCTGCCTGCTGCTGGACCTGCCCCCGGAGGCACAGCAGTTGCGGGAGGGGGAAGCCTTCGCCGAGCTGCGGCTGCTGGCGGCGCAGCTGCCGGCGCGCGAGGCGGCGCTGGCGGCCTGTGCGCGGGCATTGCATCTGTGGCATGCCAACAATCGCTTCTGCGGGCGCTGCGGCGCATCGATGGCCGTGGAGCGGGCCGGACACGCACGCCGCTGCACCTCCTGCGGCCACACCAGCTTCCCCCGCATCGATCCGGCGGTGATCGTGCTGCCGCATGATGGCGAGCGGGCGCTGCTGGGGCGGCAGGCGGGCTGGCCGCCCGGGCGCTACTCCACCATCGCCGGGTTCGTGGAGCCGGGCGAGTCGCTGGAGGATGCGGTGCGGCGCGAGCTGGGCGAGGAGGTGGGTGTCACCGCGCTGGAAATCGCGTACCACTCCTCGCAGCCGTGGCCGTTCCCGTCATCGCTGATGCTGGGCTTCATCGCGCGCGTCGAGCACGCCGAGCCGGTGCTGCATGATGGTGAACTGGAGCATGCGCGCTGGTTCACGCGCGAGGAGTTGCTGTCGGGCGAGGTGCGCCTGCCGCCGTCGCATGCGATCTCGCGGCGGCTGATCAACGAGTGGATCGACTCGGTTCCCGGCTGATCACTTCTTCAGTGTGTAGACGATATCCGCGCTGCGCTCCTGCCCCGCCTCGGTCTTGATCGTCCAGCGCTCGCTGATCGTCCAGCGCAGCTTCAGCGTGTTGATGGCCTCGGCCAGAGAGATGCCGTAGGAGATGTACAGCCGGTCCGACAGGTACTTGCCCAGCACCAGGCTGGTCTGGTTGTCGATGTCGGACTCGATGCCCACGTCGTCCACGCCCATCTGGGCGCCGACGCGCTGCGCGAGGATGGCGCCGCCCTGGGCGAGCAGGTCGTTGCGGGCGGCGCCGGGGGCCTGGTTGTCCGAGAGCGACTCGATGGAGCCGCCGGCGAGGATCAGCGAGGCGATCTGCGACTGCGGCATCGACGGCTCTGAATAGAAGGTGAGGCGCGGCTCGCGCAGGCTGCCGCGCACGTTCACGCCGGCGGTGGCGGCGGGGAACACCTTCTCGGCGCGCAGGTCGATGCCCGGATCGTTCAGGGGCACGTTGTTGAAGATCAGGCGGCCGCGCTCGATGTCGAGCATGCGGCCGAGGGCCTGGTAGCGGCCCTCGGTGACGGACAGCTCGCCGATGCCGCGGCTGGCCTGCGAGCCTTCGCTGCGCACTTCGAGCGTGCCTCCCAGGCGCGCAGACAGGCCGAGGGACTCCAGTCGCACGTCGTTGCCGAGCTGCAGGCGGATGTTGCTGTTGACGATCCAGCGCTGGGAGGGATCGAGCACTTCCTCGCCGACGAGCACTTCGTCGCCGGAGGACAGCACGGCGCTGGTGAGGTCGGCGGGCTCGATGCGCGCATAGGGCAGCACCACCTCGCCGCGGGCATCGATGCGCCGGCCGGCGATGGTGAAGTCGAGGTTGGGCGAGGCAAGGATGCGCGCCTCGGGCACATTGACGATGAGCAGGCGCTCGCCCTGCATGTGCAGGTCGCCGAAGGGCTGGCCGCCGCGCCAGCTCATGCGGCCGTTGAACTCGGCGCGGCCGTCGCCGAGGCGCGAGCTGCCCTGCAGCTGCAGCGCTTCAGCGTCGAAGCTTGCGTCCACCGCCAGTTCGCGCAGCGAGAGGTTGATCTGGTAGAGGTCCAGCGCGGCGTCGCGGATCTGCAGTGTGCCGTTCACCGTGGGCTGGCCCAGGGTGCCGCCGATGTCCACGCGGGTGGCGAGGTGGCCGGTGGCCCGATCGATCTCCACCACGAAGATGTCGATCAGCGACAGGCTGTCGGTGCGCGCGTCGAGCGAGCCGCGGATGGGATGCTCGCGCCAGCTGGCGCCGAGGCGCTCGCCATCGAGCCGTCCGTGGATGCTGCCGGCTTCGCCGGCGTCCAGCCCCACCCGCAGCGAGAAGGTCTCGGTGGAGGCATTGGCGTCGATGGTGCCGGTGCCCAGCGACATGACCTGCTCGCGGTTGCTGCCGATGCGATGGCGCAGCTGCGCATCCACGAGGTGGCCGGATACCAGGCCGGTGGGCAGTGCGCCGGGGCGGCCGCTGAGCTCGCCGCGCAGGTCGATGGTGCCCTCGTAGCTGTACTCCTGGCTGAGGCCGGCGGTGAGCGTGGACAGCGGCAGCATGTCGGCAGACACGCTGGCGTCCCACGCGCCGTCGGGATCGCGGGCGGCGCTGCCGCACAGCCGCTCCATCTGGCCCATCAGGCACAGCTGGCCGATGGCGACCTGGCGCAGGCCCAGGGTCATGGGGGCGGATGTCTCGTTGCGCAGCGCCAGGCGTCCGGCCTGGTCGATGGTGAGCCGCGAGATCTCGCCCTGCCACAGTGGTCCGCGCATGCCGCCCTGGGCCTCCAGGCGCGTGCGCACGGGGGCGGCGTCGATGGCGATGGCGAGGCGCTGGTTCGGTCCGGAACCGGTGAGGGCGAGGCTGGCGCTGTCGATGGTGCGCGCGCCGAGGTTGAACTTCTCCAGCACCACATTGCCGGTGGCGCGGCTGTTGCCGGTGGAAAGGTCGATGTCCACATCGGCCACCAGCGCGGCCAGCGTGGCGCCGCGCCACTCGAACTGGCTGCCCTCGGCCACCAGCCGCAGCACGGGACGCTCTTCGGTGCCGGCGAAGCGGCCGCTGGCGCGCAGGCGGCCGCGCGCCTCCGGGTCGATCAGGCTCAGGTCCTCGGCGGCGATGCGGAAGGTGAGGTCGGGGGCCTCGCCGAGGCAGCCGTCCAGGTCGATCTCGGTGCGCCCCACCTTCAGCGCCACGTCGCGGAAGCTCCAGTCGGCAGCACCGCCGGCGCGGGCGATCACACCGCGGCCGCTGGTGGCCTGCTCGCGCAGCCGGCCGGAGAGGTTGTCCACCGCCAGCTCGATGCTGCCTTCCGCGCCGAAGGGCTCGCCGTGCGCAACGAAGTCGAAGTCCAGGCGGCCGGGCAGGTCGGCGCGCAGCTGCGCGGCGTCCATGCCGGCCATGTGGCCGCGCACGCGCCAGCTCTGCCCGGGGCTCCAGCGGGCCTCGCCGGTGAGCCGGGCGTTGCCGCCAAAGAGTTCCAGCGCGGCGTCCTCGATCTGGAAGGACTCGCCATCGAGGCGGCCGCGGCCGCGCGCAGGGAACACGGGCACGTCGGCGGTGAGCACCTCGCCCTCGGCCTCCACCAGCCAGGGCTTCACGCCGTTCAGGGTGAAGGTGCCGCGCGGGCTGCTGAGCGCGGGCTCCTCCGAGGCCAGCGGCCAGCGGAAGGTGTTCCAGTTGCCGGTGAGGTTCAGGCGCTGCGCGCCGGGCTCGAGGTCCACGGTGCCGCGCACCTGCGCGCGCGAGCCCGAGGGGCCGTGCACGATGCGCGTGTCGTAGAGGGTCAGGCGGCGGTTGTGGTAGTCGCCGTTGAAGTCCACGTCCAGCGCGCCGGCCTCCAGGCCCGGCGGCGTCACTTGTCCCCTGGCGCGGATGCCGTCGGCGTCCACGCTCACGTCCAGCTCGCCGGACATGATGCCCAGTGCGCCGCCGCCGCCGAACTCGGTCAGGTCGAAGTCACGCGCCAGGGCATGGCCGTCGAAGCGCCAGTCATTGCGCAGCACGGCCTTGCCGGACACATCGGCGATGAAGGGTTCCGCGACCTCCAGGCGGTAGGGCAGCTCGTCCAGGTGGCCGTCGAAGCTGGCGCTCATGCGCCATTCGGGCTGGTTGTCCGGGCGCCACCAGGCCTCGAGCTGGCCTTCCAGGCCATGGGGTCGTGCCGCCCGCAGGCGCGCATTGCCGGTGACGTGCCAGTCCTCCCAGTCGATGCTGGCCTGGCGTGCGCGGATCTGCTGGTGGCGGATGCTCGCGCTGCCGCTGATGTTGCTGAACAGCAGCTCGCGGCCGCTGCGCAACGTGAGGAGCAGTTCCTCCACCCTCAGGTCATCGGCGTCGATGCGCAGCATCGGCGGCAGGAAGCGCGGTTCGCCCGGCGCTCGGTCCTCGGGATCCTCGAGCAGGATCACCTCGACGCGGCGCGCGGCCAGGCGCGGCACATCGACCTGCCGGCGCAGCAGCAGCGACAGCAGGTTGATGCGGCCGCTGGCGGCCTCCACGCGGGTGTCGGACAGCCGGTGCTGCACGCGCAGCAAGCCGATCTCCACGCCGCTGGCCAGCGTGCCGCGCACGTCCTCGGCGGTGATCTGCACCGGGCCGACCTTGCGCACCCGATCGAGCACGAAGCGCAGCCCGGGCTCGGTGGTGGCCGCCCAGTACAGCAGCGCGGTGGGCATCAGCACCACGATGCCCAGCAATGCGAGCAGTATCTTGCGGCGCCTGCTCATAGCTTGGGCGTGATGTTGAGGTGGAGACGGTACTTGCCGTTGGTGGACAGCGGCTTGGCCACGTCGATGCCGATGGACACCACTGGCAGGCGATAGCGCAGGCCCAGGCCGGCGGAATACTCCAGGCTGTCACCCCAGTGGTTGAAGGCGTTGCCGGCATCGACGAAGGCGGCGACGGAGATGTTGCGCGGCAGGTCGCGGATCAGCTCCACCGTGCCGGTGAGCAGGTGCTTGCCGCCCACCTTGTCGACGCTGACGCTGCCATCGTCGGACACGGTGGTGATCGTCGGCGAGAGGCTCTGGTGGGCGAAGCCGCGCACGCTGCGGTCGCCGCCGGCCAGGAAGCGGTAGATGAACGCCAGCTCCTGGAAGTCGTCCACCCAGGTGGTGCCGATCTCGCTGCGCAGGAACAGGTGCCAGTAGTAGTTCAGGTCGATGAAGCGCTCCATCTGCACGTCCAGGCGCAGGAACCTGGTGCGCGAGCCCAGCATGCGGGTGGACCCGATCAGCTCGGCATAGAAGCCGCGGCTGAACAGCGCCTCGCCGAGGAAGCCCTCGGGCACCGAGGCGAGCACGAAGCCGGGCACGAACAGGTTGGTGGCGAAGTCGCCGGCGGCACCGCGCTGGGTGGTGCGCGTGGCCGACAGCGAGGTCACCGTCTGCCAGCGGTTGTGCACGCGCGTGATCGAGGGGCGCAGCGTGGTCTCGTTGGTGTCGTTGTCGGGCACTTCCTCGTACTCGTTGAACAGCTCCAGCGAGAACTTCTCCAGTGCCGGGTCCCCGATGGGGATGTCGTAGCGCGAGTCGATGGTGCGGCGGTTCTCCGAGGCCTCGAGCTCGAAGCGCAGGCGGTGGCCCTTGTCGTTGACGCGCGAGTCGGTCCAGCCCAGGGTGCCGCGCACCTTCGTGTCCGTGCCGTAACCTCCGCCCAGGGTCAGGGTGGGGCGGCTCTTGGCCACCGAGATGGTCACCGGCACGGTCAGCGTCTCCGGGTCCGGGTCGCCGGGGCTGACGTCCACCCGCGAGAAGTACAGGCTGTCGTCGAGCGCGAACTGGGTGCGCAGCAGCTCGTTGGCGCTGTAGGGATCGCCCTCGCGGAAGCGCACGAAGCGCTGCATCAGCGACGGGCGGATCACGTTCTGGTCGATGTGCACCTGGCCGAAGTAGTAGCGCGGGCCGGTGTCCAGGGTCAGCTTGATGCCGGCCACCCGCGCCTCGGGGTCAACCAGCATCTCGCTGTCCACGAGGCGGGCGGCCAGGTAGCCGTTGGCGGCCGCCATGCGCACCATCGCGCCCTTCACCTTCTCGTAGGAGCCGTGGTGCAGGCGCATGCCCTCGCGCAGGTCGGTCTGGGTGCGGATGCCATCGAACGCCGGGTCGTCGGCGCCGGGTCCCTCGATGCGGATGGACAGCTCGCGCAGGCGCACCGGCTCGCCGGGGGTGACGTGGATGCGCACCACCCAGTCGTTGTTGCGCCTTCCGAAACTGGAGTCGACCCGCGGCTGGTAGTAGCCCAGCGGCCGCAGCGCCCGCCGCACCTCGTTGTCGATGCGGTCGAACAGGCGCTGCATGGTGTCCTCGTCGATATCGTCGCGCTTCTTGTAGCGCTCGACCGAGAGGAAGATCTCGACGTTGTTGCGCAGCTCCCCCTCGATGCCCTCCAGCTGCACGTCGATGTCCGCGCGGGCAGGTGCCGACACCGCGAAAAACGCGGCCAGCATCCAGCGGACCGCGCTGTGGCGGACATTGGATAATGAGAGGGGCATTGTCGGCCGGATCATAGCAACGCCGGCCTCAACAGCGGCTGAACGCGGGCCGCGGACCCGTCGATGGCGATGCCCCTGCGGCCGGTCAGGCCGGCAGGGTGTCGCGCACCGATTCGAAGAACTGCCGCATGTCGCGCGCCGCCCGCCCGGTGATCTCGCGGTAGTCGGTGGTGACGATGTCGAACTCGCCGGCCTCGATGGCCTGGGTGGTGCCGATGACGCTGTTGGCCAGCGCCATCGGCAGGCCCCAGCGCTCGTGCATGAAGCGCGGCCAGTCGGCCGACGGGATGGACTCGTAGCGCACCGGCCGGCCGAACACCTCGCTCATCAGCGCGGCGATCTCCTCGCCGTTGTAGGTGCGCTCCATGGTCTCCGAGTAGGTGCGGCCGCCGGGCTCATCGCGCATCAGGATGGTGGCGGCCGACACGCCCAGGTCCGCGCGCGCCGCATAGGCGCAGCGGGCCTTGCCGCCCGGGCGCTGGAACAGGCCGCTGGCCAGAGTCTGCTGCAGGTCGCCGATGAGCACGTCCGCATACAGCGCGTGGCGCAGGATGGTGAAGTCGAGGCCGGAGGCGCGGATGGCCTGCTCGGTGGGGTAGTGCACCAGCCGGCTGTGCTCCACCAGCTGCGACTCGGCATTGATGAAGCTGGGATAGACCACGTGGCGCACGCCGGCGGCGCGGGCCGCCTCCAGCGCATTGAGGTTCTGCTGCAGGCGGACGTCGTTGGTGTCGTAGGTGGGGATGAGCAGGGCCTTCTCCACGCCCTCGAGTGCCTGGCGCATCAGCGCCGGCTCGCGGTAGTCGGCGTGGCGCACCGTCACGCCGCGCGCGGCCAGCGCGCGGGCGAAGTCCGAGTCCACGTTGCGGGTGCCGACGATCAGCGAGCTGCCGCGGCCTGCGTCCAGGAGGGTGTTGATGACGGCCCGCGCCAGCTGTCCGTTCGCGCCTGAAACGAAGATCATGCCGTCATCCCCCCCCGATCTGCCTGTGGTCATTGGACTGGAGGGCGATCCTATCGCACCGGCCGTGCGTCGCGTGCGCCCGGAGTACGCTGGCCGGCACCGGATCAGTCGAAGGAGAGTCGTCCCTGGATCGACATCTCGCAGGCCAGGCAGCGCCGCGCCGTGGGCGAGTATCGGTCGATGACGATCAGCGCCGTGCAGTCGGTGCAGTGGGTTGCGCGCAGTTCGTCGCCGCGGGCCAGCGCCAGCACCAGGAACACGGCGTGCTCGAAGCTGATGCGCGAGTCGGGCACCAGCCGGCGGTAGGTCTCGAACGCCGAGCACAGGGCCTCGCCGCGTTGCATGCCGGGCAGCAGGCGGGTGGCGTCGGCCACGTGCGAGAGCGGCACCACTCCGAGCAGGTACAGCACGCTGGCCAGCACGGCGGTCTCCTGCCGCATCTCGGGCGTGCGCACGAAGTAGCCGGTCTGCTGCGGCGACTTGCCGCGGTGGCGCACCGGCGGCGGGCCGCCGTCGAGGGCGCAGGCACGGTAGAGCTTGCGGATGCGGTCATCGGTGAGCCCGGTCCACACGCGGATGGTGCGCGTACGGGCCTCGTGCTGGATGAAGCGCAGCGCGAGGTCGTAACGCTGGCGGTCGCGGTTGTAGCGGGACTCGTGGATTCGCATCGGACTTCCCTGCCTTCTTGTTGTGGTGCTTAAATTGCGAAAAATGAAAATTGGGAAATTTTTCCCAATTTTAAGTATTCCAACAAAACACCCTCCACGGGAATATCTGGCCGCAACAGGGACTTTTCAGGCTTTTTTCCGCAGGCGGATCGAACGATGGCAATCCAGTTGTCAGGCACGGGACGGCCCTGGCAGGCGGGCAGATGGCTCGCCGACGGTTCACTCGATGCGGTTGCAGACATCAACCTCCAGTGCCTCGAACTGCTGGCCTCGATGGCCGCCGATGACACGCGCCACTGCCCGGCGCTGTTCGCGGGGCAGGGCGCGCACTGGCGCGGGCTGACGCCGGCGGCGCGCCAGCGGCTGGCCGCATCGCCCTGGCTGCTGGTGGACGCCGGCTTCGACGACCTGCCGCGCTGGCGCAGCCTCGAGCAGCGCATGGTCCACGACCTGCCGCTGCAGTACGCCGAGCCGGTGTTCGCCGGCGAGGGCGTCGACGACTTCGTCCGCCAGGTGCTGATGCTGGGCTGGCACTTCGCCCGCGCCGAGCGGCAGCTGGCGCGCGTGGTGCTGGGCATGTCCGCGGCCTGCGCCGAGCGCATCAGCCAGCTGCGCCTGGCCGACCTGAACTGGCTGGCGCAGCATCGTCCCGGCTGGGTGCGGCCGCGCTGGGAGCGCCAGCCGCAGGTGTGGCGCCACCTGCTGATGGCCGCGCGCAGCCCGGGCGGTGCGGCGCTCACGCAGGTCAGCCTGCGCGGGCTGCAGCTGATGGCCGCCGGGGTACTGGCCCAGGCCGGCCTGCCGCCGCCGCGTCCGCGGCGCTGAGGGGCCCGGGGCAGGCCCGGGTCCTCGATTGCTGGAGAATGAAAATGCAGGTATCCTTTCTTCAGAAAGGAGGTTGCATGGGCGCATCCACGTTGCCGGGCCACCAGCCCGATCCCTCCGCCACGCTGAGCAAGGCCGTGGTCCGGGCGGCGGGGCTGCTGGGCCTCAGCCAGTCCGCCGTGGCCGAGGTGCTGGGGGTCAGCGGTGCCACTGCCTCGCGGCTGTTCGCGGGCACCTGGCGCCTTGCGCCCTCGCGCCGGCGCGAGTGGGAGTTCGCACTGCTGTTCGTGCGGCTGTACCGCTCGCTGGCGGCGCTGGTCGGCAACGATGCCGACGCCCGCACCTGGCTGCGCAACGAGAACCTGGCGCTGGGCGCACGCCCCATCGACCTGATCGGCAGTGCAGAGGGCCTGGTGCGTGTCCTGCAGTACCTGGACGCCAGCCGCGCTCGCGTCTGAAGCGCGCCGCGCCACCGGCCGGCTGTGGCGGGCGGTGGAGGCACAGTACCGCGCCGCCACCATGCGCCTGGTCGACTCCCTCGAGGAGCAGGCCCAGCTCGAGCGCCTGCTGGAAGACAGCAAGCCGCCGGTGCCGCGCGAGGCGGCGAAGCTGCACTACCTGCTGGCCACGCCCTTCCGGTACCCGCCGCGCCAACCGGGCGGCTCGCGCTTCCGCTCGCCCGCCGACCCGGGGGTGTTCTATGGCGCGGCCGCGGTGCGCACCGCCTGCGCCGAGCTGGGTTACTGGCGCTGGCGTTTCCTGATGGACAGCCCGGCGCTGGAGTCGCTGGCGCCGGTGGCGCACACGCTGTTCGCCTGCCGCGTGGCGGGCAAGGCCATCGACCTGCGCGCGCCGCCCTTCGCTGCGCAGGCAGCGCAGTGGACGGCACCCGACGACTACTCGCATTGCCAGTGGCTGGGCGCGCGGGCGCGGGAGGCCGGCATCGCGCTGATCCGTTACCGCTCGGTGCGCGATCCGCAAGGCGGCCAGTGCACCGCAGTGCTCACGCCGGCAGCGTTCACCTCGGGGCCGGAGTCCGAGCAATCCTGGCGCCTGGCGGTGACGCGCGCCCGCGTGACCTGGCGGCGCGACTCGGTGCTGCACGAGGAGGGGTTCGAGTTCCATTTCGCCCCGTCCGCGCCGGCTGCGGATTGCGGCTAGACTTTCTTCCTCTGGAAGCGCGCCGAGGGCGCCCGTGGCAAGGAGAACAAACATGAAGGAACGGGTGGGGCAGTCTTGGTCCTCCGCATTGGCGATCCTGCTGGCGGGCGCTGCGCTGGCGCTGTCGGCCTGCGGCAACCGCACCGAACAGGCGGCGCCGGCGGTGCGCAGCTTCGCGCCCGGCGAAGGGCTGGCGGATGTGGTCAACGGCGCACATCGCTCCGAGGCCAGCAAGGCGCGCGACGTCTACCGCCATCCGGTGGAGACGCTGACCTTCTTCGGCATCCGCCCCGACATGACGGTGGTGGAGCTGTGGCCCTTCGGCGGCTGGTACAGCGAGATCCTCGCGCCCTACCTGCTCGAGCATGGCAACTACTACGCGGCCATCATGGACCCGGAGACCGCCAGCCCGCAGGAGCTGCGCTACAACGAGAGCTTCGAGGCCATGGTCAGCGCCAACCCGGGGTTGTATTCGAAGGTGCAGCGCTCGGTGCTGGCCAAGGGCAAGACCGAGGTGGCGCCCGAGGGCAGCGCCGACCTGGTGGTGTCGTTCCGCAACGTGCACAACTGGACCTGGGCCGGCATGGATGAAGAGGTCTATGCCGGTGTGTTCCGCGCGCTGAAGCCGGGCGGCGTGTTCGGCGTGGTCGAACACCGCCATGCGGATCCGCAGTTCGAACCGTCGCAGCCGGGCCAGGCCTACGTGGGCGAGGAGTGGCTGGTCCGCAGGATCGAGGCGGCCGGCTTCAGGCTCGAGGCGCGCTCGGACATCAACAACAACCCGCGCGACACCAAGGATCACCCGCGCGGCGTGTGGACCCTGCCGCCCAGCTACGCGCTGGGTGACCAGGACCGCGCGAAGTACGAGGCCATCGGCGAATCCGACCGCTTCACGCTGAAGTTCGTGAAGCCGGCGGAATAAGCCGCGCATTCCATATCACCAAGGAGACCCATGTCACTGCAGCCCTTCCATCTCGCCGTGCCGGTGGCCGACCTTGCCGAAGCCCGCGCCTTCTACGGCGGGTTGCTGGGCTGCCCGGAGGGACGCAGTTCGCCCGAATGGGTGGACTTCGACTTCTTCGGCCACCAGCTGGTCGCGCACCTGGATCCGGAAGCCCGCGCCCGCCGCGCCGTCCACAACGAGGTGGATGGCAAGCACGTGCCGGTGCCGCACTTCGGGGTGGTGCTGGAATGGCAGCAGTGGCATGACCTCGCCGAACGCCTGCGCGCCGCAGGCGTGAAATTCGGCATCGAGCCGGGCATCCGCTTCGCGGGCCAGGTGGGCGAGCAGGCCACGATGTTCTTCCAGGATCCCAGCGGCAACGCGCTGGAATTCAAGAGCTTCCGCGACCTCTCGCAGCTGTTCGCCAAATAGGAAAAGGCCGCGATGCGACCGCGGCCGGTTGAACCTTGCCGGGGCGGCCTCCATACAAGGCCGATGCACCAGCCGGTCCCCGTGTTCCGGGCTCCCGACCTCCGCGCCTGCGAGGACCGGGCCTTCATGCTCACCGCGGTGGGCATCGACAGCGCGATCGAGGTACTGCCCGAGGGCGGCTTCGTGCTGCTGGTGGAGCAGCGCATGCTGGCCCATGCGCAGCACCACCTGTGGCAGTACGAGCATGAGCGCGCCAGCCGGCCGCAGCAGGCCGGACCTCGCTTCACGCCGCAGCCGCGCGCATGGCTGGGCTCACTGCTCTATGGGCTGGTGCTGCTGTCGGTGCCTTTCGCGCTGGCGCAGGGCTGGCTGCCCGCCAATCCTTACGAGAGCGCCACCCTCCACCCGGCGCTGGTGCGCGGCGGGGAGTGGTGGCGCGCGCTGACCGCGCTGACGCTGCACTGGGACCTGCCACACCTGGTCGGCAACCTGGGCAGCGGCGCGCTGCTGGGCTTCTCGGCGGCGCAGATCTGGGGCAATGCGCGCGCATGGTTGCTCGTGTTCATCGCGGCCGCGCTGGCCAACTTCGTCGAGGCGGCCATCGGCCTGCCGAACTACGTGTCCGCCGGCGCATCCACCGCCGTCTTCGCGGCGCTGGGACTGGTGGCGGCTTTTGCATGGCGCACGCGCGGCCAGCGCTTCGGCAATCCGCTGGCGCGCTGGGGCCCGCTGGTGGCCGGCGTGGCCATGCTGGGATTCTTCGGCGCGGGTTCGAACGTGCCGGTGGCGGGGATGCCCGCGCCGGATCCCTTCGCCCTGGAGAACGAGGGATCGACCAATGTGCTCGCCCACCTGCTGGGCTTCGGCTGCGGCGTGATTGCCGGGGCGGTTGCCGCATCCACACGGGGCGCGCGCGTGATCGCCGCGATGCCGACCTGGCTCGCGGCCGCCATCCCTCCGGCGTTGCTCGCCATTGCCTGGGGATTGGCGCAGCAGTAGCCAAACCTGACGGGATATTAATCCGACCTGCGCAAAGCGAACCTGTGTCGGTGGGCTGGCGCAGAATCCTGTTCAAGGTTAGTTTGGCTGCATGGGGTTTCGAGTCAGGCAGTTCAGCCGGCAGCTCGGCCTGGCATCTGCCTTGGCCCTGTGTGTGCTGCTGCCCGGCGCCGTGTCCGGCAATGGCAAGAGCGACATGCCGCCGCCCGACCGTGAGTTCCGCTTCGCGCGGCTGGCCTACAACGGCAACTACCTCGACCGCGGCTTCGGCGGCGGGCGTTCGTGGATGACCGACATGCCCGAAGCGGAGTACCACCTGCTGCAGGGCATCCGCCGCCTCACCCGCATCGACGCCATCGACTCGACCAGCCGCGAGTTCGGCCCGCGGCGCATCAATCCCGAAACACCCTTACGTGACGAAGCCATCATCGTCACCGCCAACTCGCCGCTGCTGTACGAGTACCCCTTCCTCTATGCCGTGGAGGTGGGGCGCTGGCACCTGGACGACGAGGAGGCGCGGGCGCTGCGCGAGTACCTGGAGCGCGGCGGCTTCCTGATGGTGGACGACTTCCACGGCAGCGAGCAGTGGGAAGGGTTCATGGACACCTTGCGGCGCGTGTTCCCCGACCGCGACGTGGTCGAGATCCCGGATGACCACGAGGTCTTCCACGTGCTCTATGACCTCGACCAGAAGGTGCAGATCCCCGGCCTGTACTCGGTGATGCGCGGCGTCACCTACGAGGAGGATGGCTTCGACCCGCACTGGCGCGGTGTATTCGACGACAACGGACGGTTGATGGTAGCGATCAACTTCAACATGGACCTGGGCGATGCCTGGGAACATGCGGATGATCCCGGGTACGAGCAGCCGCTGACCGCGCTGGCCTACCGTTTCGCCATCAGCTATGCGCTTTATGCCATGACGCACTAGGGGCCATGCTGGAGTTCCTGCTCGGTCATTCGGTCTGGGCGTTCCGCAGCGGCGAGCTGGCCTTCGCCCGCGGCTGGCCGATGTGGCTGTTCTGGGTGCTCCTCGTGGCCGGCGTGCTGGCGATCGCCGCGACCCTGGCGCGGCGCCGCGAACTCCCATGGCCGCGCGCGCTGGGGCTGGGCGCGCTGCAGGCGGCCTTCCTGGGGCTGGCGCTGCTGCTGCTGTGGCGGCCGGTACTCAACGTGGAGGAACTCAAGGAACGCGAGAACGCCGTGGCCGTGCTGGTCGATGACTCCGGCAGCATGAACTCGGCGGAGAAGCCCGGCTCGCCGACGCGGCGCGAGCAGGCCGTGGCGGCGCTGTCCAGTGGCGTGCTCGAGGCCATCGCCCAGCGTTCGGACCTGCGCCTGTTCTCCTTCTCCGACCGCGCGCTGCCGGTGGATTCGCTGCAGGCGCTGGCGGGCGGTGCGCCCAGCACGCGCATCGGCGATGCGCTGGACACGGTCACGCAGATGGCTGCCAGCCTGCCGGTGGCGGCGGTGGTGCTGGTCACCGACGGTGCGGACACGGCTGACACGCTCAACGAGGCCGCGCTGGCCCGGCTGGCCACCACCGGCATCCCGGTGCACACCGTGGGCGTGGGACCGGAGAAGCCGGAGAACGACCTGGAGATCGTGCAGGTCTCGGTGCCGCCAGTGGCCATGGCCAACTCCACGGTGCGCGCCACGGTGTCCATCCGCCACCAGGGCCAGCGCAATGGCCGGCTGCGCGTGCACGATGCCGGCCGGCTGGTCGCGGCGCAGGACGTGCGCTTCTCCGGCAACGCCGGTGTGACCACGGTGACCGTCGAATTCCCCGCCGGCACCGAGGGCGTGCGCGACCTCACCGTCAGCGTCGACCCGGCCCAGGGCGAGACGCGGCTGGCCAACAACCAGCGCCGCGCCGTGATGGAGGTGGATGGCCGGCGCCGCGCGGTGCTGTACATCGAGGGCGAGCCGCGCTGGGAATACAAGTTCATCCGCCGTGCCATCGAGGGCGATGCGGGACTGCGGCTGGCCAGCGCGGTGCGCGCCACGCCCAACCGCTACTACCGCCAGGGCCTGCTGTCGGGAGAGGAGCTGGAGAAGGGCTTCCCGTCCACCAGGGAGGAGCTGTTTTCCTACGACGCGGTGATCATCGGCAGCCTCGAGGCGGCCGAACTTTCCAACGAGCAGCACGAGTGGCTGCGCGACTTCGTCGACCTGCGTGGCGGTTCGCTGCTGATGCTGGCCGGGCGCGATGGCCTGGGCGATGGCGGCTGGAGCCGCGTACCCGTCGCCGGCCTGCTGCCGGTGAAGCTGCCGGGCGGCGCCGACCGCAGCTTCGGGCGCATGTCCAGCCGCGCGAGGCTGACCGACTATGGCCGCGAGTCCATCATCGGCAGGCTGGAGACCGAACCGGAGGCCAACGAGAAGGCCTGGCAGGAGTTGCCGGCGCTGGCCGACATCCAGCACATCGGCGACTTGAGGCCGGCGGCGGTGGTGCTGCTGGAAGCGGTGACCGGGACCGGCAACAACGCGCGCGTGCTGCCGCTGCTGGCCACGCAGCGCTACGGGCGCGGCTCCACCTGGGTGCTGGCCACCTCCACCACCTGGCGCTGGCAGATGCAGATGCCGCTGGAGGACCAGAAGCACGAGACCTTCTGGCGCCAGCTGCTCTACACGCTGGCGGCGGGCTCGCCCTCGCGCGTGTCGTTGCTGCCCGAGCGCCCGGTGTACGAGGACGATACCGCGGTGACGCTCGAGGCCGAGGTGCTGGGCAAGGACTTCGCGCCGATCAACGATGCCACGGTGACGGTCACTGCGACCTCAGAGCACGGCCTGGACGTGCCGGTGCGGGTGGAGTCCACCGGCCGCGGCGACGGCCGCCATACCGTGGCGCTGGATGCGCGCACCTCCGGCATGTACCGCGTGGAGCTGGTGGCCCACCGCGGCAACGAGGAGGTTGGCCGGGCTCTGGCCTACCTCCGGCGCGCGGACGGCGTGCTCGAGGAGTTCTCCTCGTGGCAGCATCGGCCGATGCTGGAGCGCATCGCCCGCACCACGGGCGCACGGTACTGGACGCTGGACGATCTTTCGGGCCTGCCCGAGGCCATCCGCTACTCGCGCGCCGGCGTGGTGGAGCGGCAGAGCTTCGACCTGTGGAACATGCCGCTGGCCTTCCTGCTGCTGGCGCTGCTGAAGGCGGGCGAGTGGCTGCTGCGGCGGCACTGGAGGCGGCTGTGAACCGGTGCCTCCCGATGGTGGCCGCGGTCGCGGCATTGCTGGGCGCAACGGCCGCGCAGGCCGCCACGCGCGTGCTGGTCGTGTCCGGGCTGGGCGGCGAGGCGCAGTACGAGGAGCGCTTCTCGAAGTGGAGCGAGCAGATCGCGCAGGCGTCGGCCACCGCCACCGGCGATCCCGACCAGGTGCAGCGGCTTTCCGGCCGCAATGCGCGCAAGGAACAGATCCAGGCCGCGCTGAAGAAGGCCGCGGATGAACTCAAGGCCGGCGACCAGCTGGTGCTGGTGCTGATCGGCCACGGCAGCTACGACGGCAGCGAGTACCGTTTCAACATCGAGGGGCCGGACATCACCGGCAGCGAGCTGGCCGCGATGCTCGACCGCATTCCCGCGCAGCAGCTGGTGGTCAATGCCACCAGCGCCAGCGGCGCGCTGGCCGACCAGCTGGCCACCAGCCGCCGCGTGGTGATCACGGCCACGCGCTCGGGCGGCGAGCGCAATGCCACGCGCTTCGGCGGCTACTGGGCCGAGGCACTGACCAGCGATGCGGCCGATGTGGACAAGGACGGCAACGTCACTGCGCGCGAAGCCTTCGACTACGCGGTGCGGCGCGTTGCGGATGCCTACAAGGCCGACAACGCCATCCTCACCGAGCGGGCGCGGCTGGAGGGGCGCGAGCCGGCGCGCTTCGTGGTTTCGCGGCTGGGGCCGGCGGCGCTGTTCGCCAGCGACCAGCAGCTGGCGGCGCTGCGCGCCGAGCAGGACCAGATCATCGCCCGCCTGGCCGGGATGAAGGCGCTGAAGGCGGACCTGCCCGAGGATGAGTACTACGCCCGCATCGAGCCGGTGCTGCTGGAACTGGCGCGCGTGGGCGAGCGCATCGACGCGCGCTTTGCCGCGCTGGGCGTGAAGCTGGAGGAGGACGGCAATGCAATGTAGTGCGGCACTGCGCGCGCTGGTGCTGGCCGGCCTGGGCGCGTTGTCCTTCGCGGCCCCCGCGGCCGACATCGACTACGACCCGCGCCGGCCGTCGGCGCTGCGCCGCTGCGACGAGCCGGCGCATCGCGGCCGGGTGGAACAGGCGCGCGACTGCTACCGCGGCCTGCTTCGCAGCTCCGACCTGCACGTGCGCGCCGAGGCGCTGTTCGCGCTGGATGACCTGCGCACCGCCAACGACACCTTCCGCGAGGCGGTGGCAGCGAAGCCCGGCGAGGTGCTGCCGAAGATCCGCTGGGCGCGCATGTTCATGCACGCCGGCCAGTACGGCGATGCGCTGGCGCTGCTGCGCGAGGTGCTGGAGGTGGCGCCGGAGGACAAGGGCGCGCGGCTGGGCATGGCCCGGCTGGGCATGGCGCAGTTCGAGGGCGACATTTCCGACGACATCCAGCAGCTGCTGCGCGAGGACGGCACGCTGGTCGAGGCGTACCTGATCGAGGCCAACATTGCCATCGAGGCCGGTCGCCTTGACGACGCGGTGCGCGCGGCCACGCGGGCGCGCGAGCTGGCCACGCAGCAGGGGCTGCCGCCGGTGGAGGCGCTGACGCTGCTGGCGGCGGTGGAGGTGATGCGCAACCGCGACCCGGCCGCGCTGGTGCGCGAGACGCTGGCCTACAACCCGCGCTACGGCAGCCTGTTCGAGACCCTGGCGCGCTTCGAGGTGATGCGGCGCCGTTACCGCGAGGCCGACGCCTGGCTGCAACGCATCCCGCAGGTGCAGCCGGAGCTGTGGTCGGGACGCCGCGAGCTGGGCCTGAACCTGATGCGGCTGGGCCGGCTGGAGGAGGCGCGTGCCCACCTGGTCGCTTCCTACGAGGGCGATCCGTTCAATGTCATCACCAGCAACACGCTGCGGCTGCTCGATTCGCTGGTGAATTACGACTTCATCCGCCTGCAGGACCCTGACCTGGTGCTGCAGCTCCACAAGAGCGAATCGGCGGCGCTCCGGCCCTACGTGGAGCAGATCGCGCGCGAGAGCATCCAGTCCTTCTCCCGCCGCTACGGCTACACGCCGGCCCAGCCCATCACCATCGAGCTGTACAAGGACCACGCGGATTTCGAGGTGCGCACCGCCGGCCTCACCGGCATCGGCCTGCTGGGCGTGACCTTCGGGCACCTGCTGGCCATGGACAGCCCGTCGGGCCAGCGGCGCGGCGACTTCCACTGGGGCAGCGTGCTGTGGCACGAGATGGCGCATGTGTTCACGCTGTCGGCCACCGAGCACCGCGTGCCGCGCTGGCTGTCCGAGGGCCTGTCCGTGTACGAGGAGTGGACCAGCGGCCCCACGCCGGGCGTGTCGGTGTCCACGCGCACGCTGGACCGCTTCCGCGACGGCGCCTTCCTGCCGGTGGCCGGGATCGACCAGGGTTTCATGCGGCCCACCTACGAGGGGCAGGTGCAGGTGTCGTACGAGCAGGCCGGGCTGATGTGCCTGTTCGCCGCCGAGCGTTTCGGGTTCGAGCGCCTGGCGCAGTTCCTGCGCGCCTTCCGCGACCCGGCGGTGACCACGGCCAGCGGCATCCGCGCGGCCTTCGGCGTGGCGCCGGAGGAGTTCGACGAGGCGTTCAAGGAATACATGCAGCAGCGTTTCGCCGCCTACCTGAAGGATCCCTCGCGCTGGCCGGAGCTGATGCGCCGTGCGCACACCATGCTGGATGCGCGCAACTGGGCCGGCGCGCGCGAGGCCGCGCAGGCGGCCATCAACATGCTGCCCGAGTACACCGCCAGCGGCAGCGCCTACGAGGTGCTGGCCGCGGCCGAGGAAGGCGCCGGCAACATCCCGGCCGCGATTGCCGCATGGCAGGAGTGGCGCAAGGCCGGCGGCTGGAACCCGGCCGGCATGCGCAAGCTGGGCGAGCTGCTGCTGGCCGAGAAGCGCACGGCAGATGCCGCCGAGGTGTTCGCGGCCATCAACTGGTCCGACCCGCTGGAAGTGGACAACCACGATCGCCTCGGCCGCCTGCTGATCGAGCAGGGCCGTCCCCGCGAGGCCATCCGCGAGTACGAGGTGCTGCTCGCGCTGAATCCGCTGGACACCGCCGCCGCGCACTACGGCATGGCGCGCGCGTTGCGCCTCACCGGCGATGAGGCGCGCGCGAAGCGCTACCTGCTGCAATCGCTCGAGACCGCACCGAACTACCGTCCGGCCCAAAGGCTGCTGCTGGAAATGACTGGAGAGCGCAGATGAATGCAAACGTGATCTCTTCCGAAGACACCCGCGAGCTGGTGGAGCGCTTCGGAACCACCTTCGGGGCCATCCGCCGCGAGGTGCGCAAGCTCATCGTCGGCCAGGACGAGGTGGTGGAGCAGCTGCTGATTACGCTGCTGGTGGGCGGCCACTGCCTGATCACCGGCCTGCCGGGCACGGCCAAGACCCTGC
This sequence comes from uncultured Steroidobacteraceae bacterium, assembly GCA_964455685.1. Taxonomy (GTDB): domain Bacteria; phylum Pseudomonadota; class Gammaproteobacteria; order Steroidobacterales; family Steroidobacteraceae; genus ZC4RG30. The sequence continues at coordinate 28,397 of CAYVZE010000008.1, forward strand.
TGGTGCGCACGCTGGCGCAGGCGCTGGGGCTGTCCTTCAAGCGCATCCAGTTCACGCCGGACCTGATGCCCACCGACATCACCGGCACCGACATCCTCGAGGAGGACCAGGGCACCGGCAAGCGCACCTGGACCTTCGTGCCGGGCCCGCTGTTCGCCAACGTGGTGCTGGCCGACGAGATCAACCGCACGCCGCCGAAGACGCAGTCGGCGCTGCTGGAGGCCATGCAGGAGATGTCGGTGACCGTGCGCGGCAACACGCGCCGGCTGGAGCCGCCGTTCTTCGTGCTGGCCACGCAGAACCCCATCGAGCTGGAGGGCACCTATCCGCTGCCCGAGGCGCAGCTCGACCGCTTCCTGTTCAACGTGGTGCTCGACTACCTGTCGGCCGATGACGAGCTGAAGGTGGTGTCGGACAACACCTCGCGCGTCGCGCCGCCGGCCATCGAGGCCTGCACCAATGCCGAGGAGATCCTCAAGTTCCAGTGGCTGGTGCGCCAGGTGCCCATGTCCGATGACGTGGCGCGCAAGGCGGTGGCCGTAGTGCGCGCCACGCGCCCGTCGGATCCGCACTCCAGCGACGAGGTGAAGAAGTACGCCCGTTACGGCGCCAGCATCCGTGCCACGCAGTTCCTGGCGCTGGCCGCCAAGGCGCGCGCGCTGTCGGAAGGGCGCTACCACGTCACCACCGGGGACCTCGCGGCGCTGGCGCTGCCGGTGCTGCGCCATCGCGTGCTGGCCAACTACCAGGCGGAGTCCGACGGTGTCACCGTCGATGCCATGCTGGCGCGCGTGGTCGAGAAGGAACTGCGCGGATGAGCGCCAACCCCGCCGCGACGCTGCTGCGTCCCGAAGTACTGGCGTCGCTGTCGACGCTGGAGCTGGTGGCGCGCTCGGCCGTGGAGGGGTTCTTCCAGGGGCTGCACCGCAGCCCGAAGTTCGGTTTCAGCCAGGAGTTCGCCGAGTACAAGGCGTATTCCGAGGGCGATGACCCGCGCTTCATCGACTGGAACGTGTTCGCGCGCACCGAGCGCACCTACATCAAGCGATTCCTCGGCGAGACCAATACCCGCTTCATGATCGTGCTCGACGTGAGCGCGTCGATGGGCTACGGCAGCGGACCGGTGACCAAGCTGCGCTACGCGAAGTGGGTGGCGGCCTCGCTGGCCTACATGGCCCTGCAGCAGCACGATCCCACCGGGCTGATCGCATTCGACTCGAAGATCAGGACCTACCGGCCGCCTTCGAGTCGCACCGGCACACTGACGGCGGTGCTGCACGAGCTGGACCGGCTGGAGGCCGGCAGTGCCACCGACCTGGCTGGCTCGTTCCGGCAGATGCACGAGCACATGCAGCGGCGCGGGCTGGTGGCGGTGATCTCCGACCTCTACTGCGATCCGGAGGCGCTGACGCGCGCCGTCCAGCCCTTTGCCTGGGGTGGCCATGACGTGATGATCTTCCAGGTGCTCGACCGCACCGAGCTGGATCCGAAGTGGGAGGAGTCGGTGCTGCTGGAGGACGTGGAGTCCGGCCGGCAGGTCGAGGTCTCGTCCGACTACATGCGCACCACCTACCGCGAGCGCATCCGCGCGCACCTCGACCACATGCGCGCGGTGGCGGCGAAGAACCGCGCCGACCACGTGCTGCTGGTCACCGATGAGCCGCTGGACAAGGCGCTGCGCGGCTACCTGATGTTCAGGCGGAGGGCCTAGGCCATGTGGCTGGCGCCCTGGTTCCTGCTCGGACTGGCCGGACTCGCGCTGCCGCTGTGGCTGCACCGCTTTGCGCGCCATACCGACCAGCGCCAGCCCTTCGCCTCGTCGATGTTCCTGGAGCCGGCGGAGATCCGCCGCAGCCGCCGCCACGAGCTGCGTTACTGGCTGCTGCTGTTGCTGCGCCTGGCGCTGCTGGCGCTGCTGGTGCTGGCCTTCGCTGGGCCGATGTGGCGCAGCTCCACGGCCGCGGGAGAGGGCGGCAACACCTTGCACGTGATCGTGATGGACACCTCGCTGTCGATGCAGCGCGAGGGCGTGTGGAAGCGCGCGCAGGAACGTGCGCAGGACATCATCGACGAGGTGCGCGGCGGCAGCCGCGGCATGCTGGTGGCGGCCGACCACCGGCTGAACGTGATGGTGCAGCCGGTGTTCGCCAGCGATGCGGGCCGGCTGCGCGCAGCCGTGCAGGAGCTGGAGCCGGGCTTCTCGCGGCTGGACTTCGGCGCCCTGGTGGCCGGTTCGGTGGCCTGGGCGCCGGGACCGGGCGAGACGCTGCAGTTGCACCTGGTTTCCGACCTGCAGCAGTCGGCCAGCCCGCTGCGCTTCGCCGACCTGTCGCTGCCGCCGGGCGTGCGGCTGGTACTGGAGGACGTGGGCGCCGGCGATGCGGCCGGCAATGCGCGCGTGGCCTCGGCGCAGGAGCTCGCGCGCACCCCGGGCACCATCGAGGTGAGGCTCGAGGGCGATCCCGCCGCCATCGCCGACCGCACGCTGGTGGTGGAACTGAACGGCGAGGTGCGCGAGCGGCGCAGGCTGACCGCGGTCAGCGCCAGCACGGTGGAGCACGTGGCGCTGGGGGAGCTGCCGGTGGGCGAGCATCGCCTCACGGCAAGGCTGGAGCCGGCCGACGTGCTGCCCGCGGATGATGCGCACCATGCGCTGCTGCGGCGCGTGGAGCCCAGGGTGCTGGTGGTCGCGGCCAATGTGCAGGACGACGATGCGCGCTACTTCAGCGCCGCCTTGCAGGCGCTGGCGCGGCCGCGCTTCGCGGTCGAGACCTCGCAGCCGGGCGCCCTGGCCACGCGCCAGCTCGGCGAGTTCGCGGCAGTGGTGGTGTCGGACGCGGGACTGGTGAACGACGCTGCTGCCAAGGCGCTGGAGGAATACGTGCGCGGCGGCGGCGCGCTGCTGATGACGCTGGGGCCGCGCGCGGCGCAGCTCAGGCAGCTCCCCGTCAGTGGTGCAAGGCTGGCCGGTGGCGCAGCGCGTACCGCATCGGGACGTACGGCGCGCGTGGCCGAGGTGGAGCAGAGCCACTCCATCCTGCGCGATCCGGGCGCATGGCTGCGCATCCGCTTCTTCCGCCACGTGGCGGTGGAGCCGCCGCAGGGCGCGCGCGTGCTGATGGCGTTCGAGAACGGCACGCCGCTGATGCTGGAGCAGGAGCTGGGCGATGGCCGCATGCTGGTGTTCGCCTCGCCGCTGGACCGGCAGTGGAACGACCTCGCCATCCATCCGCTGTTCGTACGCTTCGTGGCCGAGGCCACGGCGTGGCTGGCCGGCGCGCGCTTCGACGCCGCCGCGGCCACCGTGGGCCTGGCGCTGGATGCGTCCTCCCTGCGCCGTGGCGGTGGCCAGGTGTTCGATCCGCGCGGCCAGCGCACCGCCATGCTGGGCGGCGAGGAGACTTCGCTGCGCTTCGTGCCGCAGATGCCGGGCTTCTACGAGGTTCGCGGCGGTGGCCGGAGCGATTTCATCGCCGTGAACCCGGACCCCCGCGAATCGCTGCTTGCGCCCCTGGACGAGGACGCGCGGGCCCGCTGGCTGGCCCTGCAGCAGCAGGCCACGGCCGCGGCACGCGCTGACGGGGCCGGTTCGGGCACCGAAAGGCTGGTTCCCGTGTGGTTCTGGCTGCTGCTGGCTGCCGTGGCGCTTGCCTTTGTGGAGCCAATGGTGGCGAACTACCACCTGAGCGTCCGAAGGGAAGCCTAGCGCATGAATGCCCGTTTCGAGCTCGAACAGTATCTGTCGCATGCGCGATCCCGCCTGCGCTGGATCCTCTCGGCCCGCGGCAGCGCGGTTCTCACGGCGGCCCTGCTCATTGTCACCGTGGTGGCGGCGTGGCTGTTGCCGCGCTACGGATTCACGCCGCGCGCGGCGCTGTACGGGCGCATTGCGCTGGCTGCGGCCGCGGCCGGCGCCCTCACATGGTGGGTGCTGCGCTGGCGCGCGCAGGAGCGCGATCGCGCCGCCGCTGCGCTGGAGGCGGCGCTGCCGCAGCAGCAAGGACGCATCGCCACCTACCTGCAGGAGAGCGCCAAGGAGCCGGACAAGGCCTCGGTGCTGCTCGACCTGCTCGCCGCCGACGCGCTGGCGCTGGCGCAGCGCGAGCCGCTGTCCACGGTCATCCGTCCGCGCCGCTACCTGCTGCCGGCGGTGGGCGCGGCCGCCAGCGTGGCGCTGCTGGGCGTGCTCCTGTTCTCGGGCATCGGCCTCGGCGATGGCGCGCGCCAGCTCTGGTTCGGGCAGCTGCCGCCTGCCGCGCGCGTCGCGGCGGCGGCCGGCGGCATCGCCGTGCAGCCTGGTGACGCCACGGTCCGCCGCAACCAGGACCTCGACGTGGCGGCGCTGGTCGCAGGCAGCAACGAGGACGTGCAGCTGCACGTGCGCTTCGGCGAGATGGGCGACTGGGAAAGCGCGCCCATGCAACGCAATCCCGATGGCAGCTACAGCTTCACCATCTACGCGGTGCGCGACGCGGCCGCGTATTACGTCACCGCGGGCCGGCTGAAGAGCGCCGAGCACCACATCAACGTGGTCGACCTGCCGGCCATCGAGCGCTTCAAGGTCAGGTATGACTATCCCACCTGGACCGGGCTCGAGGGCCGCGAGGAAGAGGGCGGCGGCGACCTGCGCGCCGTGGCCGGCACCCGCGTGACGCTGGAGCTGACCACCAGCCAGCCGCTGGAGTCGCCGCTGCTGGTCATCGACGGCAACGGCAAGGAGCTCAGGCAGAGCGGTGCCACCAGCAGCGGGACCTTCGCCATCGAGAAGGAAGGCCACTACCGCATTGCCACGCGCTTCCTCGGTGAGGTCGTGCCGCTGACGCCGGATTACGCCATCGAGGTCGTCGAGGACCAGAAGCCCGAGATCCGCATCGTGCGCCCGGGCCGCGACTACCGCGCCACCGCCATCGAGGAGGTGCCGGTGCGCGTGGAGGCGCGTGATGACTTCCGCCTCGACGCCATCGAGCTGCACTACTCGGTCAATGGTGGCGAGTGGCGGCGCGAGAAGCTGCCCGCCGGCACCAGCGACATCCAGGCCGCGGCGCTGCTGCGGCTGGAGGAACTGCAGAAGCCGGGTGCCGATGGCGCGCCGCCGCTGCTGTCGCCGGGCGACCTGGTCAGCTACTACGCCCAGGCGCGCGACAACAAGCACACGGTGGAGACCGACCTGTTCTTCATCCAGGTGCAACCCTTCGAGCAGCGTTTCACCCAGGCGCAGGCCGGCGGTGGCGGCGGCGGGGATGGCGGCGGGGAAGAAGAAGGCGACATCTCGCGCCGGCAGCGCGAGATCCTGGTCGCCACGTGGAACCTGCAGCGCAACGAGAAGGAAGCCGGCGCGCGCGAGAAGGAACGCGTGGCCGACAACGCGCGCATGCTGGCCGAGGTGCAGCAGACGCTGGCCGGCCAGGCCGAGACGCTGATCCAGCGCGCCCGCGCGCGCCAGCTCACCGGGCAGGACCGTGCGGTGGATGAGTTCGTGCGCGCGGTGCAGGACGCGGCCAAGGCCATGGCGCCGGCGGCGCGCAGCCTGGCGCAGATGGAACTGGCCACGGCGGTCACGCACGAGCAGCAGGCGCTGCAGCACCTGCTGCGCGCCGAGGCGGCGTTCCGCGACATCAACGTGTCGATGAACGCCAGTTCCGGCGGCGGGCGCGGCGGCGCGCAGGCCGGCCGGGACGTGTCCGAGATGACCGAGCTGGAGCTCGACCTGGCGCGCAACCAGTACGAGACCGAGTCGCGCATGTCCTCCGCGCAGCAGCGCAACCAGGCCGAGGACGAAGTGCAGCGCCGGCTGCGCGAGCTGGCGCGCCGGCAGGAGCAGCTTGCTCGCCAGCAGCAGCGCCAGCAGATCCCGCCCGAACAGCTGCGCTGGCAGCAGGAGCAGCTGCGGCGCGAGGCCGAGCAGCTGCGGCGTGAGCTGGAGCAGCTGGCGCAGCGGGACTCGCAGCGCGGCCAGCAGCAAGGCCAGCAGGGACAGCAAGGTTCGCAGCAGCAGGCGTCCCGGCAGCAGGGCGGCCAGCAATCGCAGGGCGGTCAGCAGCAGAGCGGCTCGCGCATGTCGCCGGGCGAGCAGCGGCGCGCCCAGGCCGCGGCCGAGGCCGCGCGACAGGTGGAAGAGGCCCTGCGGCAGATGCAGAACGGCGACCGCGAGTCGCAGGAGCGCGCGCTGGCGCAGCTCAACCGCGCGCGCCAGCAGCTGGAGGAGGCCCGCCAGCGGGCCGGCGCCGACGGCTTCGAGTCGCTGGCCGATCGCGCGCGCCAGCTCGCCGAGCGGCAGCGCCAGTCCGAGCAAGCGCTGCGCAACATCGCCACGCCGCGCCAGCAGGGACAGCAGCCGCGCCTGACTTTCGAGCAGCTGGAGCGGCTGGCGCAGGAGAAGCGCGAGATCCAGGGCCAGCTCGAGGAGCTGCAGCGGCGCATCGAGTCCACCCGCCGCGAGGCCGGTGAGTCCGCGCCGCGCGCATCGCGGCAGCTCGCCGAGATCCGCCGGCGCATGCAGGAAGAGGACCCGGTGGGCAGCCTGGGCATCAGTGCCCGCCAGATCGAGCGCGGCCGGGTGCGCGAGGCGGCCAACATGGAACCCTTTCGCACGCAGCGGCTGGAGGAGCTGGCCGACCAGCTGGAGAACGCCGCGCGCGTGGCTTCCTCGGAGATCGGTACCCGCCAGCAGCAACAGCAGCAGCTCACCACCGAGGACCTGCTGGCCGAGCTGGGCGATGTGCGCCGCATGCTGGAGCAGGCGCGCGAGCTGAGCCTGGCGCAGAACCGCAACCAGGGCGATCCGAACGCAACCTCGCCCGATGCCCAGGATGGCCAGTCCGGCCAGCCCGGCGGCCAGCAGGGGCAGCAGGGCCAGGGCGGGCAGGGCCAGCAGGGGCAGGAGGGCGGGGCGCCCGGCCAGCAGGCCGGCACGCAGGGTGGCGCCGACGGCGGCGTCAACGACGGCCGCTTCGGCGGCGGCTCGAACCGCTCGGGTGGTTACGCCCGCTTCAGCGGCGGCGGCAACCGCGATCCGCTGCCCGTCATCCAGAACAACCTGCGCAACCAGGCCGTGGTGTCGGCAGAGCGGCTGGCGCAGATCCGCGAGCAGCTGCGCAACAGCGGCCTGACCGCGGCCGATTCCAGTGCGCTGCGCGAGCTGGCCGACCGGCTGCGCCGCGGCGGGGTCGATCCCATGGACGCCGAGTACCAGCGCATGGCGGCGCTGGTGAACCAGATCGAGCTGTCGGCGCTGAAGGCCATGAGTTCCGACAGCGCCAGCCGCTCCACCCGGGCGACGGAAACCGTCGACGATTCGCGCCAGTACCGCGACAATGTCGCCGAGTATTACCGCCGTCTGGGTGGGGGGAATGACTGACAACAAGGTTCTGGCCGACCTGCAGGCCCTGGTCGGCGCCGACGTGGCGCTGGCGCCGACCGCAACACTGCTCGAGAAACACACGCGCGATTTCTGCGTGAGCCGCCCGCCGGACGTGGGCATCCAGGCGCTGGTCTTCCCGCGCAACACCGCCGAGGTGTCGAAGGTGCTGGCCTACTGCAACCAGCACGGCATCGCGGTGCAGCCGCAGGGCGGGCTCACCGGACTGGCCGGCGGCGGCGTGCCGCTGGGGCCCTGCGTGGTGGTGGCGCTGGAGCGCATGCGCAGCGTGCGCGAGCTCGATACGGCCGCCGGCACCATCACCGTGGACGCCGGCGTGACCATGGAAACCGTGCAGAAGGCGGCCGATGCGGCCGACCTGTTCTTCCCGCTGGACCTCGGCGGGCGCGGCAGCTGCCAGATCGGCGGCAACATCTCCACCAACGCCGGCGGCAACCGCGTGCTGCGCTATGGCATGGCGCGCGACCTGGTGCTGGGCGTGGAGGCGGTGCTGGCCGACGGCACCGTGATCGACGCGCTGCGCAAGGTGATCAAGAACAACTCCGGCTACGACCTCAGGCAGCTGTTCATCGGCGCGGAGGGCACGCTGGGCATCGTCACCGCGGTGGTGCTGCGGCTGTTCCCGAAGCCCAGGAGCGCCTGCACCGGCATCTGCGCGGTGGACGACTACGCCGGCGTGCTCGAGCTGCTCAGGCGCGCGCGCAGCGGCTTCGGTGCGCTGCTGTCGGCCTTCGAGGTGATGTGGCCGGATTTCTACAGGCTCGGCACGGTGACGCTGGGCCGCAAGCCACCGCTGGAGCCGGGCCATGGCGCCTACGTGCTGATCGAGACTCTGGGCACCGACCCGCAAGCCGACCAGGCGCGCTACGAGGCGGTGATTGGCGAGGCCATCGAGGCCGGCGTGGTGAAGGACGCGGTGATCGCGCAGTCGCATCGCGAAGCCACCGAGCTGTGGGCGGTGCGCGATTCCCCGGGCGAGTGGCAGAAGACCGAACACTGGCCGCAGCTGGGCTTCGACGTCAGCGTGCCCACCGGCGAGATCGGCCCGCTGGCCGACGAGATCAATGCCGAGCTCAAGCGCCGCTGGCCGGAGCTGATGGCGGTGTTCTTCGGACACGTGGCCGATGGCAACCTGCACGTGTCGGTGAGGATGTCCGGGCACAGCATCCCCGAGCTCGACATCGAGAACGCCGTGTACGGCATCGTGGCGAAGCGCCGCGGATCCATCTCGGCCGAACATGGCATCGGCTCGCTGAAGATCCCGTTCCTGCACTTCTCGCGCAGCGAGGCGGAGATCGAGCTGATGCGCGCGATCAAGCGGGCGATGGACCCCAGGGGCATCCTCAATCCGGGCAAGGTGCTGCCACCGCCGGGTGGCGCGGCGCACGGCTGAGGCGGTTCCCGGCCGGAAGGGGGCGCGGGTGCCCGTCCGGTCCTGAGTCCCGGGCGCGCGGGTCCGCGCGCCCGGCTCAGGGTCCCGCGACGGGCTCGTGGAAGTAGAAGCACAGCCCGTCGGGCGCGCTGGCGAAGAACACCTGCAGCTTCTGGCCCTTGTGTTCGTCGATGCGCCAGTTGCCCACGTCGACCCCTCTGTGTTCCAGCTCGGCCATCAGGGCCGCCGCGCCGGTGACGCGGATCGCCGCGCCATCCTGCCCGGGATCGCCGCCGTTGACGGCGAAGCCGATGCGCACACCGTCGCGCTCCATCACCACCGTGGGTACGGGGGAGTCGAAGCGTTCCACCTCGGACATGCCGAAATGCTTCGCATACCAGCCGGCGGCCTCGTCGAGGTTCTTCACCGGCAGTCCCAGGATGTTCTCCTGGAAGGGATAGGCGGCGTCGAAGCGGGGCGCATCGCCCGTTGCTGTATCCGAGGTTGAAGTGGCCAACTGAATTCCCTTGCCTGTGAGCTCGTGGCACGGATCATGGTACGGCTGAAACCGGTATTCAACCTTGATCGAAAGGGACGTGTCCCCGCGGAGAGCAGCATGAGCCGCGCCATCGAAGCCATCCGGCATTTCTACGACGCCATCAACCGCTTCGACCTGGATGCCGCACTGCGCGACATGGATGCGGCCGTGGTGAGGATCGAGCCACGGGGGTTCCCGCGTGCGGGCGAATACCACGGACTGGAGGCGCTGCGCTGCCACATCGAGCAGGGGCGAGGCGGCTGGGCCGAGGGCGCCTGTGCGGTAGAGGAAATATTCGAGAACGGCGCCCGGGCGGTGGCCTACGTGCACTCCTCGATCCGGCTGAAGGACGGGGCCGAGGTGGGCGGCCGGCTGGCCGATGGCTTCGAGTTCGGCGGCGGCCGCATCGTGCGCTACCTGTCCTTTGCCGACCGGTACGAGGCGCTGCGCTGGGCGGGGCTGGAGGAAGACGAGGCCCGGGCCGCCTGAGCCGGCGCTGCGGCGTCGGGCATCGCTTCCTTCGCCACCGGCGCTTTCAGGCTTTTTCAAGGTTTGCTCAGGACCTGCGCCTGCCGCGCGGGCCAGGCTGATGGCTCCCTGCAATTCCTGCGGAGCAAGGAGCCATGAAATCGATGAAGCAATGGATTCCGTGCGTGGCGGTCGGTTGCCTGCTGGTCCTGTCGCAGACCGCGGCACTGGCGCATGGCAAGGGCAACGGTCCTGGCAACGGCAAGGGACCCGGACCGCATGGCCACGACCTGACCGGCGCGTGGCTGGTCACGATCATGCCGCGCAACTGCGCCACGGGTGATTCGCTGCCCAACCTTGCGCATGAGGCCCTGTTCACCTTCCACGAGGACGGCACGCTGTCGGTCTGGGCGCAGAACAACTCCATCACCCTCACCCGCAGCCCCAGCCATGGCATCTGGAAGGCGGGCAAGCACGGCAACTACCGCCTCACCTTCGTGCACCTGCGCTATTCGCTCGAAACGGGTAAGTACCTCGGCAGGCAGGACGCCGTGGCCACGATCACGCTGCAGGGTCGCGGGGGCGATGAGTTCTCGATGGATTCCTCGGCTACGGTGTACGACGCCGACGGCACGGTGGCGGCGCGTGCGTGTTCCAACTCCACCGGCGTGAGGCTCACGCTGCCGGACTGAACCATGCTCACTGGGTACACGAAGCGGAATCCGCGCCGGGTCTCGGTGCGGATGAAGCGCGTGCCATCGCAGCCGAGCACGCGCCGCAGTCCGGAGACGGACTGGCTGAGGTTGTTGTCGGAGACGTAGATCCCCGGCCACAGCTGCTCCATCAGCCAGTCCTTGCCCAGCAGCTGAAAGGGATGCTCCAGGAGCAGCGCCAGCAGGTTGCACAGCCGGGGCCGGATCCTCACCGGTCGACCGTTGCACCACAGGTCGCGCTGCCGCGGGCAGAAGTGGAACTGGGCGAATTCGTAGCAGTTCATCATGGCACCCGGACGGCCACGTCCAAACGTGTGTAGACGTATCCCCACAAGTTCTCGCCGAGGGTGAGGTCGAGCTGCAGGAGCGTTCCCGCTTCGAAGGTGCCGGGCGGCGCAGTGATGCGCGCAACGAACTCCTGGATCTGCATGTTCCCGGACGCGATCCTTGCCGCCCTGCGCAGGGCACTCCCGGCGCCGATGTTCTCCCGCGGCGTCATCGGCAGGATGTAACCGGCGTCAAGCACTGTCGCCAGCTGCAGCAGTTCTTCGCGAGCCGCCTGTGCCTCGCCAGGGGTGGCGGAATCGGCTTGCACCAGCAGAAGCTGGATGTCCTGCTGCGCCAGCTTGGCCCGCAGCGCCTGGGCCTGCTGGTCCCAACCCGGCTGGTGCCGGCGTGTGTCGCCGCCGCCCACCAGTGCTACCAGCACGCGCCGGCCGTCGCCGGGCGGGCTGGTCATGAGCGCCTCCGCGGCGGCATCCAGTCCCGCCACGAGCGGCGAATCTCCTCCAGTGCGGGTGTGCAGGTCCAGTGCCGCGGCCTCGACCAGTTCGCGTCCGCTGCCGGGCGCAGGGGCAGTCCAGTAGGGCAATTCAGGCAGCAATGGCGCCGGTGCTGCACCGTCATCGCCGGCAATGCCGCCGATCGACAGCGCCAGCGGGGCGTCCAGGTCGCGGATGAAGCCCCGCACGGCGCGCTCGCGCAGGCGGAAGGGATCGTCGAATGCGGTGCGCCGGCCCAGGTCGAGCACGAGCAGCGCGCTGGCGTTGTCGGATGGCTCCACGGTCCGGGAGTCCACGCTGATCATGGTCACGTCCAGTTCGTGCAGGCCTGGTTCCGTTCCATCCCTTGACCAGGCCACATGGCATTGCTCATGCAGGCAGAGCCCCCGTTCGGCTTCTTCCCAGAAGTAGCTGCCCCTGGCCACCGACAGGTGCAGTTCTGCCTCCGATCCGTCCTCGCTGAGGCTGGCGGCAGGAATGCGGGCAGAGAGGATGTCGTATACGGGGACGTTGAAGGCGAACGGCAAGGTCAGGCGGTTGGTGCGCCCGGGCTGGATATCCAGTTCGGTGGAGGCGTCGAGGGGCCAGGTACCAGGTGGCCGGTCGAGGCTACGGGCCGATGCAGTGACGCGAACATGCCAGGGCAGGTTCTCGAGCACGGCGATGCCATCGGGGCCAGTGAGCAGGCGGGGCGTGCAGTTGCCGTTGACCCAGCAAGCCACGACCTCGATACCTCCAATGGGAACCCCATCCTGGTCGATGACCTTCAGCTCCAGGTCCCCGCTGTCGATGCCGTCCGGGCATCCCGTGAGCAGGAATGCCAGCAGCAGGAAGGCAGGTCCGGATCGAGTGTGTGCGTGTTGCATCGCTGCATCCCCTCCATGGCTATGCGGCCACCTTGCGCGGGCGACCGGGCGGGGTAATGAGGGGAAGACGATCTTTTGCCGTGTCCGCAACGATGAATTGCTGTTCCCCCCGGCGGGCCGGGCCTTGGTAATCTGGCGGCCCCTGAAACGCAGGGCCGGCCCCCTCGCGGCGATGCGGGCTGGCCTGCAAGGACAGCAGCGATGGACGAGCGAGGGGCAGGCGAGGGTTCAAGGACGGTGCGGAGGCCGCCGGGCGGGGTCGTGCAGCTGGCCAGCCGCGAGGATTTCCGCCTGGGACAGGCCGTCATCCGGCCCGCCCTGCGCACCGTGGAGGGCCCCGGGGGCAGCTCTGTCATCGAGCCGCGGGTGATGCAGGTGCTGGTGGCGTTCGCCGATTCCGGCGGTGCGGTACTCACGCGCGATGACCTGATGCGCTCCTGCTGGGGCGGCGCCATCGTCAGCGAGGATGCCGTCAATCGCACCGTGGCCGAGATCCGTCGCATCGCGCGGCAGACCGGCGCGGGTCTTGGCATCAGCACCATTCCGCGCGTGGGCTACCGGCTCGAGGTCAGCGAGGGCGTGCCGGTCGCACAGCCGCTGCAGGCATCGCAGGCGCCTCGGGTTCCCGCTCCGGATCCGGCACCGCAGGCGCCGGCCGAGACCGCGCGGGACACGGCGAAGCAGTCCCAGGCACACGGCCAGGACTATCCACAGCCCGTGAGCCGCCGCCTGGTGGCCGGTGCGCTGGCTGCATCGGCCGTGGTGGGCGCGGCTGCCGCGTTGCGCTGGAAGCAGCCCGCCCGCGATCCGGTGTTCGAGGGCTTCCTCAACCAGGGCCTCCAGGACCTGATGATGGAGTACGGTCGCCGGGGCACGTATGGCGTGGAGCCGTTCAGCGAGGCGGTGAAACTGCGGCCGGATGATGCGCGGGCCTGGGGCCTGCTGGCGCTGGCGCATGCCTACGAGGCGGAGCTCAATGTCCCCGGCTCGGTGCAGGGCTGCGAGACAGCGGCGGCCGAGGCGCTGCGCCTGAAGCCGAACGAACCCAACGCGCTGGTGGCGCTGGCGCTGTTGCGGCGCGAGCAGGAAAGCTGGGTGCAGACCGAGCGGCAGCTGCGTGCGGTGATCGACCGCCATCCCTTCCATCGCTGGGGACTGACCGCGTTGATGATGCTGCTGCAGTCCTCGGGATACAGCCGCGAATCCCACGAGGTGAACCGCCGCATCCTCGACGTGGACCGGCGCGAGTTCGTCTCCACGCCCGGCGCGCTGGCCCGCGAGGCGCTGAAGCTCTGGATCAATGGCGCGCATGACGAAGCACAGCGGATGGCGGAATACGCGTGGAAGGCGCACCATGACCATCCGCTGGTGTCGAAGGCGATGGTGGTGGTGTACACCTTCACAGGCCGGTACACCGCCGCCCGGCAGCTGCTGGAATCCGCTGCCGGCGAGCGCGACATGACCCCCGACGGCGTGCGCCTGTACCTGATGGCGCTGGATACGCTGGAAAACCCCACGCGGGAGAACCGTGCCCGGCTGAGCGAGGCATTCCTGGACACGCACCGGCAGCGCTACCTGCTGATGATGCATGGCGTGCTGCTGTTGTCGCACATGGACGAGGTGGACGCCGCCTACGAGATCTACGACGGCATCGTGATGAGCCGCGGCTCGCAGGTGGTCCTGCCGGTGGCGCAGGACCCGCAGTGGCGCAAGACCATGTGGCTGTTCACGCCGGCCATGCGGCCCCTGCGCGCCGACCTGCGCTTCCGCGAGCGCACGCGCGCGCTGGGGCTGGATGCGTACTGGGATGAACGTGGCATTGAACCCGATGAGGGTCGCATGTACCGCTCGCCGGAACGCAGCTCCAGCCTCGATCCTCAGAGCCCGGCGCGGATCTGAAGGCCGAGCTGCCGCGGCCGCGCGGTGGTCGCGAACCAGCCCGAGTCCGGTCCGCCGCCCACCAGCGGCTCGTACCAGTTCGCGTACAGGCGGTTGGTGATGTTGCGTCCGATCACCGCGAACTCCCAGCGGCCGGACTTCAGCGCGACGCGCGCATCCAGCGTGGCATAGCCGCCCTGGCGTGAATCCGGCGCGCCATTGGTGTTGGTGTAGAAGCCGTCGGTGGCCATGAAGTCGAGGCTGGCGCGCAGCAACGGCGGTTCACCGAAGGCGCCCAGCGGCAGCGGGCGCTGGTAGCGCAGCGAGGCCGTGCCCGACCATTCCGGCGAGTACGAGGTCGGGAAGCCCGACAGGTCCTGGGCGCAGAAGACTCCGGCGCCGCGGCAGATCATGGCCGTCGGTGGCAGCTCATTGCCGCCGATGCGCACGCAGCCCTGCGCGATCGTCTGCTGCGGCACGATGTAGCAGGTGGCATTGGGGAAATCGCGGTACTTCGAGTCCAGCCGGCTGACCTTGGTTTCGAACAGCCAGTGCTGCGCGAACGCCCAGGCCAGCTCCACGTCGACGCCGCGCGAGACGGCGGCGCCGGCATTGCGCGTGACGGTGGCGCTGGAGTCCTCGACCTGCACGGGCACCTGCAGGTCGCGGTAGCGGGCATGGAACAGCGCGATGGTGGCGCGCCAGCTGCCGCCGGGCGAGCGCCATTTCGCGCCGGCTTCCTTGTAGTTGACGGTCTCCGGGTCGAAACCCACGTCCTGGTCAGGGCCGCCGATGAAGCTGCTGAAGCCGCCCGCCTTGAAGCCCTCGCGCCAGGAGAGGTAGTACAGGGATCCTTCCTGCGGACGCCATTCCAGCGACACCGCGGGCGTGAAGCGCGAGTCGGTGCGCGACTGCTGCACCTGCGAGGTCGGCGTCGCGGTGATGCTGGTCGGCACCCGGAAGCTGAAGGAATCGGCCGGATCAGGGCCGCCCGGCTGCGCGGTGTAGATCGTGAGGTTGGCGTCGATGGCGCGGCTGGCGCGCGTGTGCCGTGCACCGGCGCGCAGCGTCATGGTGTCGAGGAAGCGCCATTCCAGCTCGCCGAACAGCGCGCGGGAACTGCTGTCCTCGTACCAGTTGGTGGTGCGTCCCTGGCTGGGCATCATCATGAAGGCGAACTGCGTGAAGGGGGCGTTCGAACGTGCGATGTCCTCGTGGTAGAACCCCGCGGTCCACGCCCAGCGGCCGGTGAGGGGGGAGGACAGGCGCAGTTCCTGGCTGACCAGGCGGTTGGAATCATCGAACGAGGCCAGCGTGCGCTGGTTCCAGGAATGGTCCGGCTTCACCCAGGCCTGGAAGTCGTGGTCGTAGTACGCCAGCGTCAGCTGCGCCGCGTAGCCGGCCGTGAAGGTCCAGTCCGCGCCGAGGCGTCCGGAGAGGACCTCGTTGTGGATCCGCTCGCCGGGGCGGTCGGGATCCTCGAACAGTGACATTGCTTCGCCGAAGGCCGCCGGGTCGTAGCGGAAGGCGCGGGTGGTGTCGAACTGGCAGTCCTCGTACAGCGGGTTGACCAGGCGCAGGTTCCCCATGGCGCCGGGCACGCAGCGCACGTACTGGGTCTCGCGCCCGATGGTGAGGTTGTCCGAGTACTCCAGCTTGGCGTCCACGGTCCACGCCGGCGCGGGCGTCCAGCGCAGCGAGGCGCGCGCCAGGCGGTCGCGGTAATTCGGGCTCTTCCCGCCGTCGACGCTGTTGTGCATGAAGCCATCCATGCGGCGGTACTTGCCGGCCAGGCGCAACGCGACGCTCTCGCCCAGCGGCTCGTTGATCACCCCGGTGACGGCCAGCTCCTCGTGCTCGAACTCGTGGAAGACCTCCAGCCAGCCCTCGCGCTCGAACTTCGGCTTGCGGGTGGAGATGCCGAAGGCGCCGGCCATCACGTTCTTGCCGTACCAGGTGGGCTGCGGGCCCTTGAGCACTTCCACCTGTGCGGTGTCGAGGAAGCCGATGCGCGAGGCGCGCGAGCTGCCGAACCATACGCCGTCGATGAACACCGGCGCGGACTGCTCGAAGCCGAAGTTGATGCCCGAGGCCATGCCGCGGATGGAAAGCACGTCGGTGATGCCGGCCGGGCCGATCTTCGTGCCCGGCAATGCCAGGTCCTCCCAGCGGGTGACCACCTGGTCATCGAGCGTGCCGCCGTCCACCACCGTGGCGGTGACGGACACGTCGTAGAGGCTTTCGGAGATGCGGCGCGCGGTCACCGTCACCTCGTCCAGTTGCGCCTGCGCGGCTGGCGCGATCACCGGCACCAGCCATGCCATGGCCATGGCCCTGCGGGCCTTCGCGGAATGCACCCTCATCCTTCGTCCCTGGCAGCTGCTGCGCCGCCGTGCTCCTGCGACGGAAAAATTATGCGGCAGGAACGCGGCGGCTGGCGATGTCGTGTGGATGGCGTGGAGTTGCATGGTCATTCAGGGAATGCGTGCGGCGAATCCAACGGGAACGATGTCGCAGAAGCCCGGGCAGATGTCGGTTGCTGCTTCGAACTTGACCTCGCTGCGCAAGAGCTCACCGCGCCTGAACAGTTCGGGCGACCAGCTTTTCACGCGGTAAGTGACCTTGAGCGTGGGCAGGGGTTCGCCGGTGAGCCATGCCGTTGCCAGTTCCATGGCCTGTACCAGCCCGAGATCCGGATCCTGGATCGGGAACTCGGCCGAGCCGAGCGGGAGGTTTGCCACGATGGTGGTGGCCTGGAGTGCCGAGGCCAGCGCGGCCAGGCGAGGGCGGCCCACGCTCCAGTACTCCAGCGGGCGCGATACCAGAACCACCTCGGCGCCGGCGGTGGCGCGAAGCTCCGCCAGCCTGGACAGCGTGGCGTCATCCGGGTCCGACTCCAGCGGGCCGGTGATGACCACCAGCGCGCGCGAGCCTTCGGGGGCGTGGGTGGCCATCAGCTGCAATGCCGCGGCGATGGCCTCGGGGGTGTCGCGATTGCCATTGCTGGTGAAGTGGTCCGGGTTGAGCATGTCCTGCAGCGGGGCGGCGCCGGAAGTGAACAGCGCGGAGGGATCGCCGGCATTTCCCACGGGCGGCGGCAGCAGCAGCGGCGAGAAGGGCACGGAGGCCTCCGGCCCGCCGGAGAACGCCGCCACGGCCAGCAGGCCGCCACCCGAACGCGCAGTGAATTCCCGTGCGAAGTAGCGCGCTGCGCGCCAGCGATGGCCTCTGGTGTCCGCGTCCTGTGTGTCGCCATTGTGGTCCACCAGCAGCATGGCCACGTTGGCGGGCGGAATATCGGCGGGTGCGCCTTCTTCGTTGTATTCGAGGGCCAGGATCTGGTTGTCGCCCAGCTGCTCGCATTGCGGCTGGTGCGTGTCCCGGTCGATGACGGACTTGCAGTACCCGAACGACATGGGGGGCACTGCGCCCGGAAACGCTGGCCGGTCGAACCCCGGCGAGTGGTTGGCGACCAGGCCGAGCTCCAGTGTCAGTTCGGTGCCATCCGCGCTCAGGCTGCCGGGCTGGATGCGTGCCGGCAGCATGGCCGGGGCGAACCGGGCAGTGGGCAGCATGCGGACCCGGTAGCGTGCTTCTCCTCCCGAGGGGATGTTGACGTGCAGCCGATGCGTGTCGAGACCCGGGGTCCGCAGGCGCAGGGTCCGCGGACCGGGCACGGTCTCGATCGAGGCCGTGCCGTCCAGGCCCGTG
This sequence comes from uncultured Steroidobacteraceae bacterium, assembly GCA_964455685.1. GTDB lineage: Bacteria > Pseudomonadota > Gammaproteobacteria > Steroidobacterales > Steroidobacteraceae > ZC4RG30. The sequence continues at coordinate 46,103 of CAYVZE010000008.1, forward strand.
GAGGCGGAGCTGGCGTCCCCGGGCAAGGCATTGAGCGTGATGGAAACGCCGGGCAGCGGGGTGCCATCCTCGCCCAGCACTTCGACGATCAGCGTGCCGGGGGGAAGGGACGGGGGAGCAGGCTCGGGCGGTGATGGCGGTGAGGAGGAACCGGTGGGCGGCGGCGCGTGGACTGGCGCGGAATCGCTGCCGCCGCAGGCGCCCAGCAGCAGCGCGCCCAGCAGCAGTGCGCCGTATGCCCCGGGCCGGCGGATCTGCCCTGTGTGTCTTCTTCCCAGTGTGTGATCCATGAGTTCCCTCCCGCAAGCCGGGATCCGGCTGCGGGAGGGAGCGTCCCTGCCAGGAGGGCAGGAGTCATGAGGAAACGACGATCGTTCGGCGGTGGATTGCCGAGCCAGGTTCCCAGCCTCAGGGAATGCGCGCTGCGAACGCGATCGGAACCATCCAGCAGCCCATGGGGCATTCTTGCGACTCAACCTGCAGCTCGCTGCGCAGCAACTCGCCGGACCTGAAGGGCTTGTCTGGTGTGGTCCTCACACGGAAGGTCGCCTTCAGCGAGGGAAGAGGGTCGCCAGTGAGCCAGGCCGTGGCAAGTTCCAGCGCCTGCACCTGCCCGTTGTCGGTTTCGCCGTAATAGTCGGGCCAATCTGTGGGGTAGCCGGCGACCACGGTGGTGGCCTCGAGAGCCGTGGCCAGTGCAGCGAGCCGCGCGCGGGCGACGGTCTGCTCCTCGAGTGGACGCGAGACCAGAAGTACCCGCGCCCCGACAGCCGCGCGGAGTTCTGCCAACCTGGACAGCGTGGCGTCATCCGGGTCCGACTCCAGCGGGCCGGTGATGACCACCAGCGCGCGCGAGCCTTCGGGGGCGTGGGTGGCCATCAGCTGCAATGCCGCGGCGATGGCCTCGGGGGTGTCGCGATTGCCATTGCTGGTGAAGTGGTCCGGGTTGAGCATGTCCTGCAGCGGGGCGGCGCCGGAAGTGAACAGCGCGGAGGGATCGCCGGCATTTCCCACGGGCGGCGGCAGCAGCAGCGGCGAGAAGGGCACGGAGGCCTCCGGCCCGCCGGAGAATGCCGCCACGGCCAGCAGGCCACCACCCGAACGCGCAGTGAATTCGCGGGCGAAATAGCGTGCGGCTCGCCAGCGGTCGCCGTTGGAATCCGCAGCCTGGGTGTCGCCGCTGTGGTCCACCAGCAGCATGGCCACATTGGCGGGTGGGGATTCGGCGGGGGTGCCGACTTCGTCGTACTCAAGGGCCAGCGTTTCGTGAATGCTCTCCCAGTAGCAACGCGCTTCCCCGGTGTTCTCATCGAGGATGGCCCAGCAATGGTCAAACACCAGCAGCGGCCCTTTGCTGTAGGTGGCCGGTGCCGTGAAGCCCGGTGAAGGGGTCATGACCAGACCCACTTCCAGAATCAGTTCGGTGCCATCGGCGCTCAGGCTGCCGGGCTGGACTTGTGCCGGCAGGAGGGCCGGCGCGACCTGGGAGGATGGCAGCATGTGCAAGCGGTAGTGGGCCTCCCCTTCCTCCGGAACCACGACGTTCAGTCGTGTCCACAACCAGCGGTCATCAACCGGCAACGACCTCAGGTAGGCGGTCTGGGAACCTGCCTCGGCCACGATCCTGACTGTTCCGTCTTCACTCGTGGTGCCGGTTGCGTCCAGACTGGGGCTTGAGCCCACTGAGACGAAGACCCCTGGGAAAGGAGCGCCTTCCTCGTCCAGGACCTCGATGACTATGGTGCCGGAAGGAGCAAGGGGAGCCGGTGGCGGGGCGGTGGGAGGCGAGGAAATGGGGGGAAGCGTGGAATTGGGGGGAGGCGTGTAGGTCAGAGGGGATTCCTCACCCGCGCCCAGGCACCCTCCCAGCAGCAGCGCGCTTGCTCCGGCGACTTTCCGGAGCCGTCCGCCACATCTTACCGGCGAGTAGTTCATGACGTGCCTCCATACACAGAACAAAGCAGCAGGGGGAAGCCTCCCGCCGGCGAAGGCGGGAGTCATGAGGAAACGACGATCCTTCGGCGGTGGATTGCCGAGCCGGGTTGCGAAAGTCAGGGAATGCGCGCCGCGAACACCAGAGGGACTTCGAGGCAATCGAAGGGGCAGAAGTTGGACGAGATTCCGACCTGCTTACGCAGCAGCTCCCCGGACCTGAACGGCTCGTCGGGCGTGGCGCGGACGCGGAGGGTGACCTTCAACGAGCACAATGGTTCGCCCGCGAGCAATGCGGCGACCAGGTCCATTGCCTGGACCAGGCTGAGGTCCGGCTCACTGGCGAAGGGGTCGATCCAGTCGGTCGGATTGCCCGCCACCACCGTGGTGGCGTCGAGGGCCAGGGCCAGGGTGGCAAGGCGGGACCGGTGGACGCTCGAGGATTCCAGCGGGCGTGACACCAGCACCACCCGTGCATCTGCGGCGGCGCGCAGGTCTGCCAGCCTGGACAGTGTCCCGTCATCCGGGACCGACTCCAGGGGGCCGGTAATGACGACCAGTGCGCGAGTACCTCCGGGGGCGTGGGAAGCCATGAGCTGCAATGCCGCGGCGATCGCCGCAGGGGTATCGCCTTCGCCGCCTTCCGGGAAATGCTCCGGATCGCGTGCCGGATGCGGTCGATTCCTCTTCCTTCAGGTGCGTCGTTCATGACGTCCCTCCTGCCAGCGGGAACAAGCGGTGCGCCAGGGAGCGTCCCGCGCCTGCCGGCCGGTGTCATGAGGAAACGACGATCCTTCGGCGCTGGCTCGCCGAGCCGCCTGCGACGGGCACTCAGAGCCGGATCAGTCCCCGCTTGTGCGCCACCGCGACGGCCTCGGTGCGGCTGATGGCATCGAGCTTGGTGAGGATGGACTTCACGTGGGTCTTGGCCGTGCCCTCGGTGATGGACAGGCGGCGGCCGATCTCCTTGTTGCTTCGTCCCTGCGCCAGTTGCTGCAGCACGTCGAGCTCGCGCTGGGTGAGGCTGGGACGGGCCATGCGCTGCAGCGCCTTGGCGGCGATGGCGCCGGAGGTGTAGGGCTGGTCTGCGGCCACGGCGCGGATGGCGGTGAGGATCTCCTGGCGCGGCGCATCCTTGAGCAGGTAGCCCTTGGCGCCGCGGCTCAGGCTCTTGAAGATGTCCTCGTCGCCGTCGTAGGTGGTCATGATCAGCAGGCGCGCCTTGGGATGGCGGTCGAGCACGGTCTCGACCACCGACACGCCGTCGCGTCGGGGCATGCGCAGGTCGAGGACCATCACGTCGGGGCGATGCTCCTCGAACAGCGTGATGGCGGCCTCGCCGTCGGCGGCCTCGGCCACGACCATCATGTCCTTCTGCTGGTTGACGATAGTGGCGAGTCCGTCGCGCACCACGGGATGGTCATCCGCGAGGATCACGCGGATGCGGGTGCCGGTGCCGTCCGCCACGCTGCCGTTCATGCCGTTCAGTGCGCTCATGCCGCGCTCCTGGCGGCGCGCGGGATGCGCACGCAGACCCGGGTTCCCTTGCCGGGTTCGCTCTCCAGCGACCAGAACCCGCCGAGCGCCTCCGCGCGCTCGCGCATGTTGGTCAGTCCGAAGCCCTGCCGCGCGTAAAGCTGCGGCGCCGGCTGCATGCCGCAGCCGTCGTCGCGCACGCACAGCATGACCTCGTCGCTGCGGCTCTCGAGCAGGATCTCGATGTTGCCGGGGCGCGCGTGGCGCGCGGCGTTGATCACGGCCTCCTGGGCGATGCGCAGCAGCGCGTGCTGGTGCTCGGGCGGCAGGCCGGTGTCGCCGCCGCCCTGGAAAGTTGCGTTGATGCGTCCCTCGACGGTGGAACGCTCGGCGAGCTGGCGCAGCGCCAGCTCAAGTCCGCCGGCGCGCGGCTGCTCGTCGGGGCGCAATGCCAGCACCGAGCGGCGCGCCTCGGCGAGCCCCTCGCGCGCGATGTCGCGGATGCGCTCCAGCACCGGCGCCAGTGTCGTCCCTTCGAACTGCTCCTCGGCCGCGCCAAGCTGCATCAGGATGCCGGTGAAGGCCTGCGCCAGGCCATCGTGGATCTCCCGGCCCAGGCGGTTGCGCTCGGCCAGCACCGCGGCGCGGTTGGCCGAGAACATCAACCGCTTCATGGCGATGGCCAGCGTCACCTGCTGCGCCAGGGCCACGAGCAGCTCGGCCAGCTCGCTGCGCACCGGCTCGTGCTCTGCGAACCCGAGCACCACCACGCCGATATTGCGATCGCCGAACACCAGCGGCAGCAGGTAGAGGCTGCGGTGGCCGGCCTCGCGGTGGAATGCCACCAGCTCGGGCCACTCAGGCTGCGGGCCGCCGTCCTCGAGCGCAAGGTGCAGTGGCTCGCGCAAGGCCACCATCTGCCGCATGAAGGGCGAGCCGCTGCCGGGCAGGGTGTCGGCAAAGGGCGCCTGCGAGGCCTGTCCGCCGCGCACGTGGCACACCACGTGCCACTCCTCGCGGTCGTAACGCGGCACCAGCGTGGTGGCGGCATCGGCGCCGGCGTGGCGCACGGTCTCCAGCAGCAGGTGGGTGAAGAACTCCGTCGGCTGGCTGGCCAGGCGCCCGAGATTGGCGCGCAGCACGGCATTGGCGCGCGCCAGCTCCGATACGCGCTGCTCGGCGGCCTCCTCGCGCTCGCGCCGCATGGTCTCGAGCAGCCGTTCACGCTGCAGGGCGGCGCCGATCACGCTGGCAGCGATTTCCAGCGCGGCCACCACGGCGGCATCGAACTGCCGCTCGGCGCGCACCGTGTCGAAGCCGACCACGCCGCCGTACTCGCCTTCGATCATGAACGGCACGATGATGGAGCTCTTGGCGTCCTGGCTGGCGATGCTGACGTCCGAGCGCCAGTCGTCACCGCAGAGATAGACGCTGCGCCCGGCCTGCAGCTCGGTGCAGTAGCAGTCCACGCGGCGCGGCTGCCAGATGGTGCCTTCGCCGGTGGGGCTGCTGTCGATGCCGGGCGCGGTCCACTGGCATTTGATCTCCAGCCAGCGCTGGCCGTCGTCGCAGATGTCCACCAGCGCCAGGGTGGTGCGGTCGACCTCGGCGGCCTCGCCGATCAGCCGCAGCACCTCGGGCATCTGCGACATGGCGTCGGAGGATTTCAGCAGCAGGCGGCTGGCCTGCGCGGTGGCCGAGAGCAGCTGCTCGCGCCACTGCGCGGCATTGGGACAGAGGCCGGCGACCCAGGTGACGGCGCTCATTGCCAGTTCGCCGTCGTAGACCGGCCATGGCCGGCGCATGCGCGGGGGCACGTCTGCATTCCTCCAAGTCTAGTTCATCCGCCGTTGGTCGCCACCCAGCCGCCGCCCAGCGCCTTGTACAGGGCCACCAGGCTGGTGGCGGCCTCGGTGCGGCCCTGGGCGAGACTGTCCTCGGCTTCCAGCAGGCTGCGTTCGGCATCGAGCACCTGCAGGAAATCCACCACGCCGTTCTCGTAGCGCAGGCGGGCAAGCCGTGCTGCGGTGCCGCTGGCCTCGGCGGCTTCGACCAGCTGCACCAGCCGCTCGCGCGAGCGGGCATGGGTGACCAGCGCGTCCTCGGCTTCCTGCAATGCGCGCAGCACGGTCTGCTCGTACTCGGCCAGTGCGGCTTCCCCCCGGGCGCGGGCCGCAGCGATGCGTGCCCGTACGCGCCCCAGGTCGAAGGCAGCCCAGGAGATGCCGGGGGCGATCAGGTGCGTGCCGGTGCCGGCGTCGCCCAGCGCATCGATGTCGGCGGCGGCATAGCCCAGGCTGCCGGTGAAGGTGACGCGCGGGAACAGGTCGGCCACGGCCACGCCGATGCGCGCGGTGGCGGCGGCGAGACGGCGCTCGGAGATGCGGATGTCGGGCCTCCTGCGCAGCAACATGGCCGGGTCGGACACGCGCGTGAACTCGGGCACTGCCGGCAGCTCGCGCACCGATGCCAGCTCCTGCGCCAGCGCCGAGGGCTCGCGGCCGGTGAGTACGCTGATGCGATGGATGCTGCGTGCGACAGCGGCCTCGAGCGGTGCGATCAACGCGCGCGTGGCGGCCAGTTGCGCCTGCGCCCGCGCGGTATCCAGTTCCGTGCCGGTGCCGGCCTCCAGCCGCGCGCGGGTGAGTTCCAGGGTCTGGCCCTGGTTGGCCACGTTGCGGCGCGCCACCTCCAGTCGCTGCTGGTAGCCGCGCAGCTCGAAGTAGCTGCGGGTCAGCTCCGCCGCCACCGATACCTGCGTGTCGAGCAGGGTCGCTTCGGCGGCGCCGAGCTCGGCATTGGCGGCCTGGAGTGCGCGACGGTGGCGGCCGAAGAAGTCCAGCTCCCAGAACGCATCGAAGCCGGCGTCATAGCCCTCGAACTCGCGGATGCCGCCGGCGGCTGCAGCAGCGGCGAGGCGCTGGTCGGTGTAACCGCCGCCGGCCGTGGTGACCGGCGCAAGGTCGAGCCGCGCCACGCCCCGCAGGGCGCGCGCCTCGTTGAGCCGGGCCAGTGCGATGCGCAGGTCGTGGTTGGCGAGCAGGGACTGCTGTACCAGGCGCGAGAGCGTCGCGTCGTCGAACACCGTCCAGAACGCGGCAAGGTCGGCCTCCTCGCGGCTGTAGCGTGGCGCCTGGGCGCCGGCGAATTGCGCCGGCACGGCGATGTCGGGCTCGTGGTAGTCCGGTCCCGCCACGCAGCCGGCCATCAGGGCGGCCAGCAGCAGTGGCGCGGCGGCGGTCGCAAAGGATCGGTTGCGGTCAGCCATGGCCGGTCTCCAGTGCGGGCGCGGGCGCGGGCAGCGGCGGCAGCGCGCGCGCGGCATCGGGCGAGGGCTCGCCGCGGCGGGCGCGGCGTCCCTGCACCAGCAGGTAGAACACGGGCGTGAGGAACAGGCCGGCGAAGGTGACGCCGATCATGCCGGCGAACACCGCCGCGCCCATGGCCTGGCGCACCTCGGCGCCGGCGCCATGCGCCAGTACCAGCGGCACCACGCCCATGATGAACGCGATCGAGGTCATCAGGATGGGACGCAGCCGCAGGCGAGCCGCCTCGAGCACGGCGCGCTGCGGGGCAAGGCCGCCTTCCTCCTGCAGGTGGCGGGCGAACTCCACGATCAGGATGGCGTTCTTGCTTGCCAGCGCCACCAGCACCAGCAGGCCCACCTGCGTGAATACGTTGCTGTCGCCACCCTGCAGGAACACGCCGGCCACGCCGGCCAGCAGCGCCACCGGCACGATCAGGATGATGGCCAGCGGCATTTTCACGCTCTCGAACTGCGCGGCCAGCACCAGGAACACGAACAGCACGCACAGCGGGAACACCAGCAGCG
>CAYVZE010000009.1:0-2515 GCA_964455685.1 uncultured Steroidobacteraceae bacterium
CCTGGCACGTGCGATGGCACTGCCCGCCCTCGGCCAGGACCACCCCGTCAACGCTGTCGTCCTCGGGCCAGCGAACGCGGCCATTCTGATGACGCTGATGATCGTGGTGGCCAGCCTCAGCCTGACCGCCATCGCCAAGGAACGCGCATTGCGCCTGGCAGACCGGCTCGCCACCGAGGACGCGCTCACGGGGCTGCTGAACCGGCGCGAGTTCGCGCGGCGCGCGGCGGATGTCCAGGCACCCGGCGTCTCGCCGGCGGACTGCTCGCTGCTGCTGTTCGACCTGGACCACTTCAAGTCGATCAACGACAGGCACGGTCACCTGATCGGCGACGAGGTGCTCAAGGCCTTTGCCAATGTCGCCCGCCGCGCGCTGCGGGAACAGGACCTGCTCTGCCGCTATGGCGGCGAGGAATTCGCCGCGCTGCTGCCTGGCATGAGTGCCGGCGAGGCGTGCGAGATGGCGCAGCGGATCCACCACGGGCTGGCGAGCAGCGACGAGCCCGTGTTCGCGCGCGTGCGCCCCACCACCAGCGTGGGCGTGGCGTTCGCGCGTTCCGGCACGGTGCCGCTTGCGGAGATGCTGCGGCAGGCGGATGTGGCGCTGTACCGCGCCAAGGAAGCCGGCCGGAACCGCACCGTGGTCTACAGCGAGGAAGGATCCCGGCCGGAAAGCACCAGCGTGCGGCTGCGCAGGCTGCGCCTGTTCGGCTGACCATCCGCACGGGGAACTGCGTCACACAATGCCACGCCCGCCGCCCTCGCGGGCATGGGCCGGTGCCAGGCGGCCGCATACTCACGCGGTGGACACCGACCTTCCCGCCTCCCCGCCCGCCCGTTCGCTGAACCCTGCAGACCGCCGCCAGGCCCTGCTGGAAACCCTGCTGGCGGCCGGCGCCACCACCATTGCGCTGGTCGTCGCCGCGGTGGGCATCTGGCTGAACCTGTCGAAGACCCTCAACGCCGACTACCGCCGCTACCTCACCGGCCTGGCGCAATCGGCCGCGCTGCTGGTCGATCCGGAACTGCACCGCAGCCTCAACGATCCCTCGCTGCACAACTCCCCGCCCTACCTGCGCGCGGTGGAGCCGCTGCGGAGGCTGCGCGCCTCGCTGCCGGACGCGCGCTACATCTACACCGCGGTGCGCGATGGCGAGCGGGTGCGCTTCGTGCTCGACGCCGCCATGCCGGGCGACAACGACGGCGACGGCATCGAGGACCAGGCGCGCCTGTGGGAGGTGTATCCGGACTCCGACCCCGCCATGATCGCCGCCTTCGGTGACGGCACGGACGTGGGCCGCGCCTCGGCCACCGACCGCCCCTACAGCGACAAGTGGGGCGACTTCATGACGGGCTGGGCGCCGCTGGTCGATGACAACGGCCAGCAGTTCGGCGCCATCGGCGTGGACGTGGATGCCAGCCTGTACCGCGCGCACCTGCGCCGCGCGCGCTTCTGGGCCATCCTCGGCACCCTGCCTGCCCTCACCCTGATCGCGGCCTGCGCCGCCTGGTTCTACCGCGTGCGCCTGCGCGGCCTGCGCCACGCGCGCGAGGCGGCGATCGCGGCGCGCGAGCTGGCGCTGGAACAGCAGCGCCTGCGCAATGTCATCGAGGGCACGCGCGTGGGCGTCTGGGAGGCGAATGTGGACCCGGTGACCCGCGCCGACCGGATCATCGTGGACGAACGCTGGGCGGCCATGCTGGGACGCCACGCCGGGGAACTCAATCCGCTGACCCCGGACCGCCTGGTCCCGATGCTGGTCCATCCGGACGACGCAGCGGCGGTGTCGGCCGGCATCGAGGCGGCGCTGGGGCCGGAAGACCGCCTGTTCAACATGGACGTGCGCATGCGCCATGCCGACGGGAGCTGGGTCTGGACCGAGGTGCGCGGCAAGGTGATCGAACGCGACGCGCAGGGCCAGCCCCGGCGCATGGTGGGCACGCAGATGGACGTGACCAGCCGCAAGGCGGCCGAACTGTCACTGCAGGAGCAGCAGGGCAGCTTCCGCTCGCTGTTCGAGCTCTCGCCCGTGGGCATCTGCCTGATCGAGTTTCCCGCGGGCCGGGTGCTCAAGGCCAACGACGCCATGCTCTCGCAGCTGGGCTACCGGCGCGAGGAGCTGCTGCAGCTGGGCTACATGGACATCACGCCCGAGGAATTCCACGAGACCGAGCGCACGCAGATCTCCCTGTCGGAACGCAATCGCCGCTTCGGGCCGTTCGAGAAGGAGCTGCTGCACAAGCGCGGTCAGCGGGTGCGTGTGCTGATGTCCGGCGTGCGCATGCGCGATGCGGAAGGCCGCGACGTGGTGTGGCTGATCATGCAGGACCTTGCCCGGCGCTGAGCGCCGGCAGCACCCGGGCCTCCCTGGGCGCCCTCTCCTCGCGGCTGCCGACCACCGAGTGGATCTGCACCAGCGGCACCGCGCGCCGCACCCAGTTGCCCTGGGCGAAGTCCACGCCGATCAGCGACAGCGCCTCGAGCACCTCCTCGCTCTCCACGCCCTCGGCCACG
>CAYVZE010000009.1:2615-7936 GCA_964455685.1 uncultured Steroidobacteraceae bacterium
TCGGCCACGTTGCGGATGAAGGCGCTGTCGATCTTCAGGTAGTCGATCGGCAGGTTGCGCAGGTACGAGAACGAGGACATGCCCGTGCCGAAATCGTCCAGTGCGATCGGGCAGCCCAGGATCCTGAGCCGCTCCATCAGCTCGCGGCAGGCATCCAGGTTGTGCACGGCCGCCGTCTCCGTCAGCTCCACGCCGAGGTGGCGGCCGTCGAGGCCGTTCTCCTGCAGGCAGGCTGCGATGTAGTCGGCCAGGCCCGGGTCGCTGGCGGAAGCGCCCGAGAGATTCACCATGCAGGTGGGCAGCTCAAGCCCGCCGGCCCGCAGCGCTGCCAGCTCGCGGCAGGCGCGCGCGATCACCCAGCGGTCCACGCGCGGCATCATGCCGTAGCGCTCGGCGGCGGGAATGAAGGCCATCGGCGCCACCAGCTCCCCGTCCGGGCCGCTCATCCGCAGCAGCAGCTCGAAGCGGCGCGACGTCGCGCGGCTGCCGCGGTAGTTCACCGGGCGGATCTCCTGCGCGACCAGCACGAACTCGTCGCGGTCCAGGGCGGACTGCAGCCGCTCCACCCAGTGCATCTCGCCCCAGCGCTGCTTCAGCTGCGCATCGTCGGGCTGGTAAAGGTGCACGCGGTCACGGCCGTTCTCCTTGGCGGCATAGCAGGCCTGGTCGGCGGCCGACAGGGCATCGGCCACCGAGCGCATGTCGCGGCCCAGCGCCACCACGCCGATGCTGGCGGTGACGGCAAACGTGCGCTCGCGCCAGTAGAAGCGCTGCGCGGCGATCTCCTCGCGCAGCCTGGCGGCCAGTGGCGCTGCCGCCTGCAGCGAGTGGCCCGGCAGCAGAAGTCCGAACTCGTCACCGCCCAGGCGCGCCAGCGTACCGGCCTCCCCCACCAGCGTGCGTACCCGCCAGGCGAGCTGCCTGAGCAGCTCGTCGCCGGCGGCATGGCCGCAGGTGTCATTGACCACCTTGAACTGGTCGAGGTCGAAGTACATCAGCGCCGCGTCCTCGCCCTGCAGCTCATGCCGCTCCAGCGCCTCGGTCAGCAGCGCCTCGAAGCGCGGCCGGTTCACCAGCCCCGTCAGCGCGTCATGCGAGGCCTGGTGGCGCAGCCGCGCGGTCATCTCGCGCAGGCGCCGGGTCACGCCCAGTGCGCGCTGGTCCAGCGCGCGGTAGATGGCCAGCCCCAGCCACACCAGCAGGCCGGCGAACAACGGCAGCACGACCAGCAGCATGCGGGTGATGCGCTGGGCCGTGACGCTCATCATCTGGCCGAACTCCAGCACCAGCGGCCGGATGCGCGCGTGCACGCCCTCGGCACGCTCGCGCAGTTCGACCACCCGGGCCATGTCGGGCGCGCCCGCCGCGTACTCGGCGTGGATCTGCGCACCGATCAGCGGCAGCTCGGAAGCCAGGGTGCCGCCCATGCCCCACAGGTCCATGGCGCGCACCACCGGCGGGAAGTGCCGGAAGATCCGGAACAGCCACACGATGCCATCCACGTCGCGGGACGGCAGGCCGGCGGCCCCGATGCTGGCGCGGATCAGGGCGAGCTCGGGTTCCTCGCTCTTGAGCTGCTGGTGCGCGTTGTCGAAGGACAGCGGCACGTTCATCTCGGACAGGAAGCGCTGGTAGTGCACCTCATCGCCGCTGTCGGCATAGCGCCTGAGTTCGTGCACGGCCTGGTGCTCGGCCACCGCCCACAGCGACAGGCCGTGCTCGGCCGAGCGCGTCCAGGACACCACCAGCACGCTGGCGATGCCCGAGGCCAGCATCAGCACCATCACCAGCAGCAGCGGCCACACCGCGCGCAGGGTCCGCAGCCGGGGTATGCGCTGCGCGGGGTTGGCAGTAGAGCTGGCCGGCATGTGGCGGAACGAGGTCCTTGCGGAAGTTGCCCTTGGCAGTGCAATGATTGCAGGGCACAGGCAGCAGCCGTGTGACGGGCGGCACACTCCGGGTTCAGGGATTCCCGGAAGGAGGAATTCCCTGCGGGGTCCGGGCTCCGTCCCCCGCGATGCCTCCCCCGGCCGGCCTGCTTCAGAGGCCCCGCATCAGCTCCACGATGCCGTTGACGATGCCGGCCTCGGCGCAGCCGGGCTTCAGCCGCGAGCTCAGCACCGTGAACACATGGCGCCCCCAGGCATCCTCGCTGGGGATGTAGCCGGTGGGCGCCATGCCGTTGGTGAGCGTGGCCAGCAGGGTGTGCTTGAACGGGGACTCGCGCTTGAGCCGCAGGCCGATGCCGCTGTACACCTCCGCGTCGATGGCACCGATGTAGATGTCGCCGATGCGCAGCGCGCCCAGGCGCATGGAGACCTCGCCCGCGTCCTCGTAGGTGCCGGGATAGCCGGCGCGACCGCTGTCGGTGCGGCGCCGCGCAGGGCATGTGAGCACGGAATGCGCGCCACGGATGGTGGCGTCCAGCACCGGCTTCTCGAGCCACTCGCGCATCACGTGCAGGATCTCCTCGCCCAGCATCTGGCCCATGCTCCGGGTCATCTGCTCCTGCTGCTCCATCAGCAGCTGCACCCGCGGGTTGCCGCGATCCAGCCCCTGTCCGCCCGGCGGCATGGCATTGCTGATGTCCTCGCCGCGCTTCGCATAGTCGGCGATGCGGATCTCGCGCAGCTCGTAGGTCTGGTTGAAGTAGACGGGATTCTGGTCGCCCGCCGCGCCGCTGGTGAACAGCGCCACTGCATCACCGCCCAGCGAGGCTTCCACGTAGCGCGAGGTGGCGCCGGGGATGTCGCCGCTGATCCGGTCCAGCGTGCCCGTGAGCACCGCGTGCACGCCGTAGTTGTAGTACACGGCGATGGGCTCGCCAGCGAGGTTCTCGAAGCGCACCACGGCCACGGTTTTGTCGGAAGTGCCCTCGCGGTTCGGCCCTTCCCACCAGCGGTTGGTCACCGGGTCCACGCGGTCGCGGTTCACGTTGATGTAGGACTGCCCCGTTCCCCAGGCCACGCGCGCCGGCTGCAGTCGGCCGGACGCCTCGCGCAGGGCCTGCATCACCTTCTCCTCCAGCCCCGGCAGGGGCTGGAAGGGCACGCTGTGGGTGTGCGTGGCCGACACCAGCAGGTGGTCGGCGGGGATGCCCAGCGCGCCGGCGGCACGGGCACTGACCTTGTTGTAGAGGTCGGTGGGCACCGCACCCGCATCCAGCGATACCAGCGCGGCGCGCGTGCTGCCGTTGTCGATGACCAGCGCCCGCACGTAGATGGGATCCAGCACGCCCAGGAAGCCCTCCGGCAGGCTGGCCGGCGTGATGTCGACGCGCGCCGCGCCGGCGCGAAGCGGCGCCTGCGCCTCGCGGGCGGCCGCGCCCTGCGGCCCGGCCGCCTGCGTGGCGGTTGCCATGCAGAGGAAGGTGATCACCACCGCAAGCCAGGATTTCATCAGCGTGTGCCCTCAGCGGAACAGCGCCAGGTCGATGGCCTCGGCCATGGCCTGGTTGCCGGCGTCATTGGGATGGATGTGGTCGCCCGAATCGTACGCGGCGCGCAGCCTCGTCGGCGCCGCCGGGTCGCGGGTGACCGCATCGAAGTCCACCACCGCATCGAAGGCGCCGCTGGTGCGGATCCACTGGTTCACCTGCTCTCGCATGCGCTCGGCGGCTTCGCTGTAAGTGGGCACGCCCTCGAAGGGCATCAAGGTGCCGCCGATGATGCGAAGGCCGTGCAGGCGGGCGCGCTCGATCAGCATCCGGTAGCCGGCGATGATGTCCTCGACGGTGAGCTGCTCGGTCGGGTCATTGCCCGCGAAGGCCAGGAACCCGATGTCATTGATGCCCTCCAGCAGCAGCACCCAGCGCACGCCGGGGCGCGACAGCACGTCGCGGTCGAAACGCGCCAGCGCGGAAGAGCCCGCCCCCTCGCGCAGGATGCGGTTGCCGGAGATGCCCATGTTGATCACCGCACGCGGCGGCTGGCCCGGCTGCGCCGCCAGACGCCGCGCGAGGATGGAGGGCCAGGCCATGTCCGCGTCGGGCGTGGTGGAGAAGCCATCGGTGATGGAATCACCGAACGCCACGATGCTCGCCGCCCCGGGCCCGGCACGCACATCGATGCCCGCCAGCCACAGGTAGGACCTGAACGTGGAGGCCTCGTTCAGCCGCTGCGCCGACACCTGGTTGCCCGGCGCCAGCCACGCGGTGCGCAGGCCGATGGGATGCGCGGTGGTCTGCCCGCTGTCGGCCTCGAGGTAGAGCGAAACGGCGAGGTCGGCCTGCGCCGCCACGTCGAAGGGCACCGGATCGCTGTACACCTGCGCGCCGGGCGGCAGCACCACCCAGGGACGGCCACCGAAGGTCAGGCTGCGGTCGCTCGCCGGGTCGATGGCGCCACCCGCGACATGCCGCGCCACATGCGCCGCGTCGATGCGCACCTGCGCGTGGCCGAAGGAGTTGGAAAGCGCCACGCGCAGCGCCGACCCGGACACCGTGGGCCGGGCGATCATGCGCACGGTCTGGCGCTCCACCTTCGCGGGCGGCGTGATCGCAGAAGGGATCGCCCGCGGCGGGGGCGCAAGCTGCTGCGCCGTCCCCCATGCCGCCACCCAGTCGCCCTCGCAGCCTGCTGCGCAGGGCTCGGCGGTCCGCGCAAGGCCTGCCACACCCAGCAATGCCAGCACCAGCCATCGACCTGCCATCGCGATCCGCATGTGCCCCCCTCGCGTTTTTTCCCAGCATACCCGCCGCCGGAGGCCATGCAACCGTTTGCGTCCATGCTAGAGTCCGTTGCAACAAGCGGGCACGATGCCCGCACGAGGGGGGCAGATGAAGTCCTGTGCAAGGGGATGGGTGGCCGTCCTGCTGCTGGGTGTCGCCGGCACTGCGCTGGTGGCAGAACCCCCTGCCCGGCCCGCAGGCCCTCCTCCCGCCGGCTTCGGCCTGGGCCCGGGCCCCATCCGCGATGATGTGCCGCGCATCCGGATCTACGAGAACACGCCGGGCGTGGTGCCGGGCAACGAAACCGAGCTCGACCCCACCGAACCCACGCTCGACATCTACCTCCCGCCGCCGGACAAGGCCACTGGCGCGGGCGTGCTCGTGCTGCCGGGCGGCGGCTACCAGATCCTGACCCTGCCGAACGAAGGACCCATCCCGGCGCGCTTCTTCCGCGACAACCATGTCGCCGCCTTCGTGCTGCGCTACCGGCACGGGCCGCGCTACCACTACCCGACCACGCTGCTGGATGCGCAGCGCGCACTGCGCCTGATCAAGTCGCGCGCCCGCGAGTTCGGCGTGGACCCGGACCGCGTCGGCGTGTTCGGCGGCTCGGCCGGCGGCCACCTCGCCGCCCTGGTCTCCACGCTGTACG
>CAYVZE010000009.1:8036-50976 GCA_964455685.1 uncultured Steroidobacteraceae bacterium
CTGGGCCGGCGTGGCCATGCTGGCCCCTGCCCTGTTCAACGTCCAGGTCACCGCGGACTCGAAGATCACGAGGATCCCGATGCTGCTGGCGGTGGGCGACAAGGACCCGCTGGCCGGCAGCTCGCGCGCCTTCAGCGAGCAGCTGCAGTCACTCAACGTGGCCCACGAGTACATCGAGAAGCCCGGCCTGGACCACGGCACCATCATCTTGGGCGCCATGCCTGACGTGTTCGCGTTCTTCTCGAAGCACGTGAAGCCGGCGCAGCGCTGACCCGCGCGAAAAGCCGCCGGATGCGCAAGCCTGCGCCCCGCTCACCGGCCGGAAGCCCGCCGCAATTCTGCCGCGATGGCCTCCTCGGCCAGCCGTCGCATCGCGGCGTAGCCGTCCCGGTTCGGATGCACGCCGTCATTGCCCAGTGACGCCTTGAGCTCGCCGGCGCTGCCGCGCAGCGCCACGTGGTAGTCCACGTACGCCAGCCCCTTCTCCGCCGCGTAGGCCCGCAGCCATTCATTCAACCGGTCGATCACCGGCGCGGGCTTCAACGACGGCTGCCAGCTGAAGGCTGCCGCCGGCGGGATGCTCCCCAGCACCACGCGGATGCCGTTGGCCGTGGCGATTTCCACCATCGACTCGATGTTGTCCTGGAAATCCTGCGGGCGCACCGGCCCGTTGTTGCCGGCCACGTCGTTGGTGCCGGCCAGGATGTGCACCACGGCCGGCCGCAGCGCCACCACGTCGCTGCGGAACCTCAGCAGCATCTGCGCGGAGGTCTGCGCGCCGATGCCCCGGTTCACGATGCCGCCGGTGAAGAAGCCGGGATCGGCCAGCAGCCAGTTCTCGGTGATCGAATCGCCGAGGAACACCACCTGCGCACTGCCAGGCGCCATGGCGTCATTGGCCGCGCGGTAGCGGCACAGGCCCGCCCAGTCGCTGCCACCCCGGCGCCGCAGCTCCTGGTCATAGGCAGCGAAGGATTCCTCGGCCATCAGGGCCTGGAAATCCGCCGGCCCCAGGGTGCGCGGCCGCATGAACAGGTCCACCAGCAAGGCCCGTGCGGCGGGCGGCATCGGCAAAGGCGGCGGGCAAGGCTCATCCACCATGCCCACCACGGATTGCGCCGCGCCGGCGCCAGCCGGAGCGAGCAACACTGCCGCCAGCAAGGCGCCGGCAGTGCGACGCAACGGATGAAGACTCATGACCGCCCCCTCCCTGCAGCCAGCGCCTCCGCGGCCATCAGCAGCGCGCCGGTGATCGCCGAATCCCCGTCCAGCCCGGGTGAGCGTATGAACGTCTCCATCGCCGCCGCATCGCGCAGGTGCGGGAGGTAACCCCCCAGCCAGGCCAGCGCCGACCGGCGCACCTGCGGCAGCAGTCCCGGATCTGAAAGCACTCCACCGCCCACCACCAGCACCTCGGGCGAATGCAGCAGCGCGATGGCCGCGGCGAGCTGCCCGATGTAGCCGCCGATGATCTCCCGCCCGGCATGGCCGGGCGGCAGGGCCGACAGCGGCAGGCCCCAGCGGGCAAGGATGGCCGGTCCGCTGGCCAGGCCCTCCAGGCAGTCACCATGGAAGGGACAGGTGCCGGCGAAGTGCGCATCGCGCGGGTCCCGGCGCACCGGCAGGTGCCCCATCTCCGCGTGCAGCGCTTGCACGCCGGGCACCACCGGCGCTACCGCCCCGCCGATGCCGGTGCCCACGGTCACATAGGCCACCGAGGCACGACCGTGCGCTGCGCCCAGCGCCAGCTCGCCGCGCGCGGCTGCGGCCACATCCGTGTCCAGTGCCACCGGGATCCCCAGCGTGTCGCGGAAAGGACCGACCACGTCCGCACCTGACCACCCGGCCTTGGGCGTGTCCCGCAGGCGCCCGAAGTCCGGGGCATCCCCCCGCAGCTGCAGCGGCCCGAAGCAGGCAATGCCCAGCGCCTGCACCGGCCCGTGCCGGACCGATGAGTCCTGGATGAAGCGCAGGCATTCACCCAGTGTGCGGGCCGGGTCGGTGGTGGGCACGACGATGCGTTCCAGCACCGCGCCGCGGCAGTCCCCCACGGCGCAGACGAACTTCGTGCCTCCTCCCTCGATGGCGCCGACCAGCTTCCCTACCTGACCTGCCGCCACCCTGCCCCCGGATCAGAACTGCTTCGCCACACGCAACCCGTACTCGCGCGGAGCCCCGTAGAACTCATTGTTGCCGAACTGGCCGCTGATGTAGGTCTTGTCGGTGAGGTTGGTGCCGAATGCTTCAATGCGCCAGTCATCCCGTTCCCAGCTCAGCTGGGCAGAGAGGATACCGCGCGAGGCCAGCCGGTCGGTCACCGGCGAGTACAGCAGGTTGGTGTACTGGCTGCCGATGTAGGCGTAGTTCAGGCGCGGGCGCAGCGTCGCCGGGCCCAGGTCGATGTAGTACTCGATGCCGGCGTTGAAGGTGAGCTTCGGTGAGTACAGCAGGCGCTTGCCGGTGGCGCTGGTCACGAAGGGAGAATAGTCGAAGCAGGTCGGCGGATCCCCCGGCGGCACGCCCTGCGGGCACTGCGGCAGGTTGGTGCCCGGCGGCAGCGCCCGCTGGTTGATGAACTCGACGCGGCTGAGCTCGGAATCCACCAGCGCCACGCCGCCATCCAGCCCCCAGCCGCTGATCCTCGCCTGCATCTGCGCCTCGATGCCGCGCACCTTGGCGTTGGCGATGTTCATGGTCTGCACCTGGCCGGACTCCGGGTTCAGCGCATCGAGCTGGAAGTCCTTGTAGTCGTTCCAGAACGCACCCACCTGCGTGCGCAGCCTTCCGCCCAGCAGCGTGGCCTTCCAGCCCACCTCGTAGTCGATCACCGTTTCCGGGTCGAATTCGCTGGTGGCGGAGTTGAAGCCGCCTGGCTTGTAGCCGCGCGCCACGAAGCCGTAGAACAGGTTGTTGCCACCCGGCGTCCACTCCAGGCCCACCTTGCCGGTGACCCGGCCATCATCGTGCGCGCCCTCCAGGTCGGCCACCTGCAGGCCGTCGCCATTGAAGGGCGGCACGGGAATGCCGGCGCCGATCACCACCGCGCCCACCTGCGTCACGTCGAAGGAGGAGTAACGGGCCCCTACGTTGAGCTTCAGCTCCGGCTGCAGCAGGTAGCCGAACTGGGCGAAGATGCCCTTGCCGATCTTGCGGTTGTGGATGTCGATGTCGGTGGGAAAGCCATCGGAGAACTGGTCGATCACCACGTCGATGCGGTTGCGCTGGTAGTACAGGCCCGCCACCCAGTCGTACCGGCCGCCGGAGGGCGAGATCAGGTTGATCTCCTGTGTCCACAGCCGCTCGCGCACGTACTGGTCCTGCGTGGCCCGCGGGAAGTCCGGATCGGGCGGATCGGACTGCACGGTCGCATCGGAGTCGTACAGGTTGTAGATGCGCTTGTTCTGGTAGCCGCTCACCGAACGCAGCGTGACGCCATTGGCGAACTGGTAGCGCATCTCCACCGAGGTCTGCTTCGGGCGCTCGTCGTTGCGCGTCGGATCGTCGTACATCAGGTGGAAGGGATCATCGCTGCGGAACGGCGCGTACTGGGTCCCCAGGATGGGCCGGTAGGCATAGCCGCCCGTGTCATGCTTGGTGGACTCGAATTTCGCCAGCAGCTGGAAGGACTCGGTGGGCTTCCACAGCAAACCCACGCGGCCGGACAACTCGTCCAGCTCGCCGGCCTTGCTGCCGGCCGGCCCCAGGTCCTCATGGAAGCTGTCGCGCTTGCGGTAGTGCCCGGCCAGGCGCAGCGCCAGGGTATCCCCCAGCGTCAGGGTGCCGGCGGCCTGCACGCCGAAGCTGTCCTGGCTTCCGGCCATCAGCTCGATGCGGCCGTCGCGGCGGCCGATCTCCGGGCTGCGAGTGTTGATGAAGATGGCGCCGCCGGTCGAGCTCGAACCGACGAAGGTGCCCTGCGGGCCGCGCAGCACCTCGATGCCGCCGATGTCGTAGTAGCTGGCGCTGGTGGCGATGGGCGGCTGGAACAGGCCGTCGACGTAGGTGGCGACGCCGGCGGTAACTGCGGGCGAGCCGCTGGCGAGCCCGATGCCGCGGATGTTCACCGAGCGCGACAGGCCAGCGTCGGTGATGGTGAGTGCGGGCGCAGCGAATTGCAGGTCGTCCAGCCGCGACACGGCCTTGTCATTGAGCTGCTCGCCAGTGAGCGCGGTCACCGCGATGGACACCGACTGCACGCTCTCGGCGCGCCGCTGCGCGGTGACGATGATTTCCTCCAGTTCCTCTTCCGCCGCCGTTGCCGGCAGTGCCGCGGCCGCTGCTGCTGCCGCCACCAGAAGCCCATGTCCACGCCATTGCATTGCCCTGGTCATGCCCCCTCCGACGCTGGATTGTTGTTGTGATCCGATGGAAGATAGTCCCGACCTGCAAACGTTTGCAAGCGAGGGACCTTTGCGCACCTGGACGCGATGCTGCCGGTGCAATCGTCTTGTTCGCTGCCTGCACTGCAGCCGGATCCCGGAGGAGAGACAGTCCGCGCCATGAAAAGCCACCTCGACAACGCACAGGGAATGCGCCTGGCGCGCCCCGCCGCCTGCCGCGGCTCGTGGCGCTGGTGGACATGAGTCCTGTCATGTCCCTGTGCCTTGCCGGCGCCAGGGCCGGCAGCTGCTTTCCCCACCACCGGCATGGCGCCGACGACGCGGCGCAGGTGGCCTGATGCGCAACGCGGTCCAGCTCATCTGCTATGCCGACCGGCTGGGAGGAACCCTGCGCGGCCTGCGGGAACTGCTGGCCGGGCCGTTCGCCGGGCTCTTCGGCGGCGTGCACATCCTGCCCTTCTTCCATCCCATCGACGGTGCGGACGCGGGCTTCGATCCCATCGACCACACCCGGGTGGATGAACGGCTGGGCGACTGGCAGCAGGTGCGCGCCCTGGCCCGCGACGTGGAAGTGATGGCCGATGTCATCGTCAATCACATCTCCAGCCGCTCGCCACAGTTTCTGGACTATTCCGCGCGGGGCTCCGCCAGCCCCTACGACGGCATGTTCCTCACGCTGGACAGCGTGTTCCCCGGGGGCGCCTCCGAGAAGGACCTGCTCGCCATCTACCGCCCGCGCCCCGGGCTGCCGTTCACGCCGATGATGCTGGCCGACGGCACGCGGCGCATCCTGTGGACCACCTTCACGCCCGGGCAGATCGACATCGACGTGGCGCACCCGGAGGGCCGGCGCTACCTGGATGACATCCTGCGCATCTTCACCGCCAATGGCGTGAAGCTGGTCCGGCTGGACGCAGTGGGCTACGCGGTGAAGCGCGCGGGAACCAGCTGCTTCATGATCGAGGAGACCTTCGCCTTCATCCGCGAGTTCAGGGCGCGGGCCAATGCGCTGGGACTGGAGGTGCTGGTCGAGATCCACTCGCACTACAAGCTGCAGGTCGAGATTGCCCGCCAGGTGGACTGGGTCTACGACTTCGTGCTGCCGCCGCTGGTCCTGCACGCGTTCTTCAACGGCACTGCGCGATACCTGAAGGAGTGGATTGCAATCCGCCCCGGCAATTCACTCACCGTGCTCGATACCCACGACGGCATCGGCGTGATCGACATCGGCGCGGACAGCCGGGATCCAGCCGGACTGCCCGGCCTGGTGCCGGAGGAAGGCATCGATTCGCTGGTGCGGCAGATCCATGCCAACAGCCGCGGCGAAAGCCTGCGCGCCACCGGCGCGGCTGCTTCCAACCTCGACCTCTACCAGGTCAACTGCACCTTCTACGATGCGCTGGCAGGAGACGACCTGCGCTACCTGCTCTGCCGGGCCGTGCAGTTCTTCCTGCCCGGCATCCCGCAGGTCTACTACACCGGGCTGCTGGCCGGGCACAACGACATGGAACTGCTGGCGCGGACCGGCGTGGGCCGCGACATCAACCGCCACTATTACACGCGCGAGGAGATCCAGGCAGCGTGCTCACGGGCCGTGGTGGCGGACCTCTTCGCCCTGATCCGGCTGCGCAACACGCATCAGGCCTTCCATGGCCGTTTCGAGCTGCTGCCATCGGAAGATTCGGTGCTCGACCTGCGCTGGCGCAACGGCGGATCCGAGGCACGGCTGCGCGTGGACCTGCGTACCGCTGCGCACGAGCTGCGGCTGGCCGGTTCCTGCGACCGACCGCGTTTCGCCCTGCTGCGCGTGACGGGCGGGGACGGCAGCGCCGCGCTGTTATAGTCGGAAGCATGCGAGGCAAGCCCCGCTCCCACAGCAAGATGGCCGAAGTCGCGCGACGCGCAGGGGTTTCCCTGTCCACCGTGTCGCGTGCGCTCTCCGGCAGCCCGCTGATCTCGGAGAGGACGCGCCAGCGCGTGCGGGAGGTGGCCGAGGAACTGCACTACCGTGTCGATGCCGCCGGCAGCAGCCTGCGTACCGGCCAGACGCGCACCATCGGCGTGGTGATCCCGCTGGCCCATGCGGCGCGGCAGAACTTCTCCGATCCCTTCTTCCTGGAGATCCTGGGCGCAGTAGCCGACGAGCTTTCCGCCCGCGGCTACAACATGCTGCTGACCCGTGTCACGGAGGATCCGGCGCCGTGGATCACGGACCTGGCGCGCGGCCGGCGCGCCGATGGCGTGATCGTCATCGGACAGAGCCTGCACCATGAATCCCTGAACCGCCTTGCCGCCTCCGGCGTCCCGATGGTGGCCTGGGGCACCCGCCTGCCGGACCAGAAGTACCTCACCGTGGGCTCGGACAACGAGGCCGGCGGCCATGCCGCCACCCGGCACCTGCTGGCCCAGGGTTGCCGGCGCATCGTGTTCCTGGGCGACCCGGCCGCGCCGGAAGTCGGCGCCCGCCTCCAGGGCTACATCCGCGCGCTGGAGGAAGCCGGCGTCGGGCGCCTGCCCGTGCTGGAAGTACCGGTGCGCTTCGGCAGCGACGCGGCCTACCATGCCGTCGCCTCGCTGGCCGGCGCGGACGTGCAGTTCGACGGCATCCTGGCCTGCTCGGACGTCCTGGCGATCAGCGCCATGCGCGCGCTGGCCGATCGCGGCCTGGCCGTGCCGGCCGACGTGGCCGTCGCCGGCTTCGACGACATCCCGGTCTCTGCCTTCACCACGCCGCCGCTGACCACCCTCCACCAGGACTGCCACACCGGCGCCAGGCTGCTGGTGGAGAACCTGCTGCGCCTGATCCGCCATGAGCCGGCCGACACGGTGGTGATTCCCGTCGAGCTGGTCGTGCGGGCATCCAGCCTGCGCAGGCAGCATCGCGCCCTGCCCTCGATCCGGGGCCGGCGCCGGCTCACTGCCCCTGCGGCGCGCGATCCACGGTCCCGGTCGGGCTGAGGCCGAACCCGCCCGCCTGGAGACCCAGGTCCATCTGTCCGCCGCGCGAGGGCGGGCGGAACTGAGATACATCCAGCGGCGTCGCCTCCCGCCCGCTCGCCAGCCCGCAGCGTCGCCTCGCCAGGTGGAAGCGGTCGCGCAGCAGCTGCGCCCAAATGCCGGTGCCCCGCATGCGCTCGCCCCAGGCCGAGGAGTTGTCGCGCCCGCCGCGCGCCTCCTGCACCAGTGACATCACGTGCGCCGCGCGCCCGGGCATGTGCGTCGCCAGCCACTCGCGGAACAGTCCGGCCACCTCCAGGGGCAGGCGCAGCAGCACGTAACCGGCGCTGTCGGCGCCGGCAGAGGCGGCATCCTCCAGGAGGGCCTCGATCTCGTGGTCGTTCACGGCCGGGATCACCGGTGCGATCAGCACGCCCACGGGCACGCCGCGCGCCGAGAGCTCGCGGATCACCTGCAGGCGTGCCGGGTGCGAGGCCGCGCGCGGTTCCAGTCGGCGCTTGAGCTCGCGGTCGCGGGTGGTCAGGGTCACGTACACGCGCACCAGGCGGTTGGCGGCCATGCCGGCCAGCAGGTCCGCATCGCGCAGGACCAGCGAGGCCTTGCTCAGCACGTAGGCCGGATGCCTGTGCTCCGACAGCACCTGCAGCAGCGAGCGCGTGATGCCCAGCCGCCGCTCCAGCGGCTGGTAGGGATCGGTATTGGCACCGAGCATGATGGGCTGCGGCCGGTAACCCTTGCGCGCCAGTTCCTGGCGCAGCAGCGCCGGGGCATCGGCCTTGTAGAAGAGCTTCGTCTCGAAGTCCAGGCCCGGCGAGAGCCCGAGGTAGGCATGGCTGGGCCGCGCGAAGCAGTACGGGCAGCCGTGCTCGCATCCGCGGTAGGGATTGATCGAGCGGTCGAAGGGGATGTCCGGCGAGTCGTTGTAGCTGATCACCGAGCGCACCGGCTCGGGCAGCACCGTGGTGGCCACGCTGTCGGCCAGCTCCTCCTGGAACCAGCCGTCATCGACGGCCTCGGCGCGCTGGCGGTCGTAGCGGTTGGGCGGATTGCTGAGGGCGCCGCGGCCCTTGAAGCCCGATGGCGGCAGGCGCAGGGACATGCCGGGTACTGTACATCCATACAGCCATGCCGGCAATGCGCGGGGTCGCCGATTGCGCCCGGCAGGCCCCGGCAGCGGGCCTGGCCGGGACGCCGGGTCAGCCGGCGGTCACTGCCCCGCCGGCGGAGTGCGCGGATCCTTCTCGCCCAGGCCGGGGTAGAACAGCGCGCGGTTGTCCCGGGACTCGTTGAACACCTTGCGGTGCTTGAACAGCCACTTGCCGTTCACGCGCACCAGCACGTCCTCGTAGTGCCCCATGTACAGCAGCTGCACGTCACCCTGCGGGGTGTTGTTGGTCAGCGCGAACCAGTAGGCCGTGGTGCGCGCCGTGTCGCCATCCACGTCGATCACGTGGTTGATGATCTGGTGGCGCGTGCGCGGCCGCGAGGTCGCGCCCTCGGGGATGTCCACGCGGCGCGCGCCGCCGAAGTTCGACATGGCCTTGCGGATGGCTTCCTTGCCATGCTCCACGCCGAACACCCACTCCAGCACGCCATCTTCGTGCCAGGTGGACATCACCGTCTCGATGTCGCCGGCGTCCACCGCGACCATGTACTTGTTCGACAGGTTCTCGATCTCCGCGCGATCGTCGGCATAGCCGGCCAGCGCGCTGGTGGCCCTCATCACCGCCAGCGTCGCGGCGGCCCAAGTCAGCATTCTCCTGGTGTTCATCGCAGCTCCTCATGTATCCACGTGGCCACTGCCCGCACGTCCGCCTCGCCCAGCAGCGTTGGATAAAGCTTCGGCATCGGCGGCTTCGGGTCCTTGATGTAGGCGATGGTGGCGGCCAGGTCCTGGCGCGCGGCAATGCCGGACAGGCGCTTGTCGCTGATCATGTTGCCGTCGGGTCCATGGCAGGACTGGCACACCTGGCTGAACAGCAGCTGGCCGCGCGAGCCTGCATCGGTGGTGCCGGTCACATCGAGCGCCACCGGCGGCGCGCCCGGGTCCAGCGTCATGATCACCACGCTGGGCATGCCGAGGTCGCCGAAGGCGTTGCGCGAGATGTTGCCGGCTGCGAACGCCACGTACTGCCTGCCGCCCACGTCATAGGTGATCACGCCGCCGGCCATGGCGCCGCCCGCCTTCGCCGTGTGCAGCAGCCGGCCGCTGGCGCTCTCGAACACCATGAAGTTGCCGGCCAGGTCGCCGGCGAAGGTCACGCCGCCGGCAGTGGGCGTGATGCCAGCCACCACCGGGCGCTCGGCCTTGAACTTCCAGCGCACCGCGCCGCTGACGGGATCGATGGCGGTGATCCAGCCCACAGGCTCCCCCACCGGTTCCACGGTGCCGCCGAACTCCACCGCGCCGGGCGCGTAACGTTCCGGCGGCGCAAGCTTCACGTTGAAGCAGATGTCCACCGAGCCGACGATGAGCTGGTTGTTCATGCGGTCCAGCGCCGGGCCGTTCCACTCCACGCCCCCGGCGTAGCCCGGGCACATGCGCATGCCCTCGCGCGAGGGCTTCTCGGGAATGGGCATCACCGTGGTGACCGGCGTCTTGAACACCACCTTGCGCGTATCGCGGTCGAGCACGGTGACATAGCCGTCCTTGCCGCCGATGGCCACCAGGTCGCGTGCGCCATCGGCCCGGTACAGCATCGGCGCCGCCACCAGGTCCAGGTCCATCCAGTCGGCTGGCGAGACCTGGTGCCACCACTTCAGCGCGCCAGTGCGCGCGTCCAGCACCACGATGGAATTGGTGAACAGGTTGTCGCCGGGGCGGTAGTCCTTGTCGATGTCCGGCCAGGGGTTGCCCACCGGCACGAACAGCTCGCCGGTACTGACATCCAGCGACATCACGCCCCACACGCCGCCGCCGCCGGTCCGGGCCGTCTCCGGGCGCTCCCAGGTCTCCGCGCCCACCTCATCGCCCATCGGGATGGTGTGGAAGCGCCACAGCTCGCGCCCCGTGGCCGCCTCGAAGGCCATCACCCGCCCGCGCACGCCCAGGTCGCTGCCGCCGATGCCCATGTACACCACCCCGCCCCAGGCCAGCGGCGCGCCCGTGGTGGATTCACCCAGCTGCTGCACCGCTATGGCGTTCTTCCACAGCAGCCGGCCGGTGGCGGCATCGAGCGCGATCAGCCGGCCATCGCAGGTACCGCGGAAGATGCGCCCGTCATGCAGCGCCACGCCGCGGCTGGAACCGCCGCAGCGCTCCTCCTCGGGCTGGTAGGTGAACTTCCAGCGCAGCGCGCAGGTAGTGGCGTCCAGCGCCACGGTCTCGCGCGCGGTGGCCGTGTACAGGGTGTCGCCCTCGACGATGAGCCCGGCATGGAAGGAACCGGGCCCGTCGATCTGCACCCGGCACACCTCGCCCAGCCGGGCGGCGTTGCTGATGTCGATCTGGCGCAGCGGCGAGAAGCGCTGGCCGTGCAGGCCGTTGTTGTAGCTCAGCCATTGGCCGCCGGGCGTGGCCTGCTGGGCCGTCGCCGCCAGGGCCGCCAGCAGCAGTCCGCCGGCGATCGCCGAAGTGATGCGCATGTCCCCCCCGCTCTCGTTCTTGTCGGGCAGGACCAGACTATCACCGCGGTAGCGGCCCCTCCACTACTCGAACATGCGCCATTCAGGCCGGTAGGAAAGCCCCAGCTGCACGATGCGCGTCAGCAGCCGGTCGTAGTCGAAGCCGGCCAGCTCGCCCGACTCCGCGAAGTCCTCGCCGTAGGTGAGGTTGGGGTTGGCATTGGCCTCCAGCACGTACACCGTGCCGTCGGCGCGCATGCGCAGGTCCATGCGGGCGTAGCCGCTCATGTGCAGCGCGCGGTACACGCGCTTGGCCAGCTGCACGATGCGGGCCTCGGCACCGTCGGGCAGCCCCTTCGCCGGCCCGGTGCTGATGCCGTGGCGGCGCTGGTAGGCCGGGTCCCACTTCACCTTGCGCGTGGCGATGCCCGCCTGCACCTCGGTGAGGCTGCCGAAGTCCATCTCCCACACCGGGAAGGTGGTCAGCCGCTCGTTGCCGATGACGCCCACGTACAGCTCGCGGCCCTCGATGTACTCCTCGGCAATCGCGTCGCTCTGCGCCTGCGCATGGATGAATTCCACCCGCTCGCGCAGCCGCTCGCGGTCGTGCACGATGGAGGCCTGCGAGATCCCCAGCGAGGCATCGTCGGTGGCCGACTTGACGATCAGCGGGAAGGCCAGCCCCCGCGGCTCCCGGTAGGCGCGCCCCCACGGGAAGAGATGGAAGCGCGGCGTGGGAATGCGGTGGTACTGCAGGATCTGCTTGGTCAGCACCTTGTCGCGCGAAAGCATCATGCCGCGCGGGTTGCAGCCGGTGTACGGCTGGCGCATCAGCTCCAGGAAGGTCACCACGTAGTGGTCGTAGGTGGCGATGCCGGAGAACTCCTCCAGCAGGTTGAAGGTGATGCGCGGCCGCCAGTCGCGGATCACGCGCCGGAGCTCGCCGATCTTGTCGCCGATGCCCAGCACGCGGACCTCGTGGCCGAGGTTCGACAGCGTGGAAAGCACGTTGTACTCGGTGCGGCAGTGCTCGATCTGGTCCTCGGAAAGACCGCGCAGGTCATCCGGCGGAATCAGCGTCTCGTGCACCAGCAGCAGGATGCGCTGTTTCTTCACAATGAATAGCTCTCGCGATTTCGTTTGAGGATGCCCACCGCCACTCGGCGCACCAGCCCGCCGAACTCGCGCTGGGCACGGCGGCGGTCATGGCGCAGGTGGAGCTGCATGCTGCGCAGCCTCTGGATCAGCATCTCCATGGTGTGTTCGACGACGTAGGGATGCAGGCCGGCCTCGCGCGCCAGGCGCCGGCCGATGCGCGGCCCGACGCTGCGCAGGTAACTGGCCGCGGCCGCGTGGCGGCCGTCGTCGTCTGCCTTGAACAGCCGCCTCAGGGCGCGATCGTAGCGCGTATCGTCGAGGCGGTAGCTTTCGGTCTTGCGGCGATAGTGCTCGCCCAGGGTCATGCGCGAGCGTTCGATGGGGTCTATCTCGCGCCGCGTGCGCACCAGCGGGCGCCGGGTGGCGATCTCGGCCATCAGCGCGTCCACGTACTCCAGCTTGCGCAGCGCCGGCCAGCCGGCGTACTCGCGCCGCCAGCGGGCACGCGGCTGCAACCACACGGCGAAGGTCTCGGCGAAGTCCTCGGTGGGATGGCTCTGCGCATACCAGTGGCCGAGGTGCAGCACGTAGCGGCGGCTGGCCGGCCGCGGCTGGTAGTCCTCGGGATAGCGCTCGTGCGGGCTGCCGAACACCTCGCGCCAGTCCTTGCGCTCCCGCAACCGGTAGGCGGTGTCCAGCGCATGGCCGGTCTCGTGGCGCAGGATGCGCATCAGCCAGCGGCTGTTGCCGCCCTCCACCTGGCGCATGAAGCGCCGCTCCAGCCGCATCAGCCGCGGCTGCGCCAGGTAGAACGGCAGCGCGATGCCGGGCACGCCGTCGGGCGAGAACCACTCCTCCGCGTACCAGTAATGGGGCCGGAAGCGGATGCCGCGCGAGCGCAGTTCCCGGTACAGGCGCTTCATGTGCCCGGCCACCATGCCGGTGTTCCGCGGCAGTTCGATGTCGCGGAAACTCAGCTCGAGCAGGGACTCATCGTCCATCCGGTCCAGCGTTCGCGCCCGCAGTTTCATGGGTCCGGCCCCAGGCCCTCTTCCTCGACGCGGAAAACCAGGCCGACACGGCACGCTCCGCGAAGCGCAGACTATAAACCGAAAGAACGCGGCACCGTCCCAGGGCGGTGCCCGGGCTGGACTGCTGCCGGAGCCTGGAGCTGACGCGGAAAGCCCCTGGCGCCTCGGCAGTGCGCGGGCGCCGGAGGGACTATCCCTTCGCCGGCGGCTTCGGCCAGGTGTGGCGGCGCTCCAGCATCAGCTGCCGCAGGCTCTTGGGCTTGCTGCCCGTGAAGCGCTCCACCACGTCGGTGACGCGGTCGAGGTGGCCCTCGCGGATCATGCGACCGAAGGACACCATGCCGTCGCTGCACCAGGGCACGGGCGAGTTCGAGAAGTCGCCGGTGGCCTCGCGCGGCACGCCCAGCGCATCCCACATGGCATACATCTCCTCGTCCGTGAGGTCGATCACCTCGAAGTCGGCGCCCGACAGCTCCTTGATCAGTGCCGCGACCTGGCCATAGTCCAGTGCCTCCGGACCGGTGACGTCATAGGCCGTGTCGGGCTCACCCTTGCCCTGCAGCAGCTTCGCGGCCACCGCGGCCACGTCATCGCGCGCCACGAACCCCACCCTGCCCTTGCCGGCATTGCCGATGGACTTGCCGGTGGTGATGGCGATCGCCGCCTGGTTCTCGGCCATGGCATCGGCGTACTGGTTGTTGCGCATGAAGTTGTAGCGCATGCCGCTGCCCATGATGAGCTGCTCGGTGAACTTGTGGTCCGTCAGCTCGAAGGAATCCACGTCCGGCTTCTCGGCATTGAGGAAGGAGGTGTAGACGATGTGGCCGACGCCGGCCTCCTTGGCCGCCTCCACCGCATTGCGGTGCTGCCGCTGCCGCACGGTTCCCACCTCCATGGTGGACACCATGAACACGTGGTCCGCGCCGCGGAAGGCCTGCACCAGCGCGTCGCGGTCGTTGAAGTCGGCCCGGAAGGCCTGCACGCCGCGGGCGCGCCAGCGCGCCAGCGTTTCCTCGTTGCGGCTGGTGACGCGGATCTGCTCCGGAGGCACACCGTCCGCCAGCAGGTTCCCGACCACGGCTGCCCCGATGTAACCACCCACGCCGGTCACTACGTACACGTGCTTCCCCTCCGGTCCTGGTCGATGTCGTTGTTCATGCCGTGGCCGGCGCCAGCCACTGCCGCGCCCAGCCCAGCCCCGCCACGGTGCCGGCGGCAGGCGTGTACTCGCAGCCGATGTAGCCGCCATAGCCCAGCGCGTCGATGTGCGGCAGCAGGCGCTCGAAGGCGATCTCGCCGGTGCCGGGCTCATGCCGCCCGGGATTGTCGGCGATCTGGATGTGGCCGATGAAGGGCAGCAGGCGCGCGACCGAGCGCATCAGGTCGCCCTCCATGATCTGCATGTGGTAGGCGTCGTACTGCAGGCGGATGTTGTCCCGCCCCGCGCGCTCCATGCACTCCAGTGCCAGCGCGGTGCTGTCGAGCAGGTAGCCGGGGACATCCACGCGCGTATTGATGGGTTCGATCATCACGCTGATGCCCTCGGCGCCGAGCCGGTCGGCGGCGCGGCGGATGCTGGCCACGTAGGTGTCGAGGTGGCGTGCGCGATCGGCGCCGGCCGGCAGCAACCCGGCCATCACGTGCACGCGCTTCGCGCCGCAGGCGGCCGCATAGCGCGCGGCGGTCTCGATCGATGCATCGAACTCGCGTTCGCGGCCCGGCAACGAGGCGATGCCGCGCTCGCCGCTAGCGCCCGGGGGCGCATTGATCAATACGCATTCGACGCAGGCCTCGCGGATGCGCGCAGCCACCTCGCCGGGAGTAAAGTCGTAGGGAAACTGGCATTCCACCGCCTGGAACCCCGCCGCCGCGGCGGCGCCGAAGCGGTCGAGGAACTCCAGTTCGGTGAACATGGTCGAAAGGTTCGCGGACAGCCGGATCATCCCGCCAACATACTGCAGGGGCGCGATGAAGTCAGGTTTTCGCTGCCCCCAACACATAGAATCGCCATCATGCAAGCTGACCAACGCGCTTCCGACGTCCTCCTCTACCTGAAGTCCCTGCAGGACGACCTCTGCCGCGCCTTCGGCGACGAGCTGGGGGGCAGCTTCCTGCGCGACGCCTGGGCCCGCCCCGCCGGTGGCGGCCTGCAGGGCGGAGGAATCACCGCCGTGCAGGAAGGCGGCGAGGTGATGGAACGGGCCGGCGTGGCGTTTTCCGACGTGCGCGGCTCGCAGCTCCCGCCCGCGGCCACGGCCCGCAATCCGCAACTGGCCGGCCGCCCCTTCCACGCCATGGGCGTGTCGGTGGTGATGCACCCACGCAACCCGCATGTGCCCACCGCGCACATGAACGTGCGCTACTTCAGCGCCGGCGACGTGTGGTGGTTCGGCGGCGGCTTCGACCTGACGCCCTACATCCCCTACGAGGAGGACGTCATCGGCTGGCACCGCGCCGCGCGCGCCGCCTGCGACGCCGTCTCCCCGCAGCTCTACCCCGTGTTCCGCAGGCAGTGCGACGAGTACTTCTTCCTCAAGCACCGTGGCGAAGCGCGCGGCGTGGGCGGCATCTTCTACGACGACGTCAACGACCAGTCGCCCGGGACGCCGCTGACCTTCGAGCAGGGGTTCGCGCTGATGAAGAGCGTGGGCCACGGCTACCTGAAGGCCTATCGCGAGGTGATCGACCGCCGGCGTGACACGCCCTGGACCGAGCGCGAGCGCACCTACCAGCTGTATCGTCGCGGGCGCTACGTGGAGTTCAACCTGGTATTCGACCGCGGCACGCTGTTCGGGCTGCAGTCCGGCGGGCGCACCGAGGCCATCCTGGTGTCGATGCCGCCGGCAGTGTCGTGGTCCTTCAAGTGCCCCGAACCCGAGCTGGACGCGAAGCTGCAGCCCTACCTCACCGAGCTGCGCGGGCGCGACTGGCTGGCCTGAGGCTCGCCAGGCAAGCCGGCGCGGCCGGCCGCCCTGCCCCGGGGCCGCGTCGCAGGACGCGGCCCGCCGGCTTTCAGCCCCTGCCCACGAAGGGCATCTTGGTGGCCATCACCGTCATGCGCAGCACGTTGGCCGTCAGCGGCAGCCCGGCCATGTACAGCACGGCCTCGGCCACGTGCTTCACGTCGAACACCGGCTCGGGCTTGAGCGAGAAGTCGGCCTGCAGCGTGCCGCCGGTCATGTCGATGCCGAGGTTGGTCTGCACGTTGCCGATGTCGATCTGGCCGCAGGCGATGTCGTAACGACGCCCCTCCAGCGCGATGGTCTTGGTGATGCCCGTCACCGCGTGCTTGGAGGCCGTGTAGGCCACCATGTGCGGCCGCGGCACCTCGGCGGCGATGGAGCCGTTGTTGATGATGCGCCCGCCGCGCGGGTCCTGCGCCTTCATCACCCGGAACGCAGCCTGCGCGCACAGGAACACGCCGGTCAGGTTGGTGTCGATCACGCGCCGCCAGGCATCGACCGGCAGGTCCTCGATCGGCGTGGGCGGCGCCGTGGTGCCGGCGTTGTTGAACAGCACGTCGAGGCGGCCGAAGTGCGCCACCACCCTGTCGAACAGGGCCGCCACGGCCTTCTCGTCGGTGACGTTGGCGGGTACCACCAGCATGCCGCCGCCGGCCGCCGCCGAAGTCTCCTGCAGCGGCGCCTCGCGGCGACCGGCAATGGCGACGCGATAGCCCGCGCCGGCCAGCGCGACGGCGACCGCGCGACCGATACCCGAACCTGCGCCGGTGACCAGAGCGACTTTACCCTGCATGTACCTCAGCTCCCTTCAGATTGCGTGAAGGGGGCAAGCCTACCCCATCGCTCCGGCGACGGGCACCGCCCGCGCTCAGCGCCGCGATACCAGGTGCTGCGGGCCGAGGTCGTTGACGTCGTTGCAGCCGGTGAGCGCCAGGCTCACCTGCAGTTCGCGGCTCATCAGCTGCAGCGCGGTGGCCACACCCTGCTGGCCCATCGCGCCAAGGCCGTACAGCCAGGCGCGCCCGGCCAGCACGGCCCGCGCGCCCAGCGCGCGCGCCTTGAGGATGTCCATGCCCGAGCGCACGCCGCTGTCCAGCATCACCTCGGCGCGGCCCGCCACTGCATCGAGCACTTCGGGCAGCATCGAGATGCTCGAGGGCGCGCCGTCGAGCTGGCGGCCGCCGTGGTTGGACACCACCAGCGCATCGGCGCCCAGCGCCACGGCCTGGCGCGCATCCTCCGCGTCCATGATGCCCTTCACGATCAGCTTGCCCTTCCACTGCGCGCGATAGCGCTCCAGGTCCTTCCAGGTGACCGAAGCGTCGAACTGGCTCTGCACGAACTGCGCGAACGGCATGCCGCCGGTGCGCCGCACCGCCTCGGCCATGTTGCCGAAGCCTCGCCGCGGGGTGCGCAGCATGCTCCACAGCCAGCGCGGCTTGCGCGCTACGTCGAACACATTGCGCAGCGTGACGCGCGGCGGTACCGACAGGCCGTTCCTGGGATCCCGCCGGCGCAGCGCGCCCACGGGAATGTCCACGGTCATCATCAGCGCCGGGCAGCCGGCGGCCGCGGCACGGTCCACCAGCTCGGCGGTGTAGCCGCGGTCCTTCATCACGTAGAGCTGGAACCAGAATGGCGCGCGCGTGGCATTGCGCACGTCCTCGATCGAGCAGATGGAGACCGTGCTCAGGCAGAAGGGGACGCCGAAGGCCTCGGCGGCGCGCGCGGCCAGGATCTCGCCGTCGCCGC
Organism: uncultured Steroidobacteraceae bacterium; assembly: GCA_964455685.1. Lineage (GTDB taxonomy): Bacteria > Pseudomonadota > Gammaproteobacteria > Steroidobacterales > Steroidobacteraceae > ZC4RG30. Next base: position 25,743 of record CAYVZE010000009.1, read on the forward strand.
GGATGTAGCCGCCCATGCCCGCCGGCGCCAGCGCCAGCGGCATCGCCGCCGGTGAACCCAGGATGGTGGTGGCCAGGCTCTGCTTCGCCACGTCGATCAGCGCCCGCGGCCGCAGCTCGATGGCGTCGAGGTCGGCGCGATTGCGTCGCAGGGTGATCTCGTCGTAGGCGCCGCCGTCCACGTATTCGAACAGCGCCCTGGGCACGCGCCGGCGCGCCAGCTCCCTCAGGTCCGCGATGCTGGTGATGACGGTCATGAACGGGTCGTCAGTTCACCGGCAGGGTGAATTCGGGCCCCCGCCCCGGCCCCTCGGGCCAGCGCTGCATCACGCTCTTGTAGCGCGTGTAGAAGCGCAGCGCCTCCTCGCCATAGGCATGGTGCTCACCGAACAGCGACTGCTTCCAGCCGCCGAAGGAATGCCAGGCCATGGGCACAGGAATGGGCACGTTGATGCCCACCATGCCCACCTGCACCCCGCGCGCGAAGGCGCGCGCGCTGGCGCCGTCGGCAGTGAAGCAGGCGGCGCCATTGCTCAGCGGGTGGCGGTTGATCAGGTCCACCGCGCTGGCGAGGTCCGGTACCCGCACCACGCTGAGCACGGGGCCGAAGATCTCCTCCAGGTAGATGGTGTGGTCCGGCCGCACCTGGTCGAACACGGTGGCGCCGGTGAAGAAGCCGCGCTCGTGGCCCGGAACGCGGCAGCTGCGGCCGTCGACCAGCAGCTTCGCGCCCTCTTCCACGCCGCGCGCGATGTAACCCTCGACACGTGCCTTGTGCGCAGCGGTAACCAGCGGGCCCATCTGGCTCGCCGGGTCGGTGCCGGGGCCGACCTTCAGCGAGCGGGCGCGCTCGATCACGCGCGGCAGGATCTTCTCCGCGGCATTACCCACCGCCACCAGCACCGAGATCGCCATGCAGCGCTCGCCGGCCGAACCGAAGGCCGCGCCGGCCAGCGCGTCCGCGACCAGGCCGGGATCGGCATCGGGCATGGCCACCAGGTGGTTCTTGGCTCCGCCGAGGGCCTGCACGCGCTTGCCCAGCGCAGTGGCGCGCGCATGCACCTGCCGCGCGATCGGCGTGGAGCCCACGAAGGACACGGCGCGCACATCCGGATCGTCGAGCAGCGCTTCCACCGCTTCGCGGTCACCCTGCACCACGTTGAACACACCATCGGGCAGTCCTGCCTCGCGCAGCAGGCCGGCGATCAACAGGCTGGGAGAGGGGTCGCGCTCGGAGGGCTTGAGCACGAAGGCATTGCCGGTGACCAGCGCCGGCGGAATCATCCACAGCGGCACCATCACCGGGAAGTTGAACGGCGTGATGCCGGCCACCACGCCCAGCGGCTGGCGCAGGCTCCAGTTGTCGATGCCGCCGCCGACATTGTCCGAGTGCTCGCCGGCCAGCAGGCGCGGCGCACCGCAGGCGAATTCCACCACCTCGATGCCGCGCGTCACCTCTCCGTCGGCATCGGACAGCACCTTGCCATGCTCGGCAGTGATGGCAGCGGCCAGCTGCGCGCGGTGCTGCTCCAGCAGCTCGCGGAAACGGAACATCACCCGCGCCCGGCGCAGCACCGAGGTGGCCGCCCAGGCCGGCTGTGCAGCTGCCGCAGCCGCGACCGCGGCCTTCACCGTGGCAGCATCGGCCAGCGCCACGCGGCCGGTCACCTCGCCGGTGGCCGGATTGAAGACCTCGCTGCAACGCCCGGGGGCATCCGCGCCGGACAGCTGGCCGCCGATGAAATGTCCGATGGGCTTCATGTGACCGGGTGTGCCATGCGGTAACCGGGGTCGCCGAAGTCGATCAGCTCGAGCCCGCTCCAGGTGCGGTACAGCAGCACCCGGCCGGCGAAGTCCTCGCGCAACGCCACATCCACCGCGGCGCGGGCGAAGTCCTCGGGCGAGTCGATGCGCTCGGGCGCCAGGCAGTTCACGCGGATGCGCTGCTCGGCCAGGCCGCGCAACGCCGCCGTCAGCCTCAGGATGCCCGCCTTGGCAGCCACCCATGCCGGCCGGTCGCCTTCGCCGAAGCCCAGCGCCTCGCTGGCAGCCACGTTGACCACCGCGCCGCCGCGCTTCTTCAGCACCTCGATGGCGTGGCGGGTGACGTGCATGGTGCCCAGCAGGTTGGCGCTGACGATGCGCGTCCAGTAGTTCAGGGGATCGCCGTCGAGCCAGGGACCGGCGACGTTGAAGACGTACTCGAGCGTGCCGAACTCGCGCGTGGTGCGCTCGATCAGCATCTGGACCTGCTCTTCGTGGGCCACGTCGCAGCGGTGCGCGAGGGCCGTCTCGCCAGTGGCGCGGATGGCCGATGCCACCTGCCCCGCCAGCGCGTAGTCGACGTCGGCAACCATCACGCTGGCGCCCATCGATGCGCACAGCCGCGCAATGGCCGCCCCGGCGCCCGAGCCCCCGCCCGTGACCAGCGCGACCCGCCGCTCGAACAGGCGCGCTCGATCCGGGGTGCTATCCATAGCCGGCAAGCCTAGGCAAGGTGGCCCTGCCTGTCCACAGCGGCGGAAGCGATGCGACAATGCGCCCATGGGCACCGCCTCCATCGACCCGGCCCGCTACGCGCGGCACCTCGCCCTGCCCGAGATCGGCACCGAGGGCCAGCAGAGGCTGGCCGCGTCCTCCGTGCTGGTCATCGGCGCCGGCGGGCTGGGCTCGCCCGTGGGGCTGTATCTCGCCGCCGCCGGCGTGGGCCGCATCGGCCTGCTCGACCACGACCGCATCGAGCTGAGCAACCTGCAGCGCCAGGTGATGTTCGACACCCGCCAGATCGGCCAGGGCAAGGCCGAGACCGCGCGCGCGCGGCTGGCCGCGCTGAACCCGGACGTTGAAGTGGTCGCGCATGCGGAGAAGCTGGTCGCCGCCAATGCGGAGCGCCTGCTGGGGGCCTACGACCTGGTCATCGACGGCACCGACCGGCTGGCCACGCGCTACCTCATCAACGATGCCTGCGTGCTGCTGGGCAAGCCGCTGGTCAGCGCCGCCATCCACCGCTTCGAAGGACAGGCCATGACCTACCTGCCGGGCCGCTCTCCCTGCTACCGCTGCCTGTATCCGGAAAGCCCGGAGGACCTGATCCCCAGCTGCGCCACCGCCGGCGTGCTGGGCGTGCTGCCGGGGGTGATGGGCGCACTGCAGGCCACCGAGGCCATCAAGCTGCTGGTGGGCATCGGCGAGCCGCTGGCCGGCCGGCTGCTGACCTATGACGCGCTGACGCTGTCCTTCAACGAATTCCGCTTCCCGCGCCGCCGCGACTGCGCGGTGTGCGGCGAGCACCCCACCATCACCAGCCTGGCCGACCACGAGGAGAAGCACTTGACCCGCATCGTTGAATGGACCCCGCGCCAGCTGGCCGACGAACTGAAGAAGGAAGGCGGCGAGGAACGGCTGTTGCTGGTGGACGTGCGCGAACCCTGGGAATGGGCCGAGGGCCGTCTGCCAGGCTCGGTGCACATGCCGCTGGCCACCCTGCCGCAGCGCATGGGCGAGATCCCCGCCGGCGTGACGCCGGTGTTCATCTGCGCCGTCGGCGGCCGCAGCATGGCGGCCTGCCGGCTGTTCACCGCCGCGCGCGACCAGGATGCGATCAACCTCGCCGGCGGCGTGGTCGGCTGGAGCAGCGAGTTCGGCGCCCCGCCGAAGCCGGACCACGACCACGGCCACGCCCACTGAAGCGGAGCGCCCGCGCCATGGCCGACAAGCACGCTTCAGCGCAGGTCCACGACCGCTCCGCGGTCCGACAGAAGGGGGGGCGCCTGCTGCGCCCGCTGCTCACCGGCATGCTGGCCGCGCTGCCGCTGCTGGGCACGCTGTGGCTGCTGTCCTTCGCCTTCAGCTTCCTGACCGACTGGCTGGGGCCCGAGAGCTCCGCCGGCCGCCTGCTGGGCCGCGTCGGCGTGGCCATCTCCGGCGAGGAATGGTCGGGCTACCTGGTGGGGCTGCTGGTCGCAGCCGGCCTGCTCTACGGCCTGGGCTTCCTGGTGGAACGCGGGCTGAACACCTGGCTGATGTCGCTGATCGACAGCGTGGTCAGCCGCATCCCCATCGTGCGCACGATCTACGAGACCATCGAGAAGTTCGTGCAGATCTTCGCCAGGCGCGACAAGAGCGAACTGCAGTCCATGCGGCCGGTGTGGTGCCACTTCGGCGGCCCCGGCGGCGTGTCGGTACTGGGCCTGCTGTCCTCGCCCGAACCCATCCTGGTGGAGGGCAAGCCCTGCTACGCCGTGATCGTGCCCACCGCGCCGGTGCCCATCGGCGGCGGCCTGCTGTTCCTGCCGGTGGAGTGGATCACGCCCAGCGAGGCCGGCATGGAAGCCGTCACCAGCATCTACGTGTCAATGGGCGTGACGGCGCCGCAGTTCCTGCCCCGGGCCGGGCAGGAACCGAAGCAGCAGATCCAGGGTTGAGGATGGCGCCCGCGTCCGCGGGCGCAACGAGCCGGCCTAGCGGGCGCTGATGATGCCCACCGAGCGCTCGGCCGAGACCAGCGTGTTGTGCAGCAGCATGGTGATGGTCATCGGCCCCACCCCGCCCGGCACCGGCGAGATCAGCGACGCCTTCTCGCGCACGCCCTCGAAGTCCACGTCGCCGACGATGCGGCCGTCGGGCAGGCGGTTGATGCCCACGTCGATCACCACCACGCCCTCCTTCACCATGTCGGCACGGATCAGGCCCGGCACGCCGGCAGCCACCACCAGGATGTCCGCCAGGCGGGTGAACTGGCCCAGGTCGCGGGTCTTCTTGTGGCAGATGCACACGGTGGCGTCCTTCTGCATCAGCATCAGCGCCATCGGCTTGCCAACGATGTTGCTGGCACCGACCACCACCACGTTCTGGCCCTCGATGGGCACCTGCTCGTGCTCGAGCAGCTTGGTCACGCCGTAGGGCGTGCACGGCGGGAACACCGTGTTGCCGGTGATCAGGCCGCCGACGTTGTACAGGTGGAAACCATCCACGTCCTTGTCGGCCGCGATGCGCTCGAGCACGTGCGAGACGGTGATCTGCGGCGGCAGCGGCAGCTGCACCAGGATGCCGTGCACCTTCGGGTCGGCATTGAGCGCATCGATGCGCGCCAGCAGCTCCTCCTCGGGAGTGCTGGCGGGCATGTGGTAGAGCTCGGAGTGGATGCCGATCTCTCGGCAGGCCGTGACCTTGTTGCGGACGTAGACCTGCGACGCAGGGTTGTCGCCGACGAGGATCACCGCGATGCCGGGTTCCACCCCGTGCACCGTCTTCAGCCTCTGCACGCGATCCGCGTACTCGGCCCGGAGCTTCCGGGCAACGGCCTTGCCGTCGATGATCCTCGCCGTCATCAGCCCTCCACGATCAGTACCGGTAATGGTCCGTCTTGTAGGGTCCTTCCACCGGCACGCCGATGTAGCGGGCCTGCTGTTCCGTCAGCCTGGTCAGTCTTGCGTTCAGCGTCGCCAGCTGCAGGCGCGCCACCTTCTCGTCCAGGTGCTTGGGCAGCACGTACACGCCCACCGGGTACTTGCCCGGGTTCGAGTACAGCTCGATCTGCGCCAGCGTCTGGTTGGCAAACGAGCTGCTCATCACGTAGGACGGATGCCCCGTGGCGCAGCCCAGGTTCACCAGGCGCCCCTCGGCCAGCAGGATGATGCGCTTGCCGTCGGGGAAGATGACGTGGTCGACCTGCGGCTTGATGTTCTCCCACTTGTACTGGCGCAGCGAGGCCACGTCGATCTCGTTGTCGAAGTGGCCGATATTGCACACGATGGCGTTGTTCTTCATCGCCTTCATGTGCTCGTGCGTGATCACGTGGTAGTTGCCGGTGGCGGTGACGAAGATGTCGGCCTGGCTGGCCGCCTCGTCCATGGTCACCACGCGGTAGCCTTCCATCGCCGCCTGCAGCGCGCAGATCGGGTCGATCTCGGTCACCCACACCTGCGCCGACAGCGAGCGCAGCGCCTGCGCCGAGCCCTTGCCCACGTCGCCGTAGCCGCAGACCACGGCGATCTTGCCGGCCACCATCACGTCGGTGGCGCGCTTGATGCCATCCAGCAGCGACTCACGGCAGCCGTACAGGTTGTCGAACTTGCTCTTGGTAACCGAGTCGTTGACGTTGATGGCGGGGAAGGCCAGCCGGCCTTCCTTGTGCATCTGGTACAGGCGGTGCACGCCGGTGGTGGTCTCCTCGCTCACGCCGCGGATCTGCGCGATGCGGGTGGAGTACCACTTCGGGTCCTTCTTCAGGCGCGCCTTGATCGAGTTGAACAGCGCCACCTCCTCCTCGCTGGTCGGGTTCGACAGCACCGACTGGTCGGTCTCGGCCCTGGTGCCCAGGTGCAGCAGCAGCGTGGCGTCGCCGCCGTCGTCGAGGATCATGTTGGAGTAGCCGCCGTCCGGCCACTCGAAGATGCGGTGGGTGAACTCCCAGTAGTCGTCCAGCGACTCGCCCTTGAAGGCGAACACCGGGGTGCCGCGCGCGGCGATGGCCGCGGCCGCATGGTCCTGGGTGGAGAACACGTTGCACGACGCCCAGCGCACCTGCGCGCCCAGCGCCTGCAGCGTCTCGATCAGCACCGCCGTCTGGATGGTCATGTGCAGCGAGCCGGAGATGCGCGCGCCGCGCAGCGGCTGGGTCGCCTCGTACTCGCGGCGGATGGCCATCAGGCCGGGCATCTCGCCCTCGGCGATGTTGATTTCCTTGCGGCCCCAGTCGGCCAGGGCCAGGTCGGCAACGCGGAAGTCGCCGTTGCTGGCAGTGTTCACGACTGCGTTCATTGAATGCCTCTCTATCAGTCGATGGTTAGAGAGCGCCGTTGACAGTTCCGGCGGCCCACCGAGCCTGGCGTCTGGAACAACGCTGCAGCGCTCCTCGGTGGGCCGGCGGTGGCAAGACTACTTGATGCCCGCGTCGGCTGCCAGAGCAGCCGCCTTGTCGGTGTTCTCCCAGGAGAAACCGGGGCGGCCGAAGTGACCGTAAGCCGCAGTGGCGCGGTAGATGGGCCTGAGCAGGTCCAGCATCTGCACGATGCCCTTCGGGCGCAGGTCGAAGTGCTTCGCGATCAGCTCCTCGATCTTCTCGTCCGGCACCTTGCCGGTGCCGAAGGTGGTGGCCATGATGCTGGTGGGACGCGCCACGCCGATGGCGTAGGAAATCTGCACCTGGCAGCGATCGGCCAGGCCGGCCGCCACCACGTTCTTGGCCACGTAGCGGGCCGCGTACGCGGCCGAGCGGTCCACCTTGGTGGGATCCTTGCCGGAGAACGCACCGCCGCCATGCGGCGCCGCGCCACCGTAGGTGTCGACGATGATCTTGCGGCCGGTCAGGCCGCAGTCACCCTGCGGGCCACCCACCACGAAGCGGCCGGTGGGATTGATCAGGTACTTGACCTCGCCCTTGACCAGCTCCTTCGGCAGCACCGGCTTGACGATCTCCTCGACCACGGCCTCGGACAGCTCCTTGTGGCCGATCTCCGGGTGGTGCTGGGTGGACAGCACCACGGTATCGATGGCCGCCGGCTTGCCGTTCTCGTAGCGGATGGTCACCTGCGACTTGGCGTCCGGGCGCAGCCACGGCAGCGTGCCGTTCTTGCGCAGCTGGGCCTGGCGTTCCACCAGGCGGTGCGAGAGGTGGATGGGCAGCGGCATCAGCTCCTCGGTCTCGCGCACGGCGTAGCCGAACATCAGGCCCTGGTCACCGGCGCCCTGGTCCAGGTCCAGGCCCTTGCCCTCGTCCACGCCCTGGGCGATGTCCGGGGACTGGGTGTCGTAGGCCACCAGCACCGCGCAGCCCTTGTAGTCGATGCCGTAGTCGGTGTTGTCGTAGCCGATGTCCTTGATCACCTCGCGGGCGATGCCGTGGTAGTCCACGCGCGCCTTGGTGGTGATCTCGCCGGCCAGCACCACCAGGCCGGTGTTGCACAGGGTCTCGGCGGCGACACGCGCCCTGGGATCCTCGGCGAGGATGGCATCGAGGATGGCGTCCGAAATCTGGTCCGCAACCTTGTCCGGATGGCCTTCCGAGACCGACTCCGACGTAAACAGATAGCTGTTGCTCATGCGTGTCCCTGACCCTGTTGGTTAGCTTGAGGCGCCGAAGACGGCTTCGTAGCGCGCGTTGAATTCCTGTTGCGTGAAGCGGTGGTTCTGCGTGCCGCGGCTCTCGATCTTGAGCGAGCCCATCAGCGAGGCGATGCGGCCGGTGCGCTCCCACGGCAGGCCATGCAGCAGGCCGTGCAGCAGGCCGGCACGGTAGGCGTCGCCGCAGCCGGTGGGATCGACCACCTTGCGGGCCGGCGCCGGCGGGATCTCGATCCGGCCGTCCTTCGTGAACACCGTCGAGCCGGCCTCGCCGCGCGTGACGACCAGCGCGCTGACCTCGCGGCACACGTCCGCCTCGTTCCAGCCGGTGCGGTCGGCCAGCAGGCTCCACTCGTACTCGTTCACCGCCACCCAGCTCGCCTGCTCGACGAAGGCCTTCAGGTCCTGGCCGCCGAACATCGGCAGGCCCTGGCCCGGGTCGAAGATGAAGGGGATGCCGGCCTCGGCGAACTGCGCCGCATGCTGCACCATGCCGTCGCGGCCGTCCGGCGCGACGATGCCGATGGCCACGTCCGTGGCGTCGCCCACCTTGTTCAGGTGCGAGTGGCCCATGGCGCCGGGATGGAAGGCGGTGATCTGGTTGTTGGCCAGGTCGGTGGTGATGAAGGCCTGGCCGGTGTGCTCGCTGGGGACCACGCGCACGTAGTCGCGCGGCACGCCCTGCTGGTCCATCCACTCGGCGTAGGGGCCGAAGTCATGGCCCACCGTGGCCATCACGTAGCCGGTGTCGCCCAGCAGCTTGAGGTTGTAGGCGATGTTGCCCGCGCAGCCGCCGAACTCGCGCCGCATCTGCAGCGCGAGGAACGACACGTTCAGCATGTGCAGCTTGTCGGGGAGGATGTGGTTCCTGAAGTGGTCCTCGAACACCATGATGGTGTCGTAGGCCATGGAACCGCAGATCAGCGCCCTGCCGGGGCGGATGACGGGCTGCTTCAAGCGGCCCCCTTACTCGTCGTCCGCGATGCGCAGCGACAGCCCGGCCAAGTCCTCGGTGAACTTGATCTGGCAGGACAGGCGCGAGGCGCCGGGACGGTAGGTCGACAGGTCGGACAGCAGGTCCTTCTCGTCCGAGTGCATGGGCGGCAGCTTGTCCTGCCACTCCGGGTCGATCCAGACATGGCAGGTGGCGCAGGCGCACATGCCGCCGCACACCGCGGCCACGCCGTACTCGAGATCCCGCAGGTTCTCCATCAGCGTGAACTTCGTATTGCCTTCGACCTCGTGCTGGTTGCCGTCGCGGTCGGTGACCTTGATCAGAGCCATTTGACTGGTATTGCCTTTCGCCTGACTTGTAAATCCAGTCATTTTGCCTGCACTGGCAGGCAGTTATCCAGCATGAGTTTAGGCAACTGGGGGATATGCACGCTGCCAGAGAAGGTTGAGCAGCTCGAAACGCTCGCGCTGCAGGGCAAGGCGCGCCCTGCCCCCGTCCGTATCGCCCCCGGAGGGCCCTGCCAGCAGGTCGATGTGGCGCTCCAGCGCCGGGTAGTAGCTGAGCAGGCAGGCCAGGTCCCAGCTGCTGTCGGAGGCCTGCGCGTACTCCCAGTCCACCAGCAGCGGTGCCTCGCCCAGCAGATTGCCCGCCGAGAGGTCGCCATGCACCAGCGCGCGACGGGCATCCAGGTCCGCCAGCTCGCGGCCCAGCTCCTCCACGCGCTGCACCAGGGGCATCAGCTCGCTGCAGGCCGCCGGATCGCGGCGCCGCATCCTCTCCACATAGCCCTGCGCCATGGCCAGGGCGTCGGCCGGCGGCACTCCTTCCGGCGGCGGCAGCGCATGCAGCATGGCCAGCCGCTCGCCCAGGCGTCGGGCCCCGGCCGGATCGAGCAGGTCCTGCTCGCTCCACGGGCGGCCTTCGATGAATTCCATCAGCAGCCAGCTGCCATCGGGGGCGGCGTGCAGCAGCGGTGGCGCCAGCCCCGCGGCCGCGGCCTGGCGATGCGCGGCCAGCTCGCTGTGCGCCAGCGCGCCCGGCCGGTTCACCGGCGGCAGGCGGCGGCGCCAAACGAAGCGGCCCTCGCGGGTATCGATGCGCACCACCTCGTTGCGGCCCTCCCCGCCCGTCAGCCGCACGATGGACTGCGGCAGGCGCCCGTCCTCGCAGCCAGGCACCTTCGCGAGCACGCGGGCGGGAATCATGCCGGCGCCCCCTGGCGACGGTACCTGGCCAGCCAGTCGAAGAAGCCCGCGGTGGCGATCACCAGGAACAGCACGTAAAGCAGCGAGGAGACCACCAGCCCCTGCACGAAGAACAGGTACACGGACACCGCGTCGACCGCGATCCAGTACAGCCAGTTCTCGATCGACACGCGCGCCACCAGCCAGGTGGCGAACAGCCCGGTGCAGGCCACCATCGAATCGGTGAAGGGAAACGCCGAGGCGCCTTCCATGGCCAGCAGCCGCGCCAGCCCCAGGCTGGCCAGCGCGCAGATGCCCAGCGCCAGCAGGTGGCCGCGCAGGTGCCAGAAGCGGATCGGCCGCTCCTGCTCGCCGCGCGACCACTGCCACCAGCCGTACACGGCCGCCACCACGTAGGAGGCCTGCAGCAGCGCGTTCATCGGCAGCTGCGCGCGCGCCGCCAGCACCATCAGGATGGCCGAGCTGATGCCGCCGAACACCCAGCCCAGGCGGCGGCGGCGGATGATCAGCACCACGTAGAGGATGCCGGCGGCCACGGCGATCCATTCGGCCGCCGGCGTGTGGCGCACGCCGTCGACCAGGCGCTCGACGAAGGACTCAGGCATCCGGCACCGGGTACGGGCCGACGAACTTGACCACGAACACCGACTTGCCGCCGTCGGCGAAGCTGGTGCCCATCTCCTGGCGCAGCGCCTCGAAGATGCGCGCGTGGTCGCCGAACACCTGCGTGCTCAGGTGGTTGGTGGTGATCTTCAGGCCCCGGTGCCGGTTCAGGCGGTCGATGAAGCCCTGGATCTTCGGGATGTAGTCCTGGTCCAGCGGGTACAGGCTGATCTCGACGGCAATGTCCATGCTTTGGCTCTCCGGGTGTTCAGAAGTCCAGCGTTGCGGTGATGCCGAAGCGGCGCGGCTCGCCCAGCTGCGTATACAGCTTCTGCGGCCAGTCCGGCGGCTCGTTCGAGAAGTAGAAGCCGCGCACGGCGTAGCGTTCATTGAACAGGTTGCGCACCCAGGCATGCACGCTCCAGCGGCCGGCCTCGTAACCGGCCTTCAGGTGCGCGAGCGCATGCGACCCGGCCTTCTGGTCATGGTCGGTGGGCACATCGAAGTAGAACGCGTCCATCGCGGTCACGTCCAGGCGCGCCATCAGGCCGCGGCTGCTCCTCCATGTGGCATGCACGGCGGCGGTGTAGCCGGGCGCATGCGCCTGCTCGCGCGAACGCACCGGCACGGCATTGCCCTCGTCGTCCACCGTGGTGCCGGCGCCCGAGCGGCTGCGCAGCAGTCCCAGCGTGCCGCCCACCTCCAGCGATGGCAGGACGCGCCAGGCCAGCGCTGCTTCCAGGCCGGTGGTGTAGCCATCCGGCAGGTTGTCGGTCACGAACACGTAGCTGTTGGGATTGGAGGGATCCAGCTGCCGCCCCGTACGCACCTGCTGGTCGCGCCGCCACTGGTAGAAGGCGCTGACGCTGGCGTGGCCGCGCCCGCTGCCCAGCGGCGCATGCAGCCCGGCCTCCAGGTTCCACAGGTACTCCGGGTCGAAGCGCCGCACGGCCTCGGCCTCGGCGTCGCTGTCCGCCACCACGCCGGGATTGAAGCCGCCGGCCTTGTAGCCGCGCGCCAGCGACAAGTAGGTGCTGCGCCCTTCGCCGAATTCGCGCGCCAGCGAGAGCTGACCGCCGAGCATGCGGTCGGTGGAGGACATGCGCGAGGCGCGCGGCTGCTCCGACACCACGCCCTCATCCGCATAGCGGGCCCGCCGCTGCTCGAAACGCACCCCCGCCGACCAGCGCCAGCGCTCCGCGAGGTAGCCGTCGAGCTGCCCGAACAGCGCCAGGTTGGTGGCGCGGTAGCGATGGCTGAGCTCATCCACGCTCTCGTACACCTCCTCGCCCGGGTCGGCCCAGGCGCCTTCCATGTGGTCGGCGCCGTGCTCGGTCAGCCGCTGCGCATACGCCCCTGCCAGCCAGGCCACCGGCCCGCCGGCCGTGGGCGCCGGCGAGGCCAGGCGCAGCTCCAGCGTGCCGGTGCTGCGCTCGCGCGCGTAGTGGCCGAAGTACTGGTAGACATAGGGCGCCCAGCTCCTGGCATTGCCCCAGTCGGCATCGAAGCTGTTGATGCTGTCCGAGTTGGCGTAGGTGGCAATGGCCGTGAACTGGTTGCCACGCCAGGCCGTGCTCTCCACCCGCAGCGAGGCGCCGTTGGCGCGCTGCGAGTCCTCGCCGGGCTCGTCCGAGAGCGTCAGGCGCGAGTTATCCAGCGCCCAGGCGTCATAGCCGTTGTCGATGTCGGCATGCAGGTACGTGAAGTCGACCTGCGTGGCCTCGCCGGCGAACCAGCGCCACTTCACGCGCGCGGTCAGCTCGTCGTGGTCATTGGTGCCACGGCCGAGATAGGTGTTCTTCATGAAGCCGTCGTCGCCGGCCTTCTGCAGCGAGATGCGCCAGGCGGAGTCCAGTGCATCGGCGGCACCGGTGGCCGCCAGGCCCGCCGAGCGCGTACCGTAGTCGCCGACGCCGGCCTCCAGGCGCACCCCGCCCTCGCGGCGCGGCTCCTCGCCGCGCACCACGATCAGGCCCGCCAGCGCATTGGCGCCGCGGTGCGTGCCCTGCGGGCCGCGCAGCACCTCCACCTGACCCACGTCGAACAGCGTGGCCGGCATGCCCAGGCCGCTGAAGTCGATGTCGTCGATCAGGAAGCCCACCGACGGGTTCGGCGCGCCCTCGTACTGTTCGCGCTCGCCGATGCCACGGATCTGGAAGTAGCGCGGCCGCGAGGTGCCGCCGGCCCAGTTCAGGTTGGGCACCAGCTTCAGCACATCCTCGAAGTGCTGCCGGCCCGCATCGCGCAGCGTGCGCGGATCGAGCACGGTGACGCTGGCCGGCACCTCCTGGAGGCTCTGCCGGCGCAGCGTGGCGGTGACCAGGATTTCCTGCAGTTCATCCGGCTCGGCGGCGGGCAGCGCCGCGGCCAGGCCGAGAAGGGGCAACGCCAGCGACGCCGCCGGCGCAAGTCGGATCGAATTGGACAGACGCATGACAGATCCTCATCGTTCGCAATGAAGATCCGATAGACGCGAGCTGGAAAGCGAAGGATCGAACGGCCCGGACGGGCCGGTAATACCTGCTCCCTACGCCGGTACTAACCGGATCAGGTTCAACGGGTTTGCCGGCGCATCCGGTCGTCTCAGGCCCAAGATCGTGGGCCACCCCAAGGCAGGGGCTATGTTAGCTTGCGTGCCTTCGAAAGCAAGCCGCCGCAAGTGACCATGCCCACAGTCCGTGTTTTCCAGGTCGATGCCTTCACCGACACCATCTTCACCGGCAACCCGGCCGGGGTGGTGCTGGATGCGGAGCACCTCACCGGGCAGCAGATGCGCGCCCTCTCGCGCGAGCTGAACAATGGCGACACCGCCTTCGTGCTGCCGCCGGCCGGCCCGGACGAGGACCTGCACGTGCTGTTCTACTCGCCGCGCAAGGAGATGCCCTTCGTCGGCCACGCCACGCTGGCGACGCATGCGGTGCTGCAGAGGCTGGATCCGCGCCCGGTGCGCCGCCAGGGCGGCCGCACCGGCGTGGTCGAGGTGCGCGCCACCAGCCAGGGGCTGGCGATCAGCCAGCCGGCGCCGGGCCCGGGCAAGGACATCTGCGCGGCGCAGCTGGACGAGGTGCTGTCGCTGCTGCGCCTGTCGCGCGCACAGCTCGATCCGGCCTGCCCGCCGCGCATCTTCGGCAGCGCCAGCACCCGGCTGCTGCTCGGCCTGAAGGACACCGCGGCGCTGGATGCCACGCACCCGATGCTGGAGGAACTGGCGGCGCTGTCCCCGCGAATCGGCGCGCAGGGCTACTTCCTGTTCGTGCCCGGTCGCGACGAGGGGGGCGTGTTCACCGAGTCGCGCATGTTCTGCCCGGCCCTGGGCATCAACGAGGATGCGGTCAGCGGCAATGCGCACACCATGCTGGGCGTGCACCTGCTCTCGCAGGGCCTGCTGCAGGCCAACGACGGCGTGGCGCGCTTCACCGGCCTGCAGGGCCGGCACGTGGGCCGCGGCGGGCGCGTGGCCGTGGAACTGCGGGTGGATGCGGATGGCCGCGCGCACACGGCCACCATCGCCGGCCGTTGCGCCATCGTGTTCGAGACGACGATCAGCCTGCCCTGATCACAGCGGCCTGAGCAGCGCGGCATACTCGCGTGCCTTGGCGCGGTAGGCCGCGTTGCCCTTGCGGATCCACTCGCGGTCGCGGTCCTGCACCTGGCGCACCACCTTGCCAGGCGAACCGAACACCACCGAGCCATCGGGGATCACCGTGTTGGGCGTGACCAGCGCGCCCGCGCCGATCAGGCAGCCGGCGCCGATGCGCGCGCCATCGAGGATGGTGGCGCGGTTGCCCACCAGCGTGCCGTCGCCGATGTGGCAGCCATGCAGCAGCACGCCGTGGCCGATGGTGACCTCGCGCCCGACGACCACCGGCACGCCGGGATCGACATGGATGATGCTCCCGTCCTGCACGTTGCTGCCTTCGCCGATGTGGATCCAGTCGTTGTCGCCGCGAAGCACCGCGCCGAACCACACGCTGGCCTCGTTGCCCAGGCGCACCGAGCCGATCACGTCCGCGCTCGGCGCGATGTAGTACACGCCCTCGGCCTGGAGCCTGCGATCACCATAGGAATAGATCATCGAAACGCCTTTCAGTGTCCGGGAACCATGTCGGAGATGTCGCCGCCGATGGCCGGCGACACGTCGTTGAGCCCGCGCAGGATGATGTTGGGCAGCAGCGTATCGCGCTCCGCCCCGCCGCGGGCCCAGACCAGCAGCGTCAGCGCCCGGCGCGGCGCCAGCCACAGCCGCACGCCCTCGCCCAGGTCGAAGGCCGCGCCGTCGCGGGCCAGGAAGGGCTCATCCCCGATCCACGACAGCGCTCGCCCTGCCAGCGCCATGCGCGCGGCGTCGGCGGAGACGACCCGCTCGCCGAGATAGGCACCGGTGCCGGTCAGCAGGTCGCCCACGCGCATCCAGTCATCGATGCGCGCCTTCACGCTGGCCGACGCCCCCTGCCCCGTCAGCCAGGCCTCCCCGGCGTGCAGGGGCAGCCACAGCCGCTCGGAGACCAGCGCCGCCGCCCGTGCGGCATCGGCGGCGGCATCCTCGGGCTGGTGCAGCACCAGGGCGAGCAGCACGCGCGCAAGCTCACCGCCGTGCACCAGCGAATCCCCGCCGGCACCGCCGCTGAAGTGTTCGAAGACGCGGTGCCCGCGGCGGTGCACGACGAAGGCGCGCACGCCCAGCCGCAAGGCCTCGGCGCGCGCCGCTTCCAGCGCCTCGGGCAGCAGCAGCTCGTCCTCGGCGGAAGCCCGCGGCAGCGGCAACGGACTGGCGGCAATGCGTTCCCCGGGCTGCTGCTGTGGCCAGCGCCACAGCAGCACCGCCGCCACCAGCACGAGCGCCAGTGCCAGCAGCGCGAGGCCCTGGGATCCCTTCCGCCAGTTCATCGCCTCACTTTACCCGCGTACACCACCCGGCCGCGAGACAGCTGCAGCTCGTGCGTGGCATTGCGCGGCCACTCACGCCGGTAGTGCGTGGCCATCACCACCGTGACGCCGGCGTCGATGCGCCCTTCCACCCAGGCGATCAGGTGGGCGCGCAGCGGACCGTTCAGGCCGGTGAAGGCCTCGTCCAGCAGCAGCAGCTTCGGCGACAGCACCTGCGCGCGCGCGAACAGCACGCGCCGCACCTGGCCATAGGACATCTCCGCCAGCGGCCTGGAGGCGAACTGAGCCATGCCCAGCGCCGCCAGCGCGGCGCGCGCGCGGCGCTTCTCCGCCGGCGTGGCGGCGAAGTTCAGGCCGTGGCTGGAGTGCAGCCCCGACACCACCGTGTCGAGCACCGTGGTGTGGCGCGGATACTCGGTCTGCAGGTGCGGGGCCACCAGCCCGGTGCGCGCGCGGAAGTCATCCAGCGGCACGCCGGGCACGATGCCGGCGCGCTCGATCGATCCACCGGCGGCCACGGAATGGTCACCGTAGAGGGTCCTGAGCAGCGTCGACTTGCCCGATCCATTGGCGCCGTGGACCACCCAGCACTCGCCCCGGTTCACGGTCAGGTTGATGTCGTGCAGGATGCGCTTGCCATCGATCCACACGTGGGCATTGGTCAGCCGCACCACCGGCGCGCCGCGCTTGACCGCGGGACGGGGCAGCGCAGTAGCGGGCTGCCGGGTTGCCTTCACCGGCAGCTTCGGCGCATCCGCGGCCTCGCCGGCCGCATCGGCGAAAGCCTCTCGCAGCCGCGCGCGCGTCAGCCGGCCGGCATACACCACACGCCCCTGGCGCAGCCACAGCAGGTGCGTGGCGCCCGGCGGCGTGTCCTCGGCACGATGGGCCGAGCAGATCCAGCCGGCCCCGCCCAGCTCGCTGCCGATCAGGCGGTAAAGCCGCTCGCGGTTGGCCTCGTCCAGCCCGGTGGCCACCTCGTCCAGGATCAGGAAGCGGGCCTGCCAGGCCAGCACGCGCGCCAGCAGCACCAGCCGCCGCTGGCCATAGGAGAGCGTCAGGAAGGGCCGCCGCGCCAGTGCGCCGATGCCGGCCCGGCGCAGCAGCGCCCGCGCCCGGGCCTGCGCCTTCGCATCGAGCGCCTGCAGCGGGATGTCGGTACGGTGCAGGCCGGTGCCCACCACTTCCAGGGCCGTGTGGTTCCAGCCATAGCGCTCGTAGCGGTCCTGCCGCTCCGGTCCCAGCCAGGCCAGCTCGTCACGCACTTCCACCGGCTGCGTGTGCCACTCGCCGTCGAGCAGGTAGCGCCGCGGGCTGCCCTGCTCCTCCTCCGGCCACACATCGCCGGCCACGACCTTCAGCAGCTGTGTCTTGCCGGCGCCGCTGCCGCCAACCACCAGCCAGCGCTGGCCGGGGCGGATGTGCCAGTTGATGTCGTGCAGGATGCGGCGACCGCCCCGTGCAAGGTTCAGGTGCTCAAGAAGGATTTCCATGCTGGCTCAGGCGCGCTGGGCGAATAACGAAATCTTCATCTGGCGCGCCCGGAGAGATTCGAACTCCCGACCCTCAGGTTCGAAGCCTGATGCTCTATCCAGCTGAGCTACGGGCGCCCGGGCAGCAACTGCCGAGGAAGCGCATGATGGCATGGCCAGCGGCGAGTCAGTAGTATGGGAGCCACATAACGTAAGGGCCGGAGGGGCCCACGAGGGGTTAATGCGTATGAAGAAGTTCGCCTGCCTGCTGGTCATGGCCGCCCTGTCGTCACCCGCCTGGGCCGACTGCAACTACCCGAAGAAGCCTGGCCGCATGCCCGACGGCAACACCGCCACGCGTGACGAGATGGTTGCCGCGCAGCGCGTCGTGAAGCAGTACCAGGCCGACATCACGGCGTACCTGGAGTGCATCAAGGCCGAGCACCAGGCCGCACTCGACGCCTCCCCCGACCTGACTGCGCAGCAGAAGGAGCAGATGACGGCGCGTTACACGCAGAAGAACGACGCCGCCGTGGATGAGGCCCAGGAAGTGGCCAACCGCTTCAACGAGCAGCTGCGCGTCTTCCGCGCCAAGGGCGACGGCAAGTAAGCCCGCCGGCGGGCCGCCGGGATGCCGGCCGGCCCGCCAGTTCGCCTTCCGGCGGCTTTTCCCGCCCCGGATTTGTACTCTGGCCGGCGCGCCCCAATACTTGGGGATTCCGGGGATCCTCCCCGTCGCCTGGTAGATCATGAGCAACGTCACCCCGATGGATCGCAGTCCCCGCGACCGGCTCGGCCGGCCCCTGCGTGACCTGCGCATCTCGGTCATGGACCGCTGCAACTTCCGCTGCCCCTACTGCATGCCGCGGGAGCGCTTCCATGAGCACTACGGTTTCCTGAAGACCGCCGAGCGGCTTTCCTTCGACGAGATCCTGCGCCTGGCGCGCATCTTCGTGCCCATGGGCGTGCGCAAGCTGCGCATCACCGGCGGCGAGCCGCTGCTGCGCGTGAACCTGGCGGACCTGATTTCCGACCTCAACGCCATCGAGGGCGTGGAGGACATCGCGCTGACCACCAACGGCGTGCTGCTCTCGCGCCATGCCTACGAGCTCAAGGCCGCCGGCCTGGCTCGCGTCACGGTGAGCCTGGACAGCCTCGACCAGGACGTGTTCGCGCGCATGAACGGCGGCTTCGGCAAGGTCGGTGAGGTGCTGGACGGCATCGAGCATGCGCTGGCCGCAGGCCTCGGCCCGGTGAAGATCAACACCGTGGTCCAGCGCGGCGTCAACGAGGACTCGGTGCTGCCGCTGGTGGAACACTTCCGCGGCACCGGCATCACAGTGCGCTTCATCGAGTACATGGACGTGGGCAACCGCAACGACTGGAAGGCCGACCTGGTGGTGCCCTCCTCCGATCTGGTCGAGCGCATCAACGCGCGCTGGCCGCTGCGGCCGGTGAAGCCCGACTACGTGGGCGAGGTGGCGCGCCGCTACGCCTTCGAGGACGGCCAGGGAGAGGTTGGATTCATCTCGTCGGTGACCCAGCCCTTCTGCGGCGGCTGCTCGCGCGCGCGCCTGTCCTCCGACGGCATCTTCTACACGTGCCTGTTCGCGCAGGGCGGCGTGGACCTGCGCGGCCCGATGCGCAGCGGCGCCGACGACGACCAGCTGCTGAAGCTGATCCGGGGCACCTGGCTCAATCGCGAGGACCGCTACAGCGAGCAGCGTGTGGTGCTGCGCGCCCGCGGCACCGGCCCCAAGGTCGAAATGAACTACATCGGCGGTTGACGAGCATGGCCGCCCGCAGGAGAAAGTCCGGGCTCACCCACCTGGACGCCGCCAACCGCCCCACCATGGTCGACGTGGGCGACAAGGCCGTCACCCGCCGCGAGGCCACCGCCGAGGCGGTGGTGGAGCTGCCCGCCAACGTGGCGCGCGAGCTCTCCGCCACCGGCCATCGCACGAAGAAGGGACCGGTGTTCGACACCGCCATCATCGCCGGCGTGCTGGCCGCCAAGCGCACCCACGAGCTCATCCCCTTCTGCCACCCGCTGCCGCTGCAGTCGGTGAAGATCGACATCGAGTCGAAGCGGAACCGCATCCTGGTCACCTGCCGCGTGGCGGTGACGCACACCACCGGCGTGGAGATGGAAGCGCTCACCGGCGCCAGCGTGGCCGCGCTGACCATCTACGACATGTGCAAGGCGCTGTCGCACGACATCCGCATCGGGCCGGTGCAGCTGATGGCCAAGAGCGGCGGCAAGCGCAACTTCAGCCGCACCGGCACGAAGAAGGAGCGCCACCGGTGACCGTGCCGCTGTACGGGCTGGTGCTGGCCGGCGGGCGCAGCACGCGCATGGGCCGCGACAAGGCGGCGCTCCAGATCAATGGCCGGGCGCAGCTGGCGCGCGCCTTCGACCTGCTCGCGCCACTGGCTGCGCGCTGCTTCGTGTCGGTGCGCGAGGACCAGCGCAATGACCCGCTGCGCGCCGCCTATCCGCAGGTGGTCGACCTTGCGGAGCTGCCCGGCGGCCCGGCCAGCGGCATCATCGCCGCGCAGCGCGCCCACCCGGGTGCGGCCTGGCTGGTGGTGGCCTGCGACCTGCCGCTGCTGGACGCTGGCACGCTGCAGCACCTGATCGCGCACCGCGATCCCGCGAAGGCCGCCACCGCCTACCGCAGCAGCCACGACGGGCTGCCCGAGCCGCTGTGCGCGATCTGGGAGCCCTCCACCGCCGGACCGCTGGCTGCGGCAGTGGCTGCCGGGCGCCTGTGCCCGCGGAAATTCCTGCTGCAATCCGATACCCTGCTGCTGGACCAACCCCGACCGGAGAGCCTGGAGAACGTGAACACTCCCGCCGAACTGGCCGCCGTCACCGCCGCTGGCAACAGCACCACGGCTGGCGAACGCGAACTGAAGGTGCAGTACTTCGCCCTGCTGCGCGAGCAGGCCGGGCGTCGCGAGGAAACCGTGCGCACGCGCGCGGCCACCCCGCGCGAGCTGTACGAGGAGCTCAAGGCCCGCCATCCCTTCACGCTCGGTCCCGAGCACCTGAAGGTGGCGGTGAACGCCGAGTTCGCCGACTGGTCGCGCCAGCTCGCCGCCAACGACACCGTGGTCTTCATTCCCCCGGTGGCCGGCGGATGAGCGCCTTCCGTTTCTCGCACGAGGCCATCGACCCGGTGGCGCTGCGCGCCGAGCTCGTCGACCCGCACTGCGGCGGCTTCGCCGCCTTCGAGGGCTGGGTGCGCAACCACAACGAGGGCCAGCAGGTCACGCGACTGGAATACGAGGCCTTCGAGGCCCTGGGCGTGCGCGAGGGCGAGCGCATCATCGAGGAGGCGCGCAAGCGCTTCGGCGTGGACCGCATCCTGTGCGTGCACCGCCTGGGAAGCCTGGGACTGACCGACACTGCCGTGTGGGTGGGCGCAGCCGCCGCGCACCGCGACGAGGCCTTCCGCGCCTGCCGCTACGTCATCGACGAAGTCAAGCACCGGGTCCCCATCTGGAAGAAGGAGCACTACGTCTCCGGCGACTCCGGCTGGGTGAACTGCGAGCGCTGCGCCGCGCATGCGGGCAGCCACGAGCACGAACACGGGCACGACCACGCCCATCACCACGACCACGCGTAGCCGCATCGCGGCGTGCAGATCAGCGAGGAGGACACCATGGCCGACAAGGCGTCTTTCACCGCAGGCAGCTCCGACTTCGGACACGGCCAGGCGATTCCCGGCGAGTTCGCCTACCCCGTGCCCGGCGAGCCGGGACGCAACCTCTCGCCGGAAGTGCACTGGGGCGGCGCGCCGGAAGGCACGCAGAGCTACGCGGTGCTGGTGCATGACCCGGACGCGCCCACCGGCGGCTCGGGCTGGTGGCACTGGCTGGTGGTCGACATCCCGGCCGGCACGACCTCGCTTGCCAGGGGCGCGGGCGAACCGCAGGGCAAGGCCCTGCCCGCGGGCTGCCGCCAGCTGAAGAACGACTACGGCGAGATCGGCTGGGGTGGTCCCTGCCCGCCGGCGGGCGATCCGCCGCACCGCTACAACTTCACCGTCTACGCGTTGAAGGTGAAGACCCTGGACCTGCCGCCCGAGGCCAGCGCCGCCGCGGCCGGCTTCACCGTGAACGCCAACGCACTGGCGAAGTTCACCTTCACCGGCACCTACGCCCGCTGAGGCGGACCGCCGCTGTCCCCGGCCGGCTAGCGCCCTGCTCCCGGCCGCGGACCACCGCGCTGGCCGCCGCGCAAACCGCCGCCCTGGAGTCCGAGCACGCCGCGCGGCACCTGCACCTGGAGGGTCTGGCCATTGCGGCGCACTTCCATCGTGACCAGTTCGCCGGGATTGCCCTCGCGCGACAGCGCGTTCAGTTCGCGCATGTCGAAGACCCGCGTACCGGCATAGGAGAGGATCTGGTCGCCCGGCTGCAACCCGGCGCGCTCGGCGGGCGAGCTGGCGAGCACGTCGAGCACCTGCACCTCGGTGGGCCGGCCGGTGCCACGCAGGTAGCGCTCGTATTCAGCATCGCCCAGTTCCGCGCGCAGCGCGCGCTGCGCGTCCACCGGCGCGGCCTGGCGGCCGCTGCGCTGCGCCTCGAAGCGGGCCTGCATGGACTCCACCTCGAGTTCCTCGAGGCGACGCTCGATCCATTCCGCGCGCTCGCGGCTGAAACCGGCCTCCACCAGCCGCTGCAGCTGGCGTTCCCGAACGCGCTCGCGCAACGTGGCCGGATCGGCACGACCCTCCTGGCCCGCGCCCAAAGCGACGGGGCCTGCAGCATCCGCGGCGCGCCGCGGGCGCTCGGCTGCCGCGGCGGACTCGCCGCCGGCACGCAGCCTTTCCTCCAGGCTGGCGATGCGGGCTTCCAGCGTGCGCGAGCGGTCGATCTGTGCCGCCAGCGCGCGTTCCAGCCCGGAGATGCGCTCGGCGGCGCTGGCGCTGGCATCGGGCCGGAATTCCACCGGCGCAGCGGCGCGCGGTTCACGCCCCAGGCGGATGTACAGGGCGATGGCCACGCCCGCGCCCACCAGCAGCATCATCACCAGCAGCCTGCGCCACATGTCGCCTCTCCCAGGTGATGCGGGCTCCGGCCCGCAGGGTCAGCCCGGCCGGACCTGTCCCGATCCGCGCACCACGTACTTGTAGCTGGTGAGCTGCTCCACGCCCACCGGGCCGCGCGCATGGAAACGGTCGGTGGAGATGCCGATCTCCGCGCCCATGCCGAACTCGCCGCCGTCGGCGAACTGCGTGGAGGCGTTGTGCAGCACGATGGCGCTGTCCACCTCGCGCAGGAAGCGCTCGGCGGTGGCGGCATTGCCGGTGACGATGGAATCGGTGTGGGAGGAGCCGTAGGTGGCGATGTGGCGGATGGCCTCCTCCACGCCGTCGACCACGCGCACCGAGATGATGGCGTCGAGGTACTCGGTGCGCCAGTCCTGTTCGGTGGCGGGCTTCACGCGCGCATCGGCGGCCTGGGCGGCGGCATCGCCGCGCAGTTCGCAGCCGCCTTCGGCCAGCGCTGCCAGCAGCATGGGCAGCATGTCCTTCGGGCAGCCGGAATCCACCAGCAGCGTCTCGGCGGCGCCGCAGATGCCGGTGCGGCGCAGCTTGGCGTTCAGCACGATCCCGCGCGCCATCTGCGGATCGGCGTCGCGGTCGACGTAGACATGGCACAGGCCTTCAAGGTGCCCGATCACCGGCACGCGCGCTTCCTTCTGCACGCGCTCGACCAGGCTCCTGCCGCCGCGCGGCACGATCACGTTGATGTGCCCGTCGAGGCCGGCGAGCATCATGCCTACCGCGGCACGGTCGGTGGTCGGCACGATCTGGATGGCCTCGGCCGGCAGACCGGCCTCCTTCAGGCCGTCGACCAGGCAGGCATGGATGGCCGCCGAGGACAGCCGGCTCTCCGAGCCGCCGCGCAGGATCACCGGGTTGGCCGACTTCAGGCACAGCGCGCCGGCGTCGGCGGTCACGTTGGGACGGCTCTCGTAGATGATGCCGATCACGCCCAGCGGCACGCGCACGCGCTGGATCACCAGCCCGTTGGGCCGGGTCCACTCGGCGCTGACCGCGCCGATGGGATCGGCCAGCGCGGCGATCTGCTCGATGCCGGCGGCCATGGACTCGATGCGCTTGTCGTTCAGCAGCAGCCGGTCGAGCATGGCGGCCGAGAGGCCATGCGCCCTGGCCACGCGCATGTCCTCGGCATTGGCGGCGAGGATGTCCGCCGCGCGATTGCGGATCGCCTGCGCCGCGGCCAGCAGCGCGCGATTGCGCACCTCCCCGGAGGACAGCGCCAGCGCGGCACGGCTTGCCGCCGCCGCGCGCCCGATCGCCAGCATCGTTGCCTCCAGGTCCAGACCCTTTTCGACCACCGCCATGTTCATCAGCCCGCCGCTCCCAGCGTTTCCTCTTCGACTGCCTTGCGCAGCACCAGGTCGTCCCGGTGCACCACTTCGGCACGCCCACGATACCCCAGCAACTGTTCGATTTCCCGGCTCTGCCGGCCCATGATGCGCCGCACGTCGTCGCTGGAATAGGCCACCAGCCCGCGGGCCACCACCCGCCCGGCCGCATTGGCCACGTCCACCGCGTCGCCGCGCTCGAAACGGCCCTTCAGGCCGGTGACGCCCGCCGGCAGCAGGCTGCGCCCGTTGCGCAGCGCCCGCTCGGCGCCCTCGTCGATGGTGAGGATGCCGGCGGCCTTCAGCGAGCCGCTGATCCATTGCTTGCGCGCCGTGGCCGGCGTGGCCGAGGGAATGAACCAGGTGCAGCGCGCCCCCGACTCGATGCGGCGGATGGGATTCATCGGCCGGCCGGAGGCAATGCACATGTGGCAGCCGGCATCCAGCGCGATACGCGCGGCGGCGATCTTGGTGGCCATGCCGCCGGATCCCACGTCGGATGCCGAACCGCCGGCCATGGCCTCGATGCGCCCGGTGATGCCGCGCACCTCAGGGAAGAACTCGGCGTCCGGGTCGAGGTTGGGATCGGCGGAGTACAGGCCATCGACATCAGACAGCAGCACCAGGCAGTCCGCGCTGGCCATCTGCGCCACGCGCGCCGCCAGCCGGTCGTTGTCGCCATAGCGGATCTCGGCCGTGGCGACGGTGTCGTTCTCGTTGATGACCGGCACCGCACCCAGCTCCAGCAGGGTGTTCAGCGTGGCGCGGGCGTTGAGGTAGCGGCGGCGCTGCTCGCTGTCCTCCAGCGTCAGCAGCAGCTGCGCCACGGCCGTGCCCTCCTCCTCCAGCAGCTCCTTGTAGGCATGTGCCAGGCGGATCTGGCCGACGGCGGCAGCCGCCTGCTTCTGTTCCAGCGCCAGCACGCCCTTGGCCAGGCCAAGCTGGCGCCGCCCCAGGGCCACGGCGCCCGAGGACACCACGATGACCTGCTGGCCGCGGCGACGCATGCGGCGGATGTCCTGTGCCAGGGCTTCGAGCCAGGCACGATTGAGTCGGCCACTGCCCTGGTCAACCAGCAGCGCGGAGCCCACCTTGACCACCACGCGACGCGCCTCGGTGAGCAGCAGGGGGCCGGCGGATCGTTGTCGGGTGCGCGGTTGCATGCAGCCATAAGACTACCGCAGCGCCTGCGCCGTTGCCCGCCGTCATCGCTGGTCCTAAACTGCCTTTTTCCGCCAGCGCACACATGGAGCCAGGAGCGACCGTGGGCAGAGATTACGAACCCGTCAAAGGCCAGTGGTACGAGAACCTCGAGGACGAAGAAACCTTCCGCGTGCTGTCCGTCGATGAGGACAGCGAACTGGTCGAGATCGAGTACCTGGATGGCGACATCGAGGAGATGGATCTCGACACCTGGCACGAGCTCGACCTCGAGCGCATCGAGGAACCGGAAGGCTGGGCCGGCGACGACCTCGACGACGAGGATGAAGACGACGACGACGACGAAGACGAAGACGATGACGACCTCGACGACGACGATTGGGACGACGACGAGGACGACGACGATGATGACTGGGAGGATGACGACGACGATGACGACGATCGTTACTGAGTAGCGATCCTCCCGCGGCTGCGGCAGCCTG
>CAYVZE010000010.1:0-41907 GCA_964455685.1 uncultured Steroidobacteraceae bacterium
CCGTCGCGCAGCGATCAGAGCCGCGCGTGGCGAACAGCGTGGCCTCGCCCTCCACCAGCACCGTCAGGTTGGTGGGCAGCACCCGGGCCGGACCGCTGTCCGCATCCTGCAGGTCGATCCCGAAGATGAAGCGCAGTTGCCGACCCTCGTGCGGGCCGGCCAGCGTGATGCGCAGGCCGCTCCCGTCGGGACGGATGTCGCCATCGCATGTCATCTGCGCGTCGCGCCACTGCACATCGGCCTCGATGGCACCGCGCAGGTGGGCCTCGAAACTGCCGGACGCATCCGGCAGGCAACCCGCGCCGGCAGGCGCTGTCTCCGCAATGGCAGGCGGCGCCTCCTGCGGCGCCTTCTGCGCGCAGGCAGCCAGCAGCATCAGCACAAGGGGCAGCGCGTGCCTGGCCATCATTCGCAGGCGAGGATGCGATCGGCCGGCGGCCGGTACCCGGCGGGCCCGGGCAGCGGCCCCGGGAAGTCCACCACGGGCTGGAACTGCGGCATTGCGGTCATGGCGTGAGTCTAGCCCGCCGCAAGGACTTGCGCTGGCCGTGGCCCCGGCCGCGCCCACGCGTTGTACCCTGCATCGATGAAACTCGGCTTCGAACACAGCTACGCGGCCCTGCCGGCGGAGTTCTTCACGCCGGTGCAGCCGGCGCCGGTTCTGCAGCCGCGCCTGCTGGCCTTCAATGATGCGCTGGCCGAAGAGCTGGGACTCGACGCCGCGTCACTGCGAGCAGTGGCGCACGAGCTGTTCTCCGGCGCCGTGCTGCCGGAGGACGCCCGTCCCATCGCCATGGCCTATGCCGGGCACCAGTTCGGCCACTTCGTGCCCGCGCTGGGCGATGGCCGCGCGCTGCTGCTCGGCGAGCTGCGCGATCGCCATGGCGTGCTGCGCGACATCCAGCTGAAAGGCTCGGGCCGCACCCCATGGTCACGTTCTGGCGACGGCCTCGCCGCGGTGGGGCCGATGCTGCGCGAATACCTGGTCAGCGAGGCCATGCATGCACTGGGCATTCCCACCACGCGCTCGCTGGCGGTGGTGGCCACCGGCGGGCGGGTGATCCGCGAGGTGCCGCAGCCGGGTGCCATCCTCACGCGCGTGGCCGCCAGCCACGTGCGCGTCGGCACCTTCGAGTACTTCGCCGCGCGCGGCCAGTCCGGGCACGTGGCCACGCTGCTCGACTACTGCATCGCGCGCCACTACCCGCAGCTGCAGGACGCGGGCGAGGAGAAGCCACTGGCCTTCCTGCGTGCCGTGGCCGCGCGCCAGGCCGCGCTGGTGGCGCAGTGGACCGGCGTGGGCTTCATCCACGGCGTGATGAACACCGACAACATGGCCATCAGCGGCGAGACCATCGACTACGGTCCCTGCGCCTTCATGGACCACTACCACCCGGCCACGGTGTTCAGCTCCATCGACCATCGCGGCCGCTACAGCTTCGGCAACCAGTCGGCCATCGCGCAGTGGAACCTCGCGCGCCTGGCCGAATGCCTGCTGCCGCTGATGCCCGGCGGGCAGGAGGCCGCGGTCGCCGCAGCCACCGAGGTGCTCGAAGCCTTCCCCGGGCAGTTCGATGCGGAACTGCTCAGCGTCATGCGCCGCAAGCTCGGCCTTGCCACCGTGCACGCCGACGACCAGCCGCTGGTGGCCGGCCTGCTGCAGGCCATGCAGTTGGCACGCGCCGACTTCACGCAGACCTTCCGCGCGCTGGCGGATGTGGTGGAGAGCGGAGAGATCGAAGGACTGGAAGCCTGGCTCACGCGCTGGCGCGCGCGGCTTACCCTGGAGCCCCTGCCGGCGGCGCAGCGCGCACAGAGGCTGCGCGCCGCCAACCCGGCCTTCATTCCGCGCAACCATCGCGTCGAGGCAGCGCTGGCGGCGGCCTGGGAGCGCGATGACATGGAACCGTTCAACCAGCTGCTCGCGCTGGTGCAACGCCCCTTCGACGATCATCCCGGCTTCGGGCAGTACACGCTGCCGCCCGCGGACCACGAGCGCGTGCTGGCCACCTTCTGCGGCACCTGACACCGTGTTGGATAGAATGGCCGCATGGGCAAACCCGTCATCGGCGTACTGAACGTTTCCGACCGCGCCAGCGCCGGCATCTATGCCGACGAGCCCGGCCAGGCCTGCGTGGCACTGCTGCGCGAATGGCTCGCCACCGACTTCGAGGTGGACTACCGCATCGTGCCGGACGAGGTCGACGTCATCGCCGGCGAGCTGGTCCGCCAGGCTGACGAAGCAGGCTGCTGCCTCATCGTCACCACCGGCGGCACCGGACCGGCGCCGCGCGATGTCACGCCTGAGGCCACGCTGCGCGTGGTCGAGCGCGAGATGCCCGGCTTCGGCGAGCTGATGCGCGCCACCTCGCTGAAGTACGTGCCCACCGCCATCCTGTCGCGCCAGACCGCCGGCATCCGCGGCCGCACGCTGATCGTGAACCTGCCCGGTCGGCCCAAGTCCATACGGGAAAACCTCGAGGCGGTGTTCCCCGCCATCCCCTACTGCATCGACCTGATCGGCGGACCGCGCCTGGAGACCAACGAAGCGGTGATGAAGGCCTTCCGCCCCAAGGGGGCCTGAGGCCCTGCCCGGCGCCGCCCCGGGTCACCCGCGCGGCCAGCGCGCTTGCACGATCCCTGCGCAATTCGTCCAACTAAGGAATTACCACCAGTTCCGGAACCGGGTCGGGGGGAGGCCTGTCTGATCAATGGCTGACAGACAGGAAAGACCCCCCTCAAGGAGCTGACATGAACGCCATCGCACTCTCGACCCTGATGGTCCACACCCTGGCCACGATCACCGTGGCGATCGGGACCGCGCTGGCGGCCTGCTTCACCCGCCGCTGATTCCCCCGGCGGCAGATTCCGCCAACGCCAGTGATGCTGGCGTTGGCGGATGACCAGGTCCTGCCAGCGTCAGTTACCGACCCGCTCCCTGCGCCGCCAGCGCCTCCCGGATCCGCACCCGCGCGGCATCCGCCGCGAGGCGCCCGGCGGCGAACTCCTCGGCAAGCTCGAACAGGCCGGCAAATGCGCCGGACTGGTCGCTGTTGGCGGTGACCTCCACCACCTCGCGCGTGGACCAGAGCTCGTCCCACACTTCCAGCACCGTATCCCAGAACACGCGCGTGGCCGCGTAGTAACGGTCGGCTGCGGCGAAGTCGGCGTCGACGATGCGTTCATAGCGCGCCACGCCATACTCGCGCCCCACGTAGGGCAACGGCGCATCAGCGCCGGCGCGCTTGAGGTTGTTCTCCTCGTGCAGCCAGCCGCGCGGCAGGATGGTGTGGCGGTTGGTGCCATACAGCAGCTGGTAGTCCTTGCGCACCGACCACTCGCGTCGGGGCAGCGGCCGCGCCGTGTCGCCGCCGATCCAGCTGGAGAAGCTGGCGTTGTGTTCCCAGCGTCCCACGCTGCCGTAGCGCGGCGACTCGTCCACCTGGTAGACGGTCTGCGACCATGCGCCGCGGCGCTCCTCATCCGACAGCCTGCGCTTGCGCCAGCGCAGCCCTTCCTCGTGCTCGATCACGAATTCCGGCTCGTAGCGCCAGTCCTGCCGCCAGTGCTTCGTGACCATGGGTTCGCTGATGCGCCCGTCCTGGCCGACCACGCGCATCTCGAGGATGTGCACCAGGCTGATGAACCCCGGCTCGTTGCGGTCCACGTACACCTTCTCGGTGCCCCAGGACTGGTAGGGGCGCGGGCGCCTGCCCTCGTCGGGGAAGGTGGCCACCTCGAGGAAATCGAAGGTGACGCGGTAGGTGCCGGCCATGGCGAGGATGGCGCGCCGGTCGCGCTCCTGCGGCGCGAGGTCCTTCGCCTGCAGCGCCTGCCACTCGGCCGACGGCGCAGTGGCCAGTTTCACCGGGGCACCGCGGGTGGTGCCGCCGCGAGGTGCCGGCGCATCCGGGCCCAGCGGCCACGAGAAGGTGTAGCGCGGCGCGCGCGCTTCGCCGGCCGGCTCGGCCGCGATCAGCATCCCGGCCGCGAGGCCGGCCGCCAGCATTCCCATCTTCATGATGAGCTTGCCCATGCACCCAACCTTACAACGGTTCCGCGCCAGTGGGCGCGGGTTATAGTGGACTGATGCTGCTCATCCTCCTGCTGCTGCTCGCTGCCACGGCTGCGATCTTCGCCATCGCCCAGGTGGGCGTCGTCATCACGCTGCTGCTGCTCGGCGCCGTGCTGGTGCTGGCCTACCATCGCCTGCCGCTGTGGGCCTTCGCCGTGGCTGCCACGGTGCTGATCGGCGCGTACTCGGTGTGGAGCGGCGCGGCGCTGTGGTGGAAGGTGTTCCTGCTGGTGCTGGTGGCCCTCCTGTGGCTGTTCAACCTGCGCCCGCTGCGCCGCGCGCTGGTGTCGCGGCCCTTCCTGAAGACCTACCTGCGCATGCTGCCCACCATGTCGGCCACCGAGCGCGACGCGCTGGAGGCCGGCGGCGTATGGTGGGATGGCGAGCTGTTCACCGGCAAGCCGGACTGGAACCGCCTGCTCGGCACGCCGGCCGCGCGGCTCACGCCCGAGGAGCAGGCCTTCCTCGACGGCCCGGTGGAGCAGCTCTGCGCCATGGTGGAAGACTTCGACGTCACGCACCGCCGCGCCGACCTGCCGCCCGAGGCCTGGGAGTTCATCAAGAAGCACCGCTTCTGGGGAATGATCATCCCGAAGGAGTACGGCGGACTGCAGTTCGGCCGCTACGCGCAGTCCTCCATCCTCACCAAGCTGTCCAGCCGGTCGATCACGCTGGGCGTGACGGTGATGGTGCCCAACTCGCTCGGCCCCGGCGAACTGCTGGTGCACTACGGCACCGAGGAGCAGAAGCAGTACTACCTGCCGCGGCTGGCACGCGGCGAGGAGATCCCCTGCTTCGGCCTCACCAGCCCCGTGGCAGGCTCGGACGCCTCCTCGATCACCGACACCGGCGTGGTGTGCTGGGGCGAGTACCAGGGCGAGCGGGTGCTGGGCATCCGCCTGGACTTCTCCAAGCGCTACATCACGCTGGCGCCCATCGCCACGGTGGTGGGCCTGGCCTTCCGCCTGTTCGACCCCGAGCACCTGCTCGGCGAGGTGGAGGACATCGGCATCACCTGCGCGCTGATCCCGCGCGACACGCCGGGCCTGTCCATCGGAAGGCGGCACTTCCCGCTGAACATCCCCTTCCAGAACGGCCCCATCCACGGCAAGGACGTATTCGTGCCGGTGGACTTCATCATCGGCGGGCCGAAGATGGCCGGCCGCGGCTGGCGCATGCTGGTGGAGCAGCTGTCGGTGGGCCGTTGCATCTCGCTGCCCGCCAACGCCACCGGCGGCGCGATGGCGGCCACCTGGGCCAGCGGCGCCTATGCGCGCATCAGGAAGCAGTTCGGCCTGTCCGTGGGACGCTTCGAGGGCGTGGAGCAGGTACTGGCGCGCATCGTCGGCAACACCTACATCATCGATGCCTCGCGCAGCGTGACCACCGGCGCCATCGACGCCGGCGAGAACCCGGCGGTGCCGGCGGCCATCCTCAAGCTCCACTGCACCGAGCTCAGCCGCGTGATCTGCGCCGATGCCATGGACGTGCATGGCGGCAAGGGCATCATGCTCGGCCCGAACAACTACCTCGGCCGCGGCTGGCAGGCCTCGCCCATCGGCATCACCGTGGAAGGCGCCAACATCCTCACCCGCAACCTGATCGTGTTCGGCCAGGGCGCGATCCGCTGCCATCCCTACGTGCTGAAGGAGATGGAGGCGGCGCGCAGCCCGGACGGCGAGCGCAGCGTGGAGGCCTTCGACCGGGCGCTGTTCGCGCACGTGGGCTTCACCATCTCCAATGCCGTGCGCTCGTGGGTGATGGCGCTGACGCTGGCGCGCTTCCAGCGCGTGCCCGGCAAGGGCCCGCTGCGCCGCTACTACCAGCATGTGCAGCGCTTCTCGGCCTCCTTCGCCTTCATCGCCGACGTGGCCATGCTTTCCCTCGGCGGCTACCTGAAGAAGAAGGAGAGCCTGTCGGCGCGCCTGGGCGACGTGCTGTCGTACCTGTACATGGCCTCGATGGTGCTCAAGCACCACCACGACAACGGCTCGCCGGAAGAGGAGCGGCCCATCGTCGAGTGGGCCTGTCGCGACCTCCTGTACCGCGCACAGGAGCAGCTGCATGGTTTCCTGCGCAACTTCCCCAACCGCGTGCTGGCGGCGCTGATGCGCTTGCTGGTGTTCCCGCGCGGCCGCACCTATTTCGCGCCCTCCGACCGGCTGGGCGCCGAGCTGGCGCGGCTGGTGATGCAGCCCGGACCGGTACGTGAGCGGCTGTGCCGCCATGCCTTCCGCACCGATGCCGCCGGCAACCCGCTGGCCCGGCTCGGCGAGGCCCTGGCGCTGGCCGTGCGCGCCGAGCCCATCGAGCGCAAGCTGCGCGTCGAGGGCGTCAAGTCCGGCCGCATCCGCGCGCTGGACATGCCCGGAC
This sequence comes from uncultured Steroidobacteraceae bacterium, assembly GCA_964455685.1. Classification (GTDB taxonomy): domain Bacteria; phylum Pseudomonadota; class Gammaproteobacteria; order Steroidobacterales; family Steroidobacteraceae; genus ZC4RG30. Next base: position 6,449 of record CAYVZE010000010.1, read on the forward strand.
AGATCGCCGAAGGGCAGCGCCTGGGCATCCTCACCGCCGAGGAAGCCGCGCTGCTGCTCGACTATGATGCGAAGATCATGAGCATCATCAATGTGGACGACTTCGCGCCCGGCGAGCTGCCGGCGGGGTCTCCACCGGCCTGATCCAACGATGGGAGGAATTGAAATGCGTATCCGAACGATGGCGGCCCCGCTGGCCGCGCTGGTGGTACTGGCGGCCTGCTCGAAGGCGCCGGAGTCCGGAACCGTGGCCGAGGCCGCCCACGAGCAGCCTGGGGCCGCGCCGGCCCTGCCACGCACGCCAGCGCCCGCCGGCGCGCGCGTGTTCTTCGTCAGCCCGCAGGACGGCGAGACCGTCAGCTCGCCGGTGCACGTGGTGTTCGGCGTGGAGAACATCGGCGTCGCCCCGGCCGGCGAGATCGTCGAGGGCGCCGGGCACCACCACCTGGTCATCGATGCCGACCTGCCCGATCCCAGCCAGCCCATCCCGGCCGACGCGCAGCACCTGCACTATGGCCAGGCCCAGACCGAGGCCACCATCGAGCTCTCGCCGGGCACGCACACGCTGCAGCTGGTGATGGGCGATCACCTGCACATCCCGTTCGACCCCGTGGTCGCCTCGGAGAAGATCACCATCACCGTCCAGTAATCCAGCCCGCGGGCACGGCCGCCGGCAAGGCAGCCGTGCCCGCCCCGACGTCCGCGCCGCGCGATGTACCTGTCGTTCTACGGCCTGGCCGAGAAGCCCTTCTCGATCACGCCCGACCCGCGCTACCTCTACCTTGGCGGCCGTCATGCCGAGGCCCTCGCGCACCTGCTCTATGGCGTGACCGAGGCCGGCGGCTTCATCCAGCTCACCGGCGAGGTGGGGACCGGCAAGACCACGATGATCCGCTCGCTGCTCGCGCGCCGTCCCGAGAACGCCGAGATCGCGCTGATCATCAACCCGGCGATGAACGCGAACGAGTTCATCCAGACCGTGTGCGAGGAGCTGCGTATCCCGCTGCCGCCATACGCGGCGGGCAGCATGAAGCTGCAGGTGGACCTGCTCAACCGCCACCTGCTGGCGGCGCACGCTGCCGGTCGGCGCGTGGTGCTGATCGTCGACGAGGCGCAGAACCTCTCGCGCGAACTGCTGGAGCAGGTCCGCCTGCTGACCAACCTGGAGACCGAGACGCAGAAGCTGCTGCAGATCATCCTGATCGGCCAGCCTGAGCTGCGCGCCATGCTCGAGCGAGAGGACCTGCGCCAGCTCGCGCAGCGCATCACCGGACGCTACCACCTCGACCCGCTGTCGCGCGCCGAGACCGCCGCCTATGTGCGCCACCGCCTGCGCATCGCCGGCGCCACGCAGGAGATCTTCACCCGCGGCGCGCTGGCCGAGCTGCATCGCGCCAGCGGCGGCATCCCGCGCCTGATCAACATCATCGGCGACCGCGCACTGCTGGGCGGTTTCACCGAGGACCGCCACCGCATCGGCGCCGACATGGTGCGTCGCGCTTCCGGCGAGGTGTTCGGCCATCGCGTGCCACCTGCGTGGCTCCCGTGGACCGCCGCCGCTGCGGCAGCAGCGCTGATCTGCGTCACGACCTGGGGCGCGTGGACGCGCTTGCACGCACCGGCCACGGCGGCCGCCGGCGAACCGGCCGCGATCGCCGAAGCCGCGGCGGCAGGCGAGGTCCCGCCACCTGCCGGACCGGTGCCAGCCACTCCCCCGCAGCTGTCCGAAGTGCTGCAGCAGCCTGGCGCGCCGGCCGGAATCGAGGAGGCCTGGGCGCGCCTGTTCTCCCTGTGGGGACTGGATTTTGCGCGAGGCGGCGAGGAAGCCTGCGTGCAGGCGATGCGCCGTGGACTGGAATGCCTCGACACCGACGGCGGCATCCAGTCGCTGTCGCGCTTCAACCGCCCTGCGGTGCTGTCGCTGCGCGACGATGCCGGCCTCACCCACCATGCGGTGGTGGTGCAACTCTCCGTACCTGACGCACGCGCGCGCCTGCTGATCGGCGAGGCCTCGCACGACATCGCGCTCGAGGACCTCGAGGCGCGCTGGGACGGCCGTTTCACGCTGCTGTGGAAGCCGGCGCAGCTGGACACGCGCAACCTTTCCGTGGGCGCATGGGGCGAGCCGGTACGCAACCTGCGCATGCGGCTCAACGCCTGGGCGGGACTGGCCGGCGAGCTGCTGTACCCGCCGGAAGACCCGGACTACTTCGACGAAGAGCTGCAGGACCTGGTGATGCGCTTCCAGGCCAGCCAGGGACTGGTGGCGGATGGGATCGCCGGCGTGCGCACCCAGGCCGTGCTCGACAGCGTGGTTGCCGGCCCGGGCACGCCGCTGCTGACCGCCAACACGCACTGAAGGCAACGATGTCCTTCATCCTCGACGCACTGAAGAAAGCCGAAGCCGAGCGCCACCGCAGGGTCGCGCCGGTGCTGGTGGATGCGCGCGTGGCGCCGCCGCGGCGCGGCCTGCCCACCTGGGCCTGGGCACTGGGCGTGGTGCTGCTGGTCAACCTCGTGGTGCTGGCATGGCTGCTGCTGCGCGTGCCATCCGCGCCGGTGCAGCAGGTCGCCGGGGTACCCCAGGCCGGTGCGCCACCGGCCGCTGCCCAGCCGGCGGATGCGCCTGCAGCCGCAGCCACCGCGCCCCAGCCTGGCGCAAGTCCGGCAACCGTTGCGCCGCCATCACCGGCGCTTGCGCAAGCTGGGCTTCCCGTGGCGCCCGTCCGCGCGACGCCGCCCCCGGTCACCGTTCCGCGCATCGATGACTCCGACCGCCTGCCTGCGCTGCACGAGCTGCGCGCCGCCGGCGTTTCGCTGCCCGAGCTGGTGCTGAACCTGCACGTCTACGATCCGGCGCCGGCGTTCCGCTCGGTGATGCTCAATGGCATCCGCCTGCGCGAGGGCGAGTACACGCCCAATGGCGTGAAGGTGGAACGCATCACGCCAGCCGGCGTGGTGCTGGAAGCCTCGGGCCGGCGCTTCAGGCTCGACGCCGGCCTCTGAGGGATGTCCTACTCGGCGATGTACCAGCGATCGTCGACGTTCTCGACGATCCACTGCGGGAACGGCAACCCGCTGCCCGAAAGGTCGAACACCGCGCGGGTGCCGGCGTACTCGTAGCGCGGCTCGCGCTGCTTCGCCAGCCGGATGGCCGCCATGTACTGCTCGCGCAGCGCGGCGCGGTTCTCGCAGGAAGTGATCAGGGTGCGCAGTGCGCGCGTGCCGGTGGTGCGCCGGAAGTTCGGGCTCATCTGCTTCTCGTAATAGTCGCTGCAGCGGCCGGCCTCGAGGTTGGCCAGTGCATCGTCGAACAGTTTCACCATCGCCGGCGGCAGCGCCACGGCCTTTGGCTCCTGCGACTCGCCTTCGCCGCCCGCAGCGGCGGCAGCAGCAGCCGCGCGCGCGCCGCGAGCACGGCCGGCGCGCAGGTCATCGATCTGCGCCTGCAGCTCCAGCGGCAGCGCCGCCTTCCAGTCCTTGCCCCACGGGATGATGCTCACCAGCACCGGCACGCGCACCTCGCCCAGCTCGGCCGGCGGCACCAGCCGGCCGACCATGTGCACCATGCCGCCGCGGTCCTTCACCGCCTCGATCCAGTCCACCCTGCGGAAGTCGCGCCCGCCGAAAGAAAGCCGCTGCGACAGCGCCACGAAGAAACTCTGCGGCGTGAGCCGCTCGATGTCGGACAGCGGCATGCCCTCGCCGAACAGCCGTGCGCGCGTCAGGCTGCTCCCGCGGTCGGCCTCCAGCCGCATCTGGTCGAGCAGCCGGGTGCGCAGCTGCACCAGCTCGTCCTCGTGAATGGCCATGGCCATCGCCGCCGCGTCGCCACGCGCCAGCGCGCGCAGGTATTCCTCGGCCGCCCGCTGCTGCGCGAGGTTGCCGTCGGCCGCCCGCGCCAATGGGGCCAGGGCGAACCAGGCCGCGACCAGGAACAGCGCGAATGTGACCGACTTCACGTTACGCATGCTGCAGCACACCTCTCCAGATTGCCCCGCGTTGGCGACCGGCTTCACAGAATGCGAAAGCCGCGGTGCATGAAGGTTGTACCGCCGGCCGCGCGACGTAAAGTCCCCTCATACCACAGTGGGGCAGGTACGCCCCCGGACGAACCACCCAAGCGCTGGAGACGGACTTGACAGCTAGCCCCAAGGTTCGCGGCGAAGTTTCCCGGGATGGGGAACGCCAGGCAGGCACCGACCGCAACCTCATTGTCCTCACGCATGATCCCGCCCTTGCGGCTGCGGTGCAGGAGCTGACGGCAGGTGGTGTCCCGGTCGGGATGGTGGAGGACCTGCGCGCCCTCGCCGACCTCCTGATGCAGGACGACGGCTCGCTGGTGCTGCTCGACGCCCAGGCACTGGGCGTGCCGGTCGACGCCGCGGTCGACGCCATCAAGAACCAGTTCCCGGAGGTGCGGCTGCTGGTGGCCGGGCATGCGGCCGAGCAGACCGTGCTCGCCAGCCGCATCGCCAGCCAGAAGGTCTTCCGCTTCGTGCACAAGCCGGCCTCACCGCAGCGCCTGAAGCTGTTCGTCGATGCCGCCAGCATCCGGCAGGCGGCCGAGCCCGCCGCCGACCAGCCCCTGGCCGCCGCCTCGTCGGGCGCCACGCCACCGCCCCACGGCAGCTCCTCGATGCTGCCCATCCTCGCGGGTGTCGCCGCGGTGGTGGCGCTGGCCGTGGGCGGCTGGCTGATGATGCGCAAGGAAGAGGTCGCCGTGCCCGGCGCACCACCCGCGGTGCAGGCTCCCGCTTCGCCCGAGCTCACCTCGCTGCTCGATCGCGCCGCCAGTGCGCTCGCTGCCGGCAGGCTCGTGGGCGCGGACGGCAGCAGCGCGGCGGAGCTGTATCGCGAAGTGCTGCGCCTCGACGCCGACAACCAGGTTGCGAAGGACGGCTTCGATGACGCCATCGACCAGGCGCTGTCCGGCGCCGAGAAGTCGCTGCTCGACGGCAAGCTGGAGGATGCGCGCGTCACCGCGGAGATGGTGCGGCTGATCGTGCCCGACAACTCCCGCCTGAGCTTCCTCAACACGCAGATCGAACGCGAGCTGGCGCGCCTGAGCGCCGACGCCTCGCAGCGCCAGGCGCTGGAGGCGCGCCAGGCGCAGATCCGCGCCGCGGTGGCGCTGGTGGAAGAGCGCATCGCCAGCGGCTCGCTGGTCGATCCCGTCGACGACAACGCCGTGACGCGCTTCCAGCAGGCGCAGGCCATCGGTGCCGGCGACCCGCTGGTGCGCGCGGCGCGCGACGCGGTGGTCGCTGCGCTGCTCACCGCGGCCGACCACGAGCTCAGCAACGAGCGGCCCGTGGCCGCGCGCCGCTTCGTCGAAGCAGCCGGCACCGTGAACAGCAGCGCGCCGGGCCTCGACTTCGCGCGCCGTCGCATCGACGAGGCCATGGTCCAGCAGGCCACGCAGTCCACCGCCGCGCCGGTGGTGATCTCGCCCGTCGTGGTCGCACCGGTCGTGACCGAAACACCCGCCGAGCCCGCGGCCCCGGCCGCCGGCATCGCGCGCCCCGCCGGCAACGTACCGGTGTCCGCCAGCACCCTGAAGGTGGTGCGGCGGGTTCCGCCCGAATATCCCCAGTTCGCGCTCGAGAGCAATCTCTCCGGCTGGGTCGAAATGGAGTTCACTGTAGCCAGGGACGGTTCCGTGCGTGACGTGAAGGTCGTCGAGTCGGAGCCGCGCCGCACTTTCGATGCGGCGGCCATGGCCGCGATGCGCCGATACCGTTACGAGCCCGTCATCCAGAACGGCGAACCCGTGGAGCAGCGCGCGCGCCTGCGCATGCGCTTCACTCCACAGGAAGATCGCTGACGAGCCCGGACATGCCCCGACCCCCGCGCCTGCTGGTAGTCGCGGACGACGGCCAGGTGGGCCGTTGGCTGCAGCACCGCATCGAAGCCCTGGAAGGCGGCCCCCAGGCCGGACTCGAGGACCGTTCCGCCTTCGAGCGCCGGCTGGCCACCACCTCCGGCGCCGGCCTCGACGCGCTGGCGGCGGTGCTCGACTTCTCTCCCGACTGCTGCGCGGCCAGCCTCGACTGGATCGAGCGCGTGCTCGACATTCCCGACATGCCGCCGCTGCTGGTGGTGGCGCAGAACGGCGATGAGCTCTCGGCGGTCGCGACGCTGCGTCGCGGCGCCGCCGACTACCTGCCACGGCGCGCCATCACCGCGAAGCTGCTGGAAGAAGCGCTGGACCGCGCCTGCCGCACGCCTCATCGCCACGAGCACGGCCGGCGCGCGCGCTCCGCGCCGCCGGCCGCGCTGCCCGCTCCGCTGAAGGTGCCGCGCGACCTGATCCCCCGCTACACGCTGCTCGACACGCTCGGCGAATCCGTGCGCGCCACCGTGTACCTGGCGCACAGCGCGGCGCTGAACCGCAACGTCGCGCTGAAGGTCAGCCACGAGTCCGAGGACGGCGTGGCGCAGTTCGCGCGCGAGTTCGAGACCGTCGGCGTGCTGCGCCACCCCGGCGTGGTCGACATCTACGACTACGGGATGCACGACGGCCGCGAGTTCATCGCGATGGAGTACTTCCCCTGCGGCGACCTGAAGGCACGGCTGCAGAACCCGGTGACCGAGCGCGAGGCGCTGGACTACCTCGGCCGCATCGCCGAGGCGCTGGCCGCAGTGCACGCCGAGGGCATCCTGCACCGCGACCTCAAGCCGCCGAACATCATGCTGCGCGAGGACGGCCAGGTGGTGCTGATCGACTTCGGCCTGGCGCGCAACCTCGAGCATGGCACGCGCAGCACGCGGGCCGGCGTGCTGCGCGGTTCGCCGTACTACATGAGCCCCGAGCAGGCCCAGGGACTGGAGCTGGATGCCCGCAGCGACCTGTATAGTCTCGGGGTGATCTTCTACGAGATGCTCACCGGCGAGAAGCCCTACCAGGGCAGCTCCGCCATCGAGGTGCTGCAGCAGCACGTGAACGCCGCTGTGCCGCAGCTCCCGGAACACTTTTCCCACCACCAGACGCTGCTCGAAGGCCTGCTGGCGAAGGATCGCGACGACCGCTTCCCGAGCGCCGAGGAGCTGCTCGCCTCGCTGCGGCAGCTCGCTGCCTGAGGACCACCATGCACGAGCCGGCCGGAGACGAGCTGGCGGAACTGCTGCTCGGCCTGGGCCGGGCCGTGGTGCTGCGCCTGGATGCCGGGCTCCGCGTCCGGGCCGTGCACCACGACCTGCTGCTGGCGGAGTGGCGCGAGGAAGCCGGTCGGCAGCCCGATGCCCTGCCCGCCGCGCTGCAACCGCTGCTGGCGGAGATCATGGCGCCCGCGCGCGCGGCGGACCTTGCCTCGCGCATTGCCGACGAGGCGTCCGCCGCCGGTCCCGCCGGCCTGTACCTTGGTGTGTTCGCCCTGCTGGCGCGGCGCGGCGGCGGCGCACAGCGCCACGTGGCCATCAGCCTGCACCGCTCCGCCGGGCATGACGCGCTGCTGCTGGTGCTGCGCGATGTCTCCGCACTCAACGACGTGCAGGAGAGCCTCGCCGACACCCGGCAGGCGCTGGAGCTGGCCATGGCGGCGCTGCGCTCACCGCCGCACCAGTTGCGCGCCTTCCTGGGATCGGCGCTGACCACGATCAGCACCATCCGCGCCACGCTGAAGCTGCCGGCCCGCGACATCGAGGCGCTGCGCGACAAGCTGGCGCAGGTGCACGCGACCACCGCACAGCTCGCCAGCGAGGCGGCGGCGCTGCAGCTCGGTCCGATCCAGGACACCTGCCAGATGCTGCTGCACCGGCTCGACTTCCTGCTCGCCGATGACGAGCTCACCGGCGACGCGCTGCTGCCGCTGGCGGTACTGGTCGACCGCATCGCCGGCAGCGCCGGCACGCTGTGGCGCATCGAGGAGCAGCGCCACGTGGACCCGCAGCCGGAACAGGACCACACCGCACAGCGCCGGCGCACGGCCTGGAGCCAGGCATCGCCGCGCCGCTGGGCCAGCTTCGTGCGCCACCGCGGCCGCGAGGCCGGCGTGCTGGCGACCTTCCAGATGCAAGGCGCCGCGCATGTGCCCAGGAACCTGCGCGCGTGCATCGATGGCCTGCTGCAGCAGCTGCTGCGCAATGCCGTCGAGCGCGGCATCGATACGCCCGAGGAGCGCCTGGCGGCAGGCAAGCCGGCGCATGCAACCGTGGCGGTGAGGTTCGAGCCGCTGGGCGAGACGCAGTTGCGCATGGTCGTGCGCGACGACGGACGCGGACGCGGGCTGGGACTCACCTCGCTTCGCCGGGCCGTTGCGCGGCTTGGCGGCATCATCGCCGTTGCCGCCAAGCCCGGGCAGTACACGCAGTTCGTGATCGACCTTCCCGTCGACGCGGAGCAGTCATCTTCGCAGGCGGCGGCGCAGTAGGCACTGCGCAGTTCCCGTTGTAGGCCGTCGCCGACCTCATATCCGCCAAGGCCGGTATCCGGCCGGCCTTGCTTGACAAAATGTGTTGCCGGCGGGTGCAATGCCCCAACCACTGCGGTGGGGGAAAGCATGCATCTCGTCGATACAACGCTGTTCTACTCTCCCACCAGTGGCGGCGTGCGGCGTTACGTGAATGCCAAGCACGAGTGGTACCTGAAGCAGCCCCACATCCGCCACACGCTGCTGGTTCCCGGCGATACCCACCGCCTCGAGCCCGGTGGCGTGTCGACACTGCGCGGCGTGCACGTGCCGGGCACCTTCAACTACCGCCTGCCGCTGGCGCCGCGCCGCTGGAAGCACATGCTGCACGACCTCGAGCCCGACCTCATCGAGGCAGGTGATGCCTTCCATCCCGCCTGGTGCACGCTCGACGTCGCGCGCCGGCGCGGCATCCCGGCAGTGGCCTTCTTCCACTCGCACCTGCCGCGGCTGGTCGGCATCCGCCTCGGCCAGTACATGGGTCGCGCCGCCGGCCGTTACCTGCGCTGGCTGTACGAGCAGTTCGACCTGGTGTTCGCGCCCAGCCGCGTGATGAGCGAGTTCCTGGCCAGCCTCGGGCTCAGCAACGTGATGCTGCAGCCGCTGGGCGTGGACACCCGCGTGTTCCATCCCTCGCAGCGCAGCCTGGACCTGCGCCGGCAGCTCGGCCTGGCGCCCGGCACACGGCTGCTGGTGTATGCCGGCCGGTTCTCGGCGGAGAAGAACATCCAGGTACTGCACGACACCTTCCAGCGCCTGGGCAACCGCTACCACTTGCTGATGGTGGGCGGCGGCGAGCACCAGCGCCCAGCGCCGAACATCACGCTGATCCCTTACCGGCGCGATCCCGGCGCGCTGGCGCGCACCCTGGCCTCGGCCGATGCGCTGATCCACGCCGGCACCGCCGAGACCTTCGGGCTGGTGGTGATCGAGGCCATGGCCTGCGGCCGCCCCGTGGTGGGCGTGCGCGCCAATGCCGTGGCCGAGCTGGTGGACGAGACCGTGGGCGTCACCGCGGCCCGCGCCGATGGCGCGCTGATGGCGCGCGCAGTGCGCGACCTGTACGACCGTGACATCGAGGCACTGGGACAGGCGGCGCGCGCCCGCGTCGAGGCGCGCTACTCCTGGGACCGCGCGCTGCAGCAGCAGCTGACGGTCTACGGCGCGCTGATCGAGAAGATGCGCACCTTGCCGGCCGGCTGGGCCACGGCCAGCAGCCGCCCATCCGGGGACCAGAGCATCGTGCCCGCGGGCCCGTCCAGCAGCTGAATGTCCAGCGCATCGCGGACCGCCTTGCCGGGCCGCCACAGCGCCACCCGCCAGTCCCGGCCCGCCGAGGCCAGCAGCGCGCCGCCCGGCTGGAAGGCCAGCGACTCGATGCGGTCCTCGTGCGCGTTGAGCTGCAGCGGCTGGCTGCCCTCGGGGCCCTTGCCACCGAAGTCCCACACCACGATGCTGCTGGCACCACTGGAGGCCGTTGCCAGCAGGCGGCTGTTGCCGCTCCAGCTGGTGTGTTCCACCTTGCCCTCGTAGCCGCTCATGCGCGAGCGCTTGCGGTTGTTGATGTAGCGGAAGTTCACCGTGCCGTCGGCGAGGCCGCAGGCAGCGATGCGGTTGTCGGGCGACAGCGCCAGCGTCAGCGGGGTGCCTTCGAGCACGAACTGCTCGATGGTGGGCGAATCGACGCGATCGACGAACAGCGCGCCATTGGCGGCGGCCAGCAGCTCGTCTCGGCCGCGCCAGGCCAGGTACAGCAGGTTGGCTGTGTGCCCGGCCAGCATGGCAAGCTGCGCGCCGGCCGCATCGAACACGAGCACATCGCGGCCCGAGGCGAAGGCCAGCCGCTGGCCATCGCTGCGCCAGGCCAGCCCTGCAGGCCAGCGTGCGGCGCGGTGCAGGGGGCGGGCCGCGGGCGCGTCCGCCTGCATGTCCCACAGGTTCACGGCACCATCCTGGCCCGACACCGCGAGCTGCGTGCCCCTGGGCTGCCAGGCCATCTCGATCACGCCGGGGAAGTGCTCGCCGAGGAGCGTGGCTTCACCGCTGGCGGCGTCCACGCGCCAGAGGCGCCCTTCGCCGCCGCCCACGGCCAGCGTGCGGCCATCGGGCGACCATGCCAGTGCGACCGGGAAATCATCGATGGCCACCACCGGGCCGGCGGTGAGCCTTGCGTGGTCCGTGCCCATGGCCCTCAGGAAGCCACGCAGCCGGAGAACCCGGCCAGCAGTTCCTCGCGGTCCAGGCCACGGCCGATGAACACCACCTGGCTGGAACGGGGCGCATTGCCCCACGGCCGGTCCGGGCGCCCGTCGAACATCATGTGCACGCCGTGGAAGATGTAGCGGCGCTCATCGCCCTTGATGTTCAGCACGCCCTTCATCCGCAGGATGTCCTCGCCATGCGCCTGCAGCAGCCAGGACAGCCAGTCGTTGATCTTGCGCGCGTCCAGCGCGCGCGACTCCTCGATGCCGATGGAGCTGATCTCGTTGTCGTGGTGGTGCGAGGCGAACTGCAGCTCCGCCACCGCCGGCGCCGGCGTCACCAGCCCGAACTCAGCCGGCGCATGCTCCACGAACAGGGCATACGCACCCGGCTGGTCCACGTCGATGCACCACTGGCCGCCCATGCACTGCATCTCCAGCGCAAAGGGCGACTCCGCCGGCGCCAGGTGCGCGCCGCTTTCCAGCACGCGCGGCTTGCCGGCGAACACGCGCACCGCGGGCTCGACCTGCGCCTCCAGTGCCTCGCGCGTGGCGGCAGGCATCGGCAGCAAGGCGATCTTCAGCGCACCATGGTCGTGGCCGTGGTGGCCATGGCCATGCCCTTCGTGGTCGTGGTCGTCGTGGCCGTGGTCGTGTCCGCCCGCATGCGGCCCGGCCGCGCGCAGGATGTTGTGCCCTGCCTTCAGCTCCACCGCACCGGCCCACTCGAAGGGGTACTGCGGTTCCAGGAAGCTGCTGTCGAAGGCCAGCGCGCGATCCAGGTCGAAGGCGCCCAGGCCCAGCACCACGTCGACCGGCACCGCTGCATTCACCGCGCGGTGGATCCTCGCCGTGCCATTGATGCCACGGATCCGCGCCTCGATGCGCGCCAGGTCCTGCTCGCCGACCAGGTCGGTCTTGTTCAGGATCACCACGTCGGCGAAGCCCACCTGGATGGCCGGCTCCTTCAGCTCCTTCAGGTGCTGCTCGAAGTGGCGCGCATCCACCAGCGTGACGATGGCGTCCACCACGAACTGCTCGCGCAGGTCCTCGTCGAGGAAGAAGGTCTGCGCCACCGGGCCCGGGTCGGCCATGCCGGTGGTCTCGATCAGCACGTGGTCGAAGCGGTCGCGGCGCTTGAGCAGCTGGCCCAGCACGCGGATCAGGTCGCCGCGCACCGTGCAGCAGATGCAGCCATTACTGGTCTCGAAGATCTCTTCCTCGGCGCCGATCACCAGCTGGTGGTCCACGCCCACCTCGCCGAACTCGTTCTCGATCACGGCGATGCGCTTGCCGTGCTGCCCGGAGAGGATGCGGTTGAGCAGCGTGGTCTTGCCCGCACCAAGGAAACCGGTGAGCACAGTGACGGGAATGCGCGGCACCTGGCTCATGCGAACGTCCCCGCGGCGGTATCCATCTCCCACACCGTCAGGTTGCAGTCGCGGTGCAGCCAGAAGCCCGCGCCCAGGTGGCGGAAGGACTTCTTCAGCTCACGGCGATACCAGGCGCCCGAACGCAGGCTGACCGCCGGATCGGTCCGCGACTGGTCGCAGTTCTCCTCCCAGTCCTCCCTGGTCAGCACGCCGAAGTACAGCAGCCCGCGGCACACGCGGGCCAGGTTTTGCAGTGCACGACGGGTCTGTTGCGCATCCAGGTACTGCAGCACGTCGTAGCAGATCACGATGTCGTACTTCGCCTTGCGGTCGAAGTCCTGGATGCCGCCGTGGATCCAGCCGAAGCGCTTGCAGAGGTACTCGCTGACCTCCAGGCCCGTATAGGTCGCGCCCGGCAGGGCGCGCTTGAGCGGCGCCTTGAGCAGTCCCATGCCGCAGCCGGCGTCCAGGATGCTGCGTACCGGCAGGCCCAGGTGCTCGGCCATCGCGGCAATCAACCTGCCGCGGGCATTCATTTCGGCGCGGTTGGTCACCGCGGTGCGCGGATCCTCGTAGAACCGCTGGTAGTAAGCCCGGTCAAACTGCTCTGTCATTCCTTTACCATAGGCGCTTATGCCCGCCCCTTCCCCACGCGTCGGATTCGTCAGCCTCGGCTGTCCCAAGGCGCTCGTCGATTCGGAGCGCATCCTGACGCAATTGCGCATCCGCGGCTACGAGATTTCACCCAGCTACGAGGACTCGGACCTCGTGGTGGTCAACACCTGCGGCTTCATCGACTCGGCCATCGACGAGTCGCTCGAGGCCATCGGCGAGGCCATCGACGCCAACGGCAAGGTGATCGTCACCGGCTGCCTGGGCGCCAACCCGCAGCGCATCCTCGAGGCGCACCCCAAGGTGCTGGCCGTCACCGGCCCGCATGCCACCGAGGCCGTGCTCGAGGCCGTCGACCGCCACCTGCCGCACCCGCACGATCCCTTCACGGACCTGGTGCCGCCGCAGGGCATCCGCCTCACGCCGCGCCATTATGCCTACCTGAAGATCTCCGAAGGCTGCAACAACCGCTGCACCTTCTGCATCATCCCGGCGCTGCGCGGCCGGCTGGTATCGCGGCCGCTGGAGTCGGTGCTCGGCGAGGCACAGCGGCTGGTGGCTGCCGGCGTCAGGGAACTGCTGGTGATCTCGCAGGACACCAGCGCCTACGGCGTGGACCTGCGCTACCAGTCCGCCAGCTTCGCCGGCGCCGAGTACCAGACGCGCTTCCTCGACCTGGCGCGCGCACTGGGCGGCTTCGGCGTGTGGGTGCGCCTGCACTACGTGTATCCCTACCCGCACGTGGATGACGTGCTGCCATTGATGGCCGAAGGCAAGGTGCTGCCCTACCTCGACATCCCCTTCCAGCACGGCAGCCCGTCGGTGCTCAGGCGCATGCGCCGGCCCGCGCATGCCGAGAACACGCTCGAGCGCATCCATGCCTGGCGCAAGGCCGTGCCGGACCTCACGCTGCGCTCGACCTTCATCGTCGGTTTCCCCGGGGAGACCGAAGCGGAATTCGAAGAACTGCTGCAGTGGCTGGATGAAGCCGGGCTCGACCGCGTCGGCTGCTTCAAGTACTCGCCGGTGGAAGGCGCCGCCGCCAATGACATCCCGGGCGCGGTGGCGCCCGAGGTGATGGACGAGCGGTACGAGCGTTTCATGGAGAAGGCGGCGAGCATCTCCGCGAAGCGCCTGGCGCAGAAGGTCGGGGGAGAGATGACCGTGATCGTGGACCACGTCGAGGGCAACCGCGCCGTCGCGCGCGGACCCGGCGATGCCCCCGAGATCGACGGCGTCGTGAACCTCCGCAAGGCCGGGGGACTGAAGCAGGGCGACTTCGCGCGCGTGCGCATCACCGCGGCCGGCACGTACGACCTCGAGGCCGAAGTGGTGCAGGCCGGCGTCGCCCCCGCGCTTCAGCCCGCCTGAACGCGCTGCGAGAGCTTGCGGCTGACGGCCTGGCGCATTTCCTCGTCGAGCTTCAGGCCGAAGACCTCCTCCATCACGCCGAGCACCTCCTCCGGGCCGCGCAGCACGCGGCGCGTCGTTGCACCGTTGGGGTCATGGAAGCCCAGTTCGAAGTCGCGCAGCACGTGCCGTCCGTCCGGCGTGGCGCGCGAGAGCATCAGCATCTGCGTGAAGTGCGAGGCCGGGTCCATGCAGAGCTGGAAGTTGGCTGCCTCGAAGTCCACCGGCAGCTGGGGTTGCAGGTCGAAGCGGTACATCGGCTGCCATTGACCGCGGATGCGCACCCACAGGCGGCGCTCGCCGGCGGCAAGGGGCTCCAGGCGGAAGACGTCGTGGCCGACCTGCTGGGGGTCGTCGCGGGACAAGTCGATGGCGCCGCAGATGCTCTGGCCGCCGAAGCCGACGTCCAGCAGCCAATCGCGACCCTCGGCGCGGACCAGCAGGGCCCGGTGGGTGCGGGGCGTGATCGCGTCCGGGCCGCGGCCCCAGAGCACCCGCGCAGCCAGGTCCGTGACATCGAAACCCAGCGCGCGCAGCGCCTCGCCAAACAGCAGGTTCTGCTCGAAGCACCAGCCACCGCGGCAGCCAAGGACCAGCTTGTCGAACACGGCCGCGAGCTCGAGGCTCACGCGCCGGCGGACGAACGCGTCGAGGTTCTCGAACGGGATGGAACGGGCATGGGCGGCAGCAAGGGAGGAGAGTGTCGCCGGGGCAGCCTCGGCGGCCGGGTGGTCGATGCGGGCGAGATAGCGGGTGAGCTGGGTGGAGTTCATAGGAGCACCCGCGCAAGCGTGGGCGGGGATCCCGCGCGGGTCAAATGGCACCGCGACCGGCTCTGGACAGCGGCAAGCCGGAACCGCACAATGGTTTCAGGGTTTGTTGCAAGAATCGTTTCATCTATCTTGCAATCCCATGTAGTATCAATCGATTAGCAAAATTCCAGACGGAAATGATCGTTTCAGGATGAGCGCCCAGGAAGAGCTGCTGCGGGTGCTGCGCGCGAGGCCCAACATCCCCGCCGCGGAACTCCGGACCGCGCTCGGCGTCAGCCGGCCTACCCTGATGCGCCTGGTGCGCGCTGCCGGACCAGCCGTATTGACCATCGGCCGGGGCCGCCGGACCGCCTACGCCGCGCGCCGGCCACTGGCGGCGGACAACAGCCCTCTCCCGATCTTCCGCATCGACGAAAAAGGACGCTACGACCACGTCGCGCAGCTGCATCTGGCCTACCCGCACGGCAGCGTCCTGGAGTGGACCCCCACCCCCTGTCCCTGGCCGCTGAACGAATCCATGCGTGACGGGTGGTCTGGCGGGCTGCCGTACTTCCTCCAGGACCTCTGGCCGGAGGGATTCCTGGGCAGGACCTTCGCCCGCGCCGTGGCCCCCATCCTGGCGCTGGACCCGGACCCGAAGCGCTGGACCGAGGACCAGGTCCTGCTCGCCATGAGCCTTTACGGCAGCGACCCGGTCGGCGACCTTCTCGTGGGCGAAGGCGCGCTGAAACAGTTCCTTGCCCGGCTGCAGAAGCCGGACGAACCGCTGAAAGAACCCGGACTCCCCGCCCGTTACGCCGCGCTGGCAGAACAGGCCATGGCTGGCGGGCACCCGGGTTCGTCGGCCGCCGGCGAGTTCCCGAAGTTCACCGCCATTCGCCAGCAACGCGACGGACCCGCCAAGGTCCTGGTCAAGTTCTCGGGATCGGACGGATCGGAAGGCTCACAGCGCTGGTCCGACCTGCTCGTGTGCGAGCACCTGGCCGCGGAAGTGTTGAACGGGCTGCCGGGCATCGATGCCGCACACACGCGCATCCTGCAAGCCCGTGGCCGCACCTTCCTGGAAAGCGAACGGTTCGACCGTCACGGCGCGCACGGGCGTTCCGCCGTTTGCACATGGGGAGCGATCAACCACGCGTGGTTCGGAATGTCCGCCCCCTGGCCGCAGGGCGCCGCCCGGCTGCGCGAACTCAAGCTGATCGAACCGGAAACCGAACAGGCCGTCGAAGTGCTGTGGCACTTCGGCCAGCTGATCGGCAACAACGACATGCATGACGGCAACCTCAGCTTTCGCCCCGGCGAGGTCCGCGGCCGGCCGGGATTCCGCCTCGCACCCGCCTACGACATGCTGCCGATGCTGTACGCGCCGGCCCGGGGCGTGGAACTGCCGCCCGTGGATTTCAATCCGGCGCTGCCGCTGCCGTACGATCGTCCGGCGTGGCTGGTTGCGGCCCGGGGAGCCGTGGCGTTCTGGGACCGCGCTGCGCAGGACACGCGGATCAGTGGCCCCTTCCGGCGCATCTGCGCAGGGAACATCCGGAAGGTCCAGGGCCTCATGGCGCTCGTCGAGTGACGCCCCGGCGCACCAGCTTCTCGGGCCCAGCCAACCCCGGGGAACGGCGTTCGCATGCAAGGCGGCTCTGCCGCCCGCCCCTCACTCCACCGTCACGCTCTTGGCCAGGTTCCTCGGCTGGTCCACGTCCGTGCCGCGCAGGATGGCCGCATGGTAGGCCAGCAGCTGCAGCGGGATCGTGTAGACGATCGGCGCCTGGAAGTAGGTCACGTGCCGCGGCATGTGGATCACCTCCACGCCCTCCGACGACTCGATTCCCGATTCCGGATCCGCGAACACGTAGAGCTGCCCGCCGCGCGCCCGCACTTCCATCAGGTTCGACTTCAGCTTCTCCAGCAGGTCGTTGTTGGGCGCCACCGCCACCACGGGCATGTCGGCATCCACCAGCGCCAGCGGACCGTGCTTGAGCTCGCCCGCGGCATACGACTCGGCATGGATGTACGAGATCTCCTTGAGCTTCAGCGCGCCTTCCATCGCGATGGGATGCAGCGCGCCACGGCCCAGGAACAGCGCATGGCGCTTGTCGGCAAAGCGTTCGGCCAGCTGGCGCACCTGCGGCTCCAGCGTCAGGGTCTTCTCGATCAGGCCGGGCACCTGCACCAGCGTCTCGACCAGCCGCCGCTCGCGCTCCGGGTCGGCGCCATGGGTCTTGGCCAGCGCGATGACCAGCAGCGACAGCGCGGCGATCTGGGTGGTGAAGGCCTTGGTCGAGGCCACGCCGATCTCCGGGCCCGCCCGGGTCAGCATCACCAGGTCCGACTCGCGCACCAGCGAGCTCTCGGGCGAATTGCAGATGGCCAGCGTGGCGAGGTAGCCGCTCTTCTTCGCCAGCCTCAGCGCAGCCAGCGTGTCGGCGGTCTCGCCCGACTGCGAGATGCTGATGAACAGCGCGTTCTTCGGCACCACGGCGCTGCGGTAGCGGTACTCGCTGGCGATCTCGACGCGGCATGGAATGCGGCAGATCTGCTCGATGAAGTACTGCGCCACCACGCCGGCGTGGTAGCTGGTGCCGCAGGCCACGATGTGCACGTACTCCACGCGCGGGAAGATCTCCGCCGCGCGGGGACCGAAGGCCGCCTCCAGCAGGCGGCCGTTGGCCACGCGCTCCTGCAGCGTGTTGGCCACCGACAGCGGCTGCTCGAAGATCTCCTTCTGCATGTAGTGCGCGTACGGCCCCTTCTCGGCCGCGGCCGCCGAAAGCTCGCTGACCTTGACCTCGCGCTCGACGCTGTTGCCGTCGGCATCGATCACGCGCACGCCCGCGCGGGTCACCTCGGCCACGTCGCCTTCCTCCAGGAACATGAAGCGGCGCGTCACCGGCAGCAGCGCGGCCACGTCGGAGGCGACGAAGTTCTCCTCCTCGCCGAGGCCGATCACCACCGGACAGCCCGCGCGGGCCAGCACCAGCTTGCCGGGCACACGCTCGTCGAGCACCAGCAGCGCATACGCGCCTTCCAGCTCGGCCACCGTGGCCCGCACCGCCTTGAACAGGTCGCCCTGGGCCTGCAGGTGCCAGTGGATGCGGTGGGCGATCACCTCGGTGTCGGTCTCCGAGGCGAATTCGTAGCCGTGCGCGACCAAGTCCGCACGCAGCTCCTCGTGGTTCTCGATGATGCCGTTGTGGACGATGGCGATGCCGTCGCGCGAGATGTGCGGATGGGCATTGCGCTCGCTGGGCGCGCCGTGGGTGGCCCAGCGGGTGTGCGCAATGCCGGTGTCGCCCTGCGCGGGATCGGTGGCCAGCGCGTCCTCCAGCATGCGCACCTTGCCGACGGTGCGGCGGCGCGCCACCTTGCCCGAGCCATTGATGACGGCCAGGCCGGCCGAGTCATAGCCCCGGTATTCCAGGCGGCGCAGCCCTTCGATGAGCACAGGGACGATGTCCCTGCCGGCGACCGCTCCAACGATTCCGCACATATTCCCTTCCTCAGGAGGATTTCTTCTTCACGGGCCGCCGCCACCCCTCGATGGTGACCTGCCGGCCGCGCGCCAGCGTCAGCTTGCCGGGCGGCGCATCGCGCGTGATGGTGGATCCGGCGCCGGTGGTGGCACCAGCGCCGATGGTCACAGGCGCCACCAGCATGTTGCCCGATCCGATGAAGGCCTCATCGCCGATCACGGTCCGCGACTTGTTGGCGCCGTCGTAATTGCAGGTGATGGTGCCGGCGCCGACGTTCACGCCCGCACCCACGTCCGCATCGCCCAGGTAGGTCAGGTGGTTGGCCTTCGAGCCCTTGCCGATGCGCGAGTTCTTCACTTCGACGAAGTTGCCGATGTGCACGCCCTCGGCCAGCTCGGCGCCGGGACGCAGGCGGGCAAACGGCCCCACCAGGCAACCCTCGCCGATGACGGCCTTCTCGGTGACGCAGTGGGCGAACAGCTGTGTACCTGCCCCCACGGTGGTGTCGCGCAGCACGCTGTTCGGGCCGATGCGCACGCCATCGCCGAGCACGACACGCCCCTCGAACACCACGTTCACGTCGATGAACACATCGCGCCCCAGCACCAGCTCGCCGCGCTGGTCGAAGCGGGCCGGATCGGCCAGCGTCGCGCCCGCGCGCAGCGCCTGCTCGGCGCAGCGCGCCCGCACCAGGGCCTCCACGCGCGCCAGCTGCAGGCGGTCGTTGATGCCCAGCACCTCGGCCTCGTCCAGCGCGGTCAGCGGCCGCACTGGCACCTTTGCCTTCACCGCCATGCCCACCACGTCGGTGAGGTAGTACTCGCCCTGCGCGTTGTCGCAGCGAAGCGCCGAGAGCCATTCGCGCAGGCGCACCGCCGGCAGCGCCATCACGCCGGTGTTGCCTTCGCGGATACGGCGCTGGGCCGCGGTCGCGTCCTTCTCTTCGACGATGCCGCGCACCGCGCCGCTCCTGTCGCGGAGGATGCGGCCGTAGCCGGTCGGGTCGGCGAGCTGGACGGTCAGCAGCGCCAGCGCATCTGCACCGGCCAGCGCCACCAGCGTGCGCAGCGTCGAGGCGCGCAGCAGCGGCACGTCGCCATACAGCACCAGCACGAGGTGGTCATCCGGGATCGCCGGCATGGCCTGCATCACCGCGTGGCCGGTGCCCTTCTGTTCCGCCTGCAGCGCCCACTGCACCGGCTCGTCGGCGAATGCCGCGCGCACGTGCTCGCCGCCATGGCCATGGACCACGTGCACGGCAGCGGGATCCAGCTCGCGCGCCACATCGAGCACGTGCCGCAACAGCGGCCGGCCGGCCAGCGGCTGCAGCACTTTCGGCAGCGCCGAGTTCATGCGCTTGCCCTGGCCAGCGGCGAGGATCACCACCGAGACCGGCGGCAGCGGACGGGCAGCGGCCTGCTTCTGCGCCTTCGTGGCGCGGGACTTCGCGGCAGGACGCCGTGCCGCGGCGGGCTTTCCCTGCGTGTGTTTCATGTGGTGGGCGACCCTAGCATTTCCTTCCCCGGCACGTCAGGGAACGCGTTCAAGAATGTAATCGTGGTAATCGTTGTGGCCGACACGGAATGAACGCGTCCCTGCCCGGGTGAAGCCCAGCCGGTCGTAGAAACGCAGCGCGGCTTCGTTGCGCGAGTACACGCCCAGCAGCACCCGCCGCCGTCCCATGGCACGCGCCTCGGCCAGCGCCGCCTCCATGAGCTGCCGCCCCAGGCCCAGGGCCTGGAACCGGTGCAGCAGGTAGATGCGACGGACCTCCCAGTCCAGCGCCAGGTCGATGCCGGCCAGCGGCAGGTCCGGCGGCGTGGCCACCAGGTAGCCCACCGGCGCGGCGCCGGGCAGGTGCTCGACGATCCAGCAACGGCAGGCCGGGTCCTCCAGGTACTTGCGATAGACCCCGGGCGCATGCTGGCGCGCGACGTGGGCGAGGATGTCGCCCACCGGCAGCAGGTGCGCATAGCTCTCGAGGAAAGTGGCGCCACCCACCAGTGCCAGCGCATCGGCGTCGGCCAGCGCGGCCGGGCGCAGCACCAGCGGGGACGAAGCCGCCTCAGTGCAAGCGGATCCGGAAAACGTCATGCAACATCCACCCCGAACAGGCTTCCGACCAGGGTCGAACCGCCCATGGCCAGCAAGCCGAAGAATCCCACGCGCAGCGCCGCGCGCAGGCGCGGCGCGCCACCCAGCCTCGCGGCGATGGCGCCCAGCACCATCAGCAGTACCAGCGAGGCAAGGAACAGCAGTTTCGATTGCAGCCCGGCAGGCAGCAGCATGTAGAACAGCAGCGGCGCCGCAGCGCCCGCTGAAAAGGCGCCCATCGAGGCCAGCGCCGCCGTCACCGGCCTTGCCCGCGTCATCTCGGTGATGCCCAGCTCGCTGCGCGCATGCGCAGCCAGCGGGTCGCGTGCCTCCAGCTCGCGCGCCACCTGCTCGGCCGTGGCGCGCGACATCCCGTACTGCATGTAGATGCCCACCAGCTCGCGATGCTCGGCCTCCGGGTACTTCGCCAGCTCCTCCTTCTCCCGCGCCAGGTCGGCGCGTTCGCTGTCGGCCTGCGAGGACACGGACACGTACTCGCCGGCCGCCATCGACAGCGCGCCGCCCACCAGTCCGGCCAGTCCCGCCACCAGCACCGACTGCTCGGACATCTGCGCCGCCGACACGCCCATCAGCAGGCTGGAGGTGGAGATGAGTCCGTCATTGGCGCCGAGCACGGCGGCCCGCAGCCAGTTGTGCCGTGCGGTACGGTGCGGCTCGGAGTGCGGGTTGCCGAGGGAGCGCAGGCCAGGACCTACCGGCACGGAAACACCTGCCTGGGCATGGATACCGGGGACATGCCGCCAAAAGCCTTCATCTGCCGCAATCGATCACCCATCATCGACAAAAAGCACCGCACGGAGCCGCCAATGCCCCTGCCGGTGCAACCCATTGGCTGCCCGCCGCCAGGACCTTCGCTTCCATCCCTTCCACCTGTCGCGCTCCACCCTTTCGCACCGGAACCGCCCCGCACAAAACCGGTCTACCTCAGTAGGCAACAATGGCTGGGGCGAGGGGCATGGCATATGCTCGCTGCCGCGTCTGGCAGCACCAGCGCTCCGCCAGGACGAGCCCGCAAGAGGTTGAGTTGAAGAAAGATTCTCGCATTTTCGCAGCGCTCGGCGCTGCCCTGTTGACCGGCCTGGCCAGCGGCGCCGCGGACGCCGCGGCCGCCCAGGGACATGCGGGCGGCGAGGCCCACTGGTCCCTGTTCGAGCGCTACTGCAACGACTGCCACAACACCGAGGACTGGGCCGGTGGCGTGGCCTTCGACGTGCTGACCGAGGACGACATCGGCACCGAGGCCGAGGTGTTCGAGAAGGTGGTGCGCAAGCTGCGCAGCCAGCAGATGCCGCCCGGCGGCCATGAGATGCCCGACGCCCAGGCGCGCCGCCAGTTCGTGTCCTGGCTGGAGAGCCGCCTCGACGAGGAGGCGATGCGCCATCCCGACCCAGGCTACGTGGGCCTCACTCGCCTGAACCGCAAGGAATACGCCAACGCCGTGCGCGACCTGCTCGGCATCGAGATCAATGCCGCCGAGCTGCTGCCGCGCGATGAACCGCGCGAGGGCTTCGACAACGTGGCCGCCGCGCTGTCGATCACGCCGGCCTTCCTCGACCAGTACATCTCCGCCGCGCGCATCGTGGTGCTGCAGGCCATGGGCAACAAGGACGCGCTGCCCGCCGCCACCACCTACCGCGCCACCAGGCCGTCCACGCAGATCTTCCACGAGGACGGCCTGCCGCTGGGCACGCGCGGCGGCATCGCCGTCGACCACAACTTCCCGGCCGACGGCGAGTACATGATCAACATCGCCAACATGGCCCAGGCGCTGTGGGTCTACAACATGGAGTTCGAGAACCACCTGGTGGTGCTGGTGGATGGCAAGGTCATCTACGAAACCACCATCGGTGGCGAGACCGACATGAAGGCCATCGACCAGGAGCAGGATCCGGCGGTCGAGGCCATCAACGCCCGGCTGAAGAACATCCGCTTTCACGCCAAGGCCGGCACGCGCCGCGTGGTGGTCGCGTTCCGCCACCGCAGCTTCGCCGAGTCCGAGGACCGGCTGCAGATGTACACGCCCGGCGGCGGCCAGGACCGCGTGCTGCGCGTGACCTCGTTCGAGATCCGCGGCCCGTTCAATCCCACCGGCGTGAGCGAGACGCCCTCGCGCCGCCACATCTTCGCCGCCTGCTACCCGCGCACGGAGGCCGAGGAAACGCCCTGCGCCCGCCAGGTGATCGAGTCGTTCGCGCGCCGCGCCTTCCGCCGCCCGGTCACCGACCGCGACTTGCAGCCGCTGATGCGCTTCTATGAAGAGGGACGCGCCAGCTCCGACTTCGATGCCGGCATCCGCCGCGCGCTGACCGCGGTGCTGGCACACCCGGACTTCCTGTTCCGCACCGACCAGGCGCCCGAGCGCCTGCCGCCGGGCACGATCTATCGCATCGACGACCTGGCACTGGCGTCGCGGCTGTCGTTCTTCCTGTGGAACAGCCTGCCGGACGACACGCTGCTGAAGCTGGCCACCGACGGCGATCTGGGCAAGCCCGAGGTGCTGCGCGCGCAGGTCGAGCGCATGCTGGCCGATCCGCGCTCGGAGACGCTGGCGCGCAACTTCGGCGCGCAGTGGCTGAACCTGACCAAGCTGCCGGAAATCTCGCCCGACCCGGCGATCTTCCCCTACGCCAGCGGCCAGGCCGACCTGCGCGATGACTTCGTCAAGGAAATCACGCTGTTCATGGATGACATCATCCGCAACAACGGCAGCGTGCTGGACCTGCTGTCCTCGCCATACACCTACGTGAACGAGCGCGTGGCGCTGCACTACGGCATCAACACCGTGCGCGGCGACCAGTTCCGCAAGATCAAGCTGGAGGATTCCTCGCGCTGGGGCCTGCTGGGCAAGGGCGGCGTGCTGATGGCCAGCTCGTACCCGAACCGCACCTCGCCGGTGCTGCGCGGCGCCTACGTGCTCGAGCGAATCGTCGGCGCCCCGCCGCCGATCCCGCCGCCGGCGGTGGAGGCACTGCCGGAGACCAACGCGCAGAACAAGCCGGCCACCGTGCGCGAGCTGCTGGAGGCGCACCGGCAGAAGCCGCAGTGCTACTCCTGCCACGCCGCCATCGACCCGCTGGGCTTCGTGCTGGAGGGCTTCGACGCCACCGGCAAGAAGCGCCACATCGACCGCTTCGCGCGCACCGAGATCGACACGCTCGGCCAGCTGCCGGACGGCACGGTGGTGCGCGACCCGGATGAACTGCGCGAAGCCCTGCTGGCCGAGCCCGTGCCCTTCGTGCAGAACGTCACCGAGCGGCTGCTGATCTACGCCCTGGGCCGCCTGGTCGAGGCGCATGACATGCCGAATGTGCGCGACATCGTGCGCCGCTCGGCAGCGGACGGTTACAAGTTCAAGACGCTCATCACCAACATCGTGCTGAGCGACGCGTTCCTGAAGGCCAAGGTCCCGGAGGGGGCGGCGGAGACGCCGGACAGCCTGCAGGCCGCGGTGGTAAATTGAGGAAGAGGCCAGCCATGTACATCACCAAGAAAGCCATTTCCCGTCGTACCGTGCTGCGGGGCGCGGGTGCCAGCCTGGCGCTGCCGCTGCTCGATGCCATGTTCCCCGCCGCCACGGCGCTGGCGAGCACCGACGCCGCCAGGCCGCTGCCGCGGCTGGGATTCATCTACTTCCCGCATGGCGCCATCATGGATGCCTGGTCGCCGAAGCAGACCGGCACCGACTTCGAGATCTCGCCCATCCTCAAGCCGCTGGAGAAGTACCGCGAGTACCTCACCATCGTCAGCGGCCTGCGCAACAAGGGCGGCGAGAGCTCCGACCCGCACGGCATCATCGCCGGCACCTGGCTGTCCTGCTACGGCGTGAACAACCGCGAGGGTGACAAGGGCACCACCGCCGACCAGCTGGCCGCGCGCCACTTCGCCGGCAACACGCCGCTGCCGTCGCTGGAGCTGACCGGCGAGGGCGGCAATGCCACCTGCGGCCAGGGCGCCACCGGCTGCGGCTTCGGCAGCACCGTGTCATTCCGCACGCCGTTCCAGCCGCTGCCGATGGAGGACAACCCGCGCAAGGTGTTCTACACGCTGTTCGGCCAGGGCGACACGGGCGATGAGCGCCGCGCCATCCTCGCCGAGACCGGCAGCCTGCTCGACTACGTGATGGAAGAGAGCAAGGCGCTGGCCCGCCGCGTCGGTCCCGCCGACCGTGCCCGGCTGGAGAGCTACCTGGACTCCGTGCGCGAGGTGGAGCAGCGCATCCAGCGCCTGGCCGTCTCCAAGAGCCAGACCATGGAGCTGCCGAATGCGCCGCAGGGCGTGCCGGATGAGTTCGAGGCCCACCTCGATGCGCTGTTCGACCTGATCGCGCTGGCCTGGCAGACCAACCAGACGCAGGTGGCGTCGATGATGATGGCCAAGGAGGTGTCCATGCGCACCTACCCGAACCTTTCGATCACCGAGGCCTTCCACCCGCTGTCGCACCACGCCAACGACCCGTCGAAGATCGAACGGCTGATCCGCATCCAGAACTACCACACCAGGGTGTTCGCCAGGTTCGTGGACAAGCTGGCGAAGATCGAGGACGGCGACGGCTCGCTGCTCGACCACTCCATCATCCTGTTCGGCAGCAACATGTCGAACAGCGACCTGCACAACAACGACCCGCTGCCCAATGCCATCCTCGGCAAGGGCTACGGCCGCATCAAGGGTGGCCAGCACCTGAAGTACCCGCAGGACACGCCGCACGCCAACCTGCTGCTGACGCTGCTGCAGCGCGCCGGCGTGCCGGTGGAGGAGCTGGGCAACAGCACGGGCACCTTCGCCGAGGTCTGAGCTGTCATCCGCCGCGCCCTCGTGCGGGGGCGCGGCCTTCAACAAGGACCTTACCGACATGCATGCCCTGACCCGCCGCGGCTTCATCAATGCCGCCGCACTCACTTCCGCGGGTGCACTGCTGGGCAGCCCCGGCCTGGCGCTGGCGCGCGAGGGCAAGCCCTCCCTTGCCGCGCAGGACCTCGGCAGCGGCCTGGCGCTGATCACCGGCGCCGGCGCCAACGTGGTGAGCTTCGCCTCGCCCGAGGGCGTGATGCTGTTCGACGGCGGCCGCCGCGAGCACGCGAAGGCGCTGCTGAAGTTCGCGCTGGACACCGCCGGCGCCCGGCGCGTGCACACGCTGGTCAACACCCACTGGCATCCCGAGCAGACCGGCCTGAACGAGACCGTGGGCAAGCAGGGCGCGCGCATCCTCGCGCACGAGAACACGCGCCTGTGGCTGACCCGCCCGATCAAGGTGGACTGGCTGCCCCAGCCGCATCCCGCCTTCCCCAAGGCGGCGCAGCCCAATGCCAGCTTCTACACCACCGAAACCGTCGAGTTCGGCGGCGAGACCATCGCCTTCGGCCACCTCGGCCAGGCGCACACCGACGGCGACCTGTATGCGTACCTGCCGAAGGCCGATGTGCTGGTCGCCGGCGGCGTGGTCTGCAACACCGGCTGGCCGCTGGTGGACTGGCGCACCGGCGGCTGGATCGGCGGCCTGGTGGGCGCCCATGACCGCCTGCTGAAGCTGGCCCATGACGGCACCCGCGTGATCGGCGCCGACGGTCCCGTGGTCGACAAGGCCACGCTGCAAGCCCACCGCGACATGTACTTCACCATCTTCGACCGGCTGGTGAAGCAGCTGGTGAAGGGCAAGGGCCCCGAAGAGGCCTACGAGACCGGCCCGGCGAAGGAATTCGAGGCCCAGCGAGGGGATTCGAAGCAGTTCGTGCTGGATGCCTTCCGCAGCCTGTGGGGCCACTACGCCCCGGACGCCTGAGCCCGCCCGCCCCCCGGGACGTTCTCCCGGGGGCCGTATAATCCCCCGCACGAAACCCTGGGGGATTCCCGATGAACCTGCGCCTGCAGGGCGTTGCCGCCCTGATCCTGACCGCCTGTGCCACCGCCGCCAGCGCCGCCCAGTCCGAGGGTGAGCTGGTGTTCACCACCCAGTGCGCTGTCTGCCACGCCGCTACGCCTGCGCCCGCCGGCAGCCCCAACGAGAAGGCACCCACGCGCAGCCAGCTCGCCGAGTTCAGCGCCGAGGCGGTGCTGAACTCCCTGACCACCGGCAAGATGCAGCTGCAGGGCTCGGTGCTCACCGAGACCCAGCGCCGCGCGGTGTCCGAGTTCGCCACCGGCAAGCTGATCGCCGCCACCGCCGGCAGCACGCAGTCGGCCAACCGCTGCGCGCGCAGCGAGCCCATGGCCGACCCGGCCACCGGCCCCTCGTGGAATGGCTGGGGTAATGGCCCGGCTTCCACGCGCTTCCAGGACGCGAAGTCCGGCGGCATCACGGCCGCGGACCTGCCGCGACTGAAGCTGAAGTGGGCCTTCGGCTACACCGGCGTGGCCGCCGCGCGCACCCAGCCCACGCTGGCGGGCGGACGCCTGTTCGTCGGCAGTGACAGCGGCGAGGTGCACGCGCTGGATCCTTCCACCGGCTGCACGCACTGGAGCTTCAAGGCCGCCGCCGGCGTACGCACCGCGCCTTCGGTGGCGCCCTACAGCATCCAGGGCCGCAGCGGCTACGCCGTGGTGTTCGGCGACCAGCGCGCCACGCTGTACGCGCTCGATGCCAACACCGGCGAAACGCTGTGGACGCTGAAGATCGACGAGCATCCGTCCGCGGGCATCACCGGCGCGCCGGCCGTGCACGACGGCCGCGTGTTCGTCGGCGTGCAGGGCCTGGGCGAGGAAGGCCGCGGCGCCACCAACAACAATCCCTGCTGCACCTTCCGCGGCAGCCTCTCGGCGGTGGACCTCAACAGCGGCAAGCTGCTGTGGAAGACCTACACCATCGAGGAGCCGAAGCCGCGCGCGAAGAACGCCGCCGGCGTGCAGATGTACGGTCCCGCGGGCGGCGCCATCTGGTCCGCCCCCTCGGTGGACGTGAAGCGCGGGCTGGTCTACGCCGCCACCGGCAATGGCTATGCCGATCCGGCGCAGCCCATGACCGATGCCGTGATCGCCTTCGACCAGAAGACTGGCAAGGTGGTATGGCACAACCAGGTATTGCCCAACGACCAGTGGGCCATGGGCTGCCAGCCCGAGAATCCCGACAATCCCGGCTGCCCGCGCGTGATGGGCCCGGACTACGACTTCTCGGCCACGCCCATCCTCACCAATGACGGCAACCGCGACCTCATCGTGGTGCCGCAGAAGTCCGGCATCGCCTTTGCGTTCGACCCGGACGATGGCGGCAAGCTGCTGTGGAAGACCCAGTTCGGCCTGCCCAGCGGCCTGGGCGGCCAGTGGGGCGGCGCCTCCGACGGCCGCAACTTCTACACCGGCACCAACGGCTTCCACAGCACGCCGGGCGGCATGACCGCACTGTCGCTGGCCACCGGCGAGATCGTCTGGCAGGCGCCGCCGCAGCCGCTGGCCTGCGGCGAGGCCCGCCAGGGTTGCGGCGCCGGCCAGGGCGCGGCGGTCACCGCCATCCCCGGTGCCGTGTTCAGCGGCGCGCATGACGGCGCGCTGCGCGCCTACTCCACCACCGATGGCCAGGTGATCTGGCAGTTCGACACCAACCGCGAGTTCCAGACCGTCAATGGCGTGAAGGCCAATGGCGCCAGCATGGATGGTCCCGGCCCGATCGTCGCCGGCGGCATGCTGTTCGTGAACTCCGGCTACGGCGGCCTGGTGGGCCGTCCCGGCAACGTGCTGCTGGCGTTCGAGCTCGAGAACTAGCGCAGCGGCCGGCAGTTTCGCGGTTCAAGCCCGCGAAGCCGCATGTGCAAGAGAAAAGGGCGGCGCCCGCGGGGACGCCGCCCTTTGTTTTCCTGCGCTGCCCGGCGGGCAGATGACGAGGTTACTTGCCCTTGCCGCCCTGCTCTTCCAGCAGCGAGCGCAGCATCCACGCCGTCTTCTCGTGCGTCTGGATGCGCTGCGTGAGCAGGTCGGCCGTGGCCTCGTCGCCGGCCTTCTCGACCACCGGGAACAGCGAGCGGGCCGTGCGCACCACCGCCTCGTGGCCGGAAACCAGCTCGCGGATCATGTCCTGGGCCTTGGGCACGCCCGGGCTCTCCTTGATGGAGGAGAGCTTCACGAACTCCGCGTAGGTGCCCGGCGCGAATGCACCCAGGGAACGGATGCGCTCGGCCACCAGGTCGACCGCGGTCCACAGCTCATTGTACTGCGTCTCGAACATGAGATGCAGCGTCTGGAACATGGGACCGGTGACGTTCCAGTGGAAGTTGTGGGTCTTCAGGTAAAGCGTGTAGGTGTCGGCCAGCAGGTGGCCGAGGCCCTTGGCGATCTTTACGCGATCCTTTTCGGGAATGCCGATGTCGATCTGGATGGCCATGGAGTTCTCCGCGTCAGCCCGGGAGGGAATCCCAGAATTCTTCCATCTTCTTGCGCTGGGCCGCATTCGGCAAGCGCCCGCGCGCACCGGCCTGGTTGTCCTCCAGGTGCGCCAGGGTGACGGTGCCCGGGATGGTCGCCGTGACCGCCGGATGCGACACGATGTACTTGATGAAGAACTGCGCCCAGGTGCGTGCGTCGAATTCCTGCGCCGCCCACTCAGGCACCGGCACATTGGCCACGCGCGGGAAGAAGCTGCGGCCGCGGCCGCCGAAGGGCACGTTGATCAGCACCGCGCAGCCCAGCTCCTGCGCCAGCGGCAGCACGTTGTCGGCGGCGCCGCGGTTGCCGATGGAGTAGTCCACCTGCACGAAGTCCGGGCGGTGCCTGCGCATCGCCGCCATGATGCCCTCGTACTGGTTGTCCATCGATGTGCTCATGCCGGCGTAGCGGAACTTGCCCGCGGCCTTGTATTCCTTGATGTGCGGCATCAGCTCGTCCATGCCGTACAGGTTGTGGATCTGCATCAGGTCGATCCGGTCGACCTGCAGGCGGCTGAACGCACCGTCGAGCACCGCCTTGGGATTGGAGATGTCGCCGTTCATCGGCGTCTTGGTGGCGAGGAAGAACTGGTCGCGGTTGCCGATCTCGGCCAGCAGCCCGCCGATCATGACCTCGGAGCCGCGATAGCCGAAGGCCGTGTCGATGACCTTGCCGCCCAGCTTCGGCATCTCGGTGAGCACGCGCTTGAGCTCGGCGCGGTCGGAATCACCATAGGCATTGGTGCCGGTGCCCACCACGGGCAGGCGCTCGCCGGTGGAAGGAACGGGCCGGGTGATCAGCTCTCCCTGGGAAGCTGCCGCGGCAAACGCCGGGCCCGCGGCCATGGCCACGCCTGCCGCAACACTCGCCTGGATGACCTGGCGCCGTGAGAACTCCTTGTCGCTGATGCCTTTCATGCTGCTCCCCTGTATTGGCGAAGAATGGCTTTGGGTGGACTGTGCGGGCAGCCTCCAAGTTCCGTCAAGGAAGGACCGGCCGCCTCAGCGCGCGCCCGGCAGCGCCTGCCCGGTGGGCCACAGCATCCAGAAGCGCCCCTGCGCGCGCATGCGGCCCGCGGCCTCGCCGGCCTCAGGCCCCATCCCGAAGAAGAAATCGGCCCGCAGCGCGCCACGGATCGCGCCTCCGGTGTCCTGGGCCAGCATCAGGCGCTGCAGTGGCGAGGCATCCAGCGGATGCTCGGTGGCGAGGTACAGGGGCACCCCCAGTGGCAGCAGTCGCGGATCGATGGCCAGCGATCGCCCCGCGGTCAGCGGCAGCCCCATGGCGCCCTGCGGCCCCACCGAGGGCTCACCCAGCGGCAGCTCGCGGAAGAACACCACGCTCGGGTTGTAGTTGAACACCTCGGCCTGCCGATCAGGATGGGCCAGCAACCACTGCCGCAGCGCCGGCATGCTCACCTCGTCCAGCGTCATCTCGCCCTGCTCGACCAGGTAGCGGCCGATGGCGCGGTAGGGATGGCCGTTGACGTCGGCGAAGGCCAGGCGGATCACCGTGCCATCCTCCAGGCGCACCCGTCCCGAGCCCTGCACCTGCAGGAAGAAGGCATCGATGGCGCTGTCCACCCAGACGATTTCCTTGCCGGCCAGCACGCGCCCGTCGGCGAGCTGCGCGCGGTCCGGATAGGGTGTCACGCGCCTGCCCTGCAGCCGGCCGCGCACCCGCTCGCCCTGCAGCGCCGGGTAGAGGGAGCCCAGCTCCACGGTCACCAGGTCGTCGGGCACGGCATACAGCGGCCACTGGTACGGCCCGCCGCGACGACGCGAGCCCTGCAGCACCGGCTCGTAGTAGCCGGTCACCAGGCCCGTTTCCTGCGCCTGGCCGGCGGTCGGATCGGCCGGCTCCAGCACCAGCTTCCAAGGCTGCAGGCGCGCTTCCAGCAGTGCCCTCTGCGCTGCCGCATCGGTGAGGGGCACGGCGCGCGCCTCGGCGCAGAAGCCCGCCCAGGCCTGCGGCATGCGCGCGCTGCCGCAGCTCGCCAGCAGCGCGGGCCAGGCTGCGCGGGTGTCGTCCTGCGACCAGCCCGGCAGCTCCTGCCAGCTTGCCTGCCGGTAGCGCAGCACCGGCGGTGGCGCGGGCGCCGGTCCGGAGGGCGGAGCCTCAGGGGCGGTCGGCGTGACGCTGCAGCCCGCGGCCAGCACGGCCATCAGCAGCGCCGGCAGGGCCTTGCTGCACCGGGATGAACGCATCACTCAGGCCGGCCGCGCGCGCAGGTCCTGCACGATGTCCCCGTGGGAGCGGATGCCTTCCTCGTGCGCGGACTCGCGGAAGGTCTCGGCCATGCCCTCCTCGATCCATTGCCGTACCGCCGGCTGCGCCAGCAGCCGCTCCACGTAGGACATGGCCTCGCGCGGCAGCGACAGGCCGTAGGTCTGCACCCGCGTGGCCACCGGCGCGAAGAAGGCATCCACCGCGGTGAAATCGCGGCCGCCGAGGAAGGGGCCGCCGTGGCGCGCGAAGCCGTCGTTCCACAGCTCCACCAGGCGGTGCAGGTCCTCGCCGAGCTCCTCGCTCACCTGGTGCAGCCGCACCCGCACGCCCACGCTCATCGAGCACTGCTCGCGCAGGTGCACGAAGCTGCTGTGCATCTCGGCGGCCGCGCAGCGCGCCCAGGCGCGGGCGCGCGCATCCGCAGGCCACACGCCCGGGTGGCGCTCGGCCAGGTACTCGGTGATGGCCAGCGAGTCCCACACCTTGAAGCCATCGTCCACCAGCAGTGGCACGCGCCCGCTGGGCGAGAAGCGCCGGAAGCTGCCCTCGCCATGGTTCAGGTGGAAGGGGCGCAGCTGCTCGCGGAAGGGAATGTCCAGCGCGCGCATCAGCACCCACGGGCGCATCGACCAGGACGAGTAGTTCTTGTTGCCGACGAAAAGCTCGTACATGCTGGTGACTATAATCCAGCGCCGATAACAAGAAAGGGGGATCCATGACCACGAGCAGCGAAGCCGCCCGGCTTGAAGCCAACAAGAAGCTGGTGCTCGAGTTCTACGACGCCGTCATCGGCCGCAAGGACTTCGAGGCCGGCCGCAAGTACATGGGCGACACCTACAAGCAGCACGCGCCCTACGCCGAGGACGGCCACGAGGGCCTGCGCAAGTTCGTCCAGTGGTTCCGCGAGAACTTCCCCAACCACCGCTACGAGGTCAAGCGCGTGATCGCCGAGGGCGATTTCGTGGTGCTGCACCTGCACGGCACCGGCGGCCCGAATCCCCATGGCGAGGCCGTGGTCGACATCTTCCGCGTCGAGGACGGCAAGGTGGTGGAGCACTGGGACATCATCCAGCCCATCCCGGAGAAGTTCGACAATCCCAACGGGATGTTCTGATCCTGCGCCTGCCGCGCCGCACTAACTGCAGCGCGGCAGGGAGGGCCGTTCAGGGTTCCGGCGTCACCAGCGTGGCGTGGCGCGCCGCGAGCCGCCAGCCCTCTCCCTCGCGGTGCCAGACCTGCGTGATGCGGCGCAGCTGCTTCTGCCCGGCGCGCGCGCCGCCGAAGGTCACGTCCTCAGTGCCCTGCGTCACCACCACGTCGCCCAGCACCCGCACCCATTCGGTGGTGTAGGCAGCCTGGCTGTAGGGCGGGTTTCCGCCGGCCAGCAGGTCGAGCAGTTCCTCCAGCGAAACCGCGCCACCGGAGGGATTGATCATGCGGAAGTCGGGCGAGAACACGCCGAGCAGCGCCTCGCGGTTGCCCGAAAGCGCGACCTGCACCTGCTGCTGCTCGATCTCGCGGATCTGCTGCTCGATCCCGGCCGCAGGGGCAGTGGCCGTCGGCGGGCTGGCATCCGGGGGCGCGCAACCGGTGACGGACAGCAGGGCGCAGCAGGCCAGCGCCGGAAGGATCAGGCGTTTCATTGTTGTTGTCTCCTGGATCAGATGCGGCCGGATATTTTCATCAGCCACCAGCGCACGCCCACGAACAGGAAGCGCCAGTCCCTGAAGAACTCGGGCGGCCTGCCCTCGAAGGCATGGCCCACGAACTGCAACACCCAGCCCAGCCCGAACAGCAGCAGCGCCGGCACCCGCAGGCCCGGCACCACGATCGACACCGCACCAAGGATGACCGCACAAAGGATCATGGGGATGCCCACCGTGTGGCAAGCCCGGTTCACAGGATGTTTGTGACTGCGCTCGTAGCGACTGATCCACTCGTCGCGCGCCATTTCCCGCGTCATCCAGTCCCCCGGCGTCCGACGATGCATGGATGCATGGGACGCGCCCTGTCCATCGACTTCTACCGAAGCCCGCAGGGGTAAGCAAGTACGGAAAATCCACAGTGCGCGTCAGCCTGCGCCCATGTCGCTGCCCGCAGACATCAGGCTGTGAACACCCGCGCCGCCGCCGCGACCTTCTCCAGCGATGCGGCCTCCAGGCTCAGGCGATGCGTGGCCGACCAGTCGAAGCCGCTGCGCGCATCTGCCCGCAGGCGCACCTCGAAACGCACCGTGTGCTGGCGATCGTGCGTGGCGGCGATGCGCAGCGTGCCATCAAAGGATTCATAGCCGCGGGTCTCGGACCAGCCCTCGCTGTCCTCGGCCAGCGACTCGAAGAAATCCACGAACGATGCCGGGTCGTCGTCACCCACCACCAGGCTGACGTGCATGGAGTGCCCCTGCAGCTCGGCGCGGTAATCCCAGCCCGGATGCGCCATCGACCGCACCGGCGGTTCACCTTCGAGCCGGAGCGTGGCCTCTTCGCCGACGAGCTCGAAGATGCGCACATCCTGGCCCACCTCAGACGGCCCTTGCCCACGCCAGCCCGTATGGAAGTTCCCGGGGACCATACAGATAGTGAAGCACCCTTCGCGGCCGCGGGACAGTGGCACGTGAGGACGCGTGCAGCAGCAGCGGCTTCATCGCCAGCACACCGCCGCGTGGCGTTGCGCAAACAACTTCTCCATGCACCTCGCGGTAGTCGTGCAACTGTTCCGGATTCAATGGACCCAGTCGATGCGATCCGGGAATCACCCGCAGCGCGCCGTTGTCCGAAGTTGCATCATCGAGGTGCAGCCGGACCACGGTCAGCTCGTCGAGGATTTCCGCTGGCGGGCGAACGAACAGCATGCCGTCCTTCTCCAACCAGCCATCGAGCCTTGCATCCGCGACACGCTCGCGCACCGGGATGCCCGGACCTGGCCGCAGCGGCTCCAGCCAGCTGCCGCCGGGAGACTTCTCGAAGTACGTGCACTGGACCGCAAGCGATCCGGTCAGCGCAGCGCCCAGGTCGAGCGTGTCGCGCAGGGCCATGGCAAGCCCGGCGCACCAGTCTTCCGCCAGCAGGCTATGTGTTCCTGCACCCGGGCCTCGCGCGGCAAGGCGCGCGAGGATGTCGCGGCAATGCTCATCGGACACCACCCCGGGCAGCAGCACGAAGCCGGTCAGTTCGAGAATGGAGCGCGCGTCCACCAGGAGTGATGATCACCTTGCTGGTCAACCCCGCAGCTGCGCCAGCAATCCCTCGAAATCCGTGCGATCCCAGCGCTCCGCCATCCTGTCGCCTTCGAAGCGGTTGCGCGTATAGACCATGAAGGTGACGCGCTTGCCGGTGGGCGCAATGCCCATGAGCGTTCCCTTGTGGGTGGCCGCGCAGGCGAGCTCGGTTTCGATGAAGTTCGCCTCCGGGAAACGCATTGCGCGCACCTCCACCTCCTCGTCCGGGAAGGCCGCATTGATCTGTGACCGGAAGAGCTTGAACCCGGCCGGCCCTGGCGGGAACCCCGCGGCTTCCAGCTCATGGAAGCGGGCATCCGGCGTCACGACCTCGTCGATCCGGCTGGTGTCCCGGCCGAGCAGGGCCTCGCAGTAGCGCAGGAACCGGCGACCGAGCGTGGCCTGGGCGGACTCCTGCGCCAGCAGGGCCTGCACCTCGGGAGTGCATCTGATCCGGGATGATGTACGGGCCTGATCCGTCATGGTGACTCCTTTCACTTCATGGCACTTCTTGTGCCGAATCCTTCTCTCCTGCGGGCGTCACGGCCGGACCGGCCCCTCCAGCCACTTCTCCGTGTAGCCGAACTGCGGGATGGGCATCGGGGTGTGCTTGATGGCCTCCCGCCAGTTCTCCACGGAGGAGTAGAAGCGGCGATACCGCTCGATCTGCGCAGCCGTCACGACCTCGACCAGGAACTTGTTCTCGATCCAGAGCTCGACCAGCTGGAAGATGGCCCGGTCGCAGGACCTCGCAATCCATTGCTCGCGTTCCGCGATGGCGAAGATGTCATCGAAACCCAGCCTGCTGCCGATCAGCAGGTGCACCTCGTTGTACCTGGAAGGCGATGGATTGCGCCGCAACCCCACCTCCACCGGTGCCGGGACCTGCTCGTCCCCGCGCTTGCAGACCTCCAGCAGGCTGCCCCACTCATTCGCGGAGATGACCACGTAGCTGTCCGGGAACACGAACGGGAAGTACTCCGTACCCCAGATCTCCGCCAGCACGCTGGCCACATGCTTCGGATCGTCTGCCGGTATGGATGCGTGGAAGATCATGATTCAGTCTCCGTGCGGGATTCCCGCCGGAGGAACCCGCCCGAATGCCGAACCGCAGGATGTAAGGAGGCGACCAATCAATCCCCGCCTCCGCTGACCCTGATGACGGCTTCGTCGAAGTCCACCGGCGTGGCGTGCAGCGCTATCCGCGCCTTCGGTGCGAGCTCATGCACCGCGTTGAGGATGCGCTCGAAGAGGAAGAACATGTCCGTCCGCAGGCGCAGCCCGGCGCCCACGACCACGA